>JBAQKO010000164.1:0-4008 GCA_049301075.1 Rhodoferax sp.
ATCCACAGCGCGTCACACGGTGGCAGTGCGGCGTCCGCCAGCGGCGAGAAAAAAACCAGCTCGGCGCCCAGGTTGCGCAGGGTGTCCAGATTGGCCGCGTAGATGAAGCAGAAGGCCGCGTCCCGCGCCACGGCAATGGTCTTGCCCCGAAGCGCGGGTACGGTTGCGTCAGGCGTATCGGGCGCCGCAAAGTCCACCGCCCAGCGCTGCAGATCGGCCGGTGTCATCTGCCCCAGCGGGGTGCTGGCCAGCGCATCGGCCGCTGCGTCGAGCCGCTCCATGGCGTCCGTGACTTCGCTGGCCACCGTCAGGCCCAGGTGGCGCTCCGGCAGGGTCATGGCCGCGTTGCGCATCACCGCGCCCATGAAATGCGCGGGGTCGCGCACGCTGCGCAAGAGCATGTCGGCATGGCGCGCGCTGGCCACGCGGTTGGCCAACACCCCGGCCCAGGGCATGTTGGGGCGGTAATGCTGCAGGCCAAACGCCAACGCACCAAAGGTGCCCGCCATGCTGGAGGCGTCCACCACCGCCAGCACCGGCAGGCCAAAGCGCTGCGCCAGGTCCGCCGCACTGGGCTCGCCATCGAACAGCCCCATGACACCTTCCACAATGATGAGGTCCGCCTCCTCGGCGGCCGCATGCAGGCGCGCGCGGCAATCGGCCTCGCCGGTCATCCACAGGTCCATCTGGTAGACCGGCGCACCACTGGCCAGGGTGTGCCAGTAGGGATCCAGAAAATCCGGCCCGCACTTGAACACCCGCACGCGGCGCCCCTGGCGGGTATGCAGACGCGCCAACGCCGAAGTGATGGTGGTCTTGCCCTGGCCGGAGGCCGGGGCAGCAATCAGGATGGCGGGACAGGAAACGGCGGAAGTCATGGCAATTGGCAGTCTACGGGGCCCACTTCAGGCCAACGTACAGGCTACGCCCGGGCGTGACATAGGTATTGGCCAGCTGGTACACCGTGTCGGTGGCATTGTCCACGCGCACCAGCAGGGTCCAGTCGCGAGCCACGCGGTTCTGGGCCGACAGGTTGATCACGGTATACGCCGGCAGGACCACGGTATTGGCCGCATCGTCGTAACGCAGGGCCGACAACTGGGCATCGGCACCGACCGACCAGCTGCTGATGTGGGTGTCCACGCCAATCACCGCATGGTGGGTGGCGCGGCGGGCCAGCAGTTTGCCGGTGATGCTATCACGGGGGTCCTGCAGGTCCAGCGAGCCGTGCCACTGGTAGGCCCCCAGCGTATGCTCGGCCGCAAAGGTCACGCCCCGGTACTGGGCCTCGGCCGTGTTGGCATAGCAGCCCCGGAACGCCGGGAGCACCGGGGCCTGGCCGTTGGTGCAACTACCGTTACCCGACACGTAGGTGATCAAATTGGTCACCCGGTTGAGGTAGGTGGTGACGGAAAAAAGACTGCTTCCCTGGGCGTAGCGCACACCAAACTCCACGTTGCGGCTGCTCTCGGGTTGCAGGTCCGGCGTGCCGTAGGTGCTGAAGCGCTGGAACAGGGTCGGCGCGCGGAACGCCGTGCCGACCGAGGCCGTGGCCCGCCACTGGGGCGTCAGGGCCAGTCCCCAGGCCGCGCTACCGGTGTTTTGCGCACCGAATTCGCTGTCCTGGTCCTGCCGCACATTGAGCTGCACCGTGTGCAGGGAGCCGTGCCAGCCATATCCCAAGGCCAGCGCATTCTGGAAGCGGCTGGTATCCCGGGGTGCCGTGCTGGCATTGTTCAGGTTGTCTTCGCGCCGCTCCAGTGCGCCCGTGATGAGGTGTTGGCCCAGGCGGTATTCGTTCTGGAACAGATAGCCCCGCAGCCGGGTGGTAGACAGGTAGACACTGGGCGTGGTTTCATAGCGGTCCAGCGTATCGGTCACACTCACGGTGGTGCTGTAGGCATCGCTCCAGCGCCCTTTCCAGTTCAAGCCGGTGGCTTGCAGCAGATGCAGACTCAGGTCGTCTTTGGTGGGTGAGCTGTCGTACTGCGACGTCAGGTCGCTGTACAGCAGCGTGCCCTCCAGGTGCTGCTGGGGGGTCACATTGAGTCCCACCCGCAGGTTGCCCGACTGGTTGCGGTAGCCGTCGTCATCAGGGTTGGCGGTCGCCGTCGAGCGCGAGTTGTACCCCCGGCTGCTTTCGGCGGCGGCGCCCAGTGCATAGTCCCAGTCACCGTCGGCGCCACTGAACCCCATGTTCAGGGAACTCGTGCCGTAGGTTCCGGCGCCCACGGCTACATAGGGGGAGAAGGCGCCTTCGCCCTTGCGGGTGAAGATCTGGATCACCCCGCCCAGCGAGTCCGAACCGTACACCGCTGCGGCAGAGCCGCGCAGCACTTCGATGCGGTCAATCTGCGCCAGCGGCAAGCCTTCCCAGCTGGCTCCACCTGTTGATTGCGAATCTACCCGCACGCCATCGACGTACACGGCCGTAAACCGCGTTTCGGAGCCGCGAATATAGACGCTGGTGGTGCCACCAATCCCGCCATTGCGGACCATCTCGACGCCCGGCAGGCGACGCAATACATCGCTCACGCCGGAGACACCGCTGCGCTCAATGGCATCGCGGTCCACGATGGTGACGTCTGCCACCAGGTCACTCAACGGCTGCTCGACCCGGGTGGCCGTAACCACTACCTCTTTCAGCACCACAGGCGATGCCACTTGCGCCTGCGCAGCGAAGCACGCAGACAAAACCACGGTAACGGCGTATGAACGCACGCGGAAAAAACTCAATTTCATGGAAAAAACCCGACTGGAAACTCTCCCTGGCTTCCCCGCCTGGGCTTGAGCACTACAGCGGTGCGCATGGCGCACCTCCACCTCGTTGGCCGGTATCCGGGCTGGTGGAGCAACTCCCATCGCCTTCCCAAGCGCGTGTTCAAAACGCTCAGTGGCTGTGATGGGAGCGAAATCGCGGGGATTCGTCCACTTACCGTTGCGGGGGCAGCGCAGGTTAGGTTGGCTGGCGACAGCGTCTCCCTCCTGCTTCCCGTTGAACTGCGGTGTGTGAACCACACCGCGAGCACCAACCCGCGCATTTTACGCCGCTCTGGCTTGCGCAAACCCTACAATGCGCAATCTATGGCGAATCAGACCCACATCGACCAAATTGCCGAGCGCGTTGAGCGCCTGCTGGTGCGCTACGACGAACTGCAGCGCACCAACGCCCTGCTCTCCCACCAGGTAGAGGCCCTGACCCAGGAACGCGACACCTTGAAATCGCGCCTGGGCGCCGCGCGAGCCCGGGTGGACGCCCTGCTGGACAAACTGCCGGAAGCGACCGCAACGCCCAAAGACACACCATGAAACAGCTTGAAGTTCAAATCATGGGACAGAGCTACCTGCTGGGCTGTCCCGAGGGTGGAGAGGCCCGCCTGCTCGAAGCCGTGGAACGCGTGGACACCGCCATGTGCAAGATTCGCGACGCCGGCAAGGTGCGCGCACGCGACCGCATCGCGGTGCTGGCGGCCCTGAACCTGGCGTTCGACGTGGCCGATCAGCCCCCGGCGGCGGTGGCGGCACCTGCGGCCGAGGCCCGCCCTGCCAACGGGCAAGCCAGCAACGGCAACGGGCAGCTGCTCTCTCTTCTGGAGCGGCTGGATCTGGCCCTGGGCGAAGACGGCCGCCTGCTGTAACGCGCACGCAGCACCCACACGCCGGGGGGCGTTGCGCCTACAATCGGCGGTGTCTGCGGTGCATGCCGGGCTTTATATTTCCTTGAACCAATGCTCATTGAGCCCGGGCTTGGAACATTGCCCAGCTAGCGTGATCATCTCGCGTCAGATGAACCCAAAGCTGGTGCTGACCTCGCCCACCTGAACCCCCGGTTCAGGATGCCGGTCCGGTGGCATTCGCAGACACCTTATTCCCCCCCATGCCCGCCCCTCTCCTGCTTCTCGAATTGGCCGCTCTCGGTCTGGTGACCGGTTTTCTGGCGGGCTTGCTGGGCGTGGGCGGCGGCATGCTGATTGGCCCGTTCATGACCCTCATCCTGTCGGCACAGGG
>JBAQKO010000165.1:0-24174 GCA_049301075.1 Rhodoferax sp.
CTCTAGGAGGTCCTGCATGCTGCAGGCTCGCAAGTCGAGCAACTTGAACTTCAGGAGTACTTTGGCGGCGTACTGGTGGTGCTTGTGTGGATTCTCTATAAAGAAGGCCAAACGACTCCGCGCCGTGTGCAGGGACTTCGCCACATCGGTAAAGGGCCGCCCATGTCCGGGGATGACCACCTTGGGTCGCAATGATTCCAGCAGGTCTAGCGTTTCCGATACGTCGTCAAACGCATCCACGCCTTCCAGTTCAGGAAACACCACACCAAAGCCCTCTTCCCAGAGGGCGTCTGCAGAGATCAGGATGCCGTGCTCCGGCTGGAAGAGTACAACCGAATGCGGATCATGCCCCCCGGCGGGGTGAACTTGCCAAATCTGATGGGCAAGCGTGATCGAAGAGTTCGGTACCAGGAGATCGTCAAACCGGAAGCGGGGGCATTCTTGCCCGGTTGCTTCGTAGGTGAGTGCGGACACATCCCAGCGTGCCACCTCGGCAGAATGGCCTGGAGGTATCCACGTCTGAAGGCCGGGGTAATGCGCTTGCAGGGCTGCGTTGCCACCACAGTGGTCGCTGTGCAAGTGGGTGTTGAGCAAAATATCCAATGGGCGCGTGCCCAGCGTGGACTGGACCAATTGCAGGGTTTGCGCGCTGTGCGTGCAGTAGCTGCTATCTATGAGCACAGATTCGTCCTTGCCCACCAGCAAGATATTGTTGGACGACAGCCAGCCGCGTTCAAATACATGGACACCGGGGGGAAACGTGTAGCGCATGGAAGAAAACACTGGGTAAGTTGAATGAAGGGCGGATGGTATGCATGCCGGAAGGAGCACACTAAGCCGTCTATGGTAAACAGCGATGCAGCTCACCTGCGCAGGCCGCGGCGTCTGGACTGAATAGTTGGTCTATCCAGCGCGACTCCCGGTCATGGATCTGTTGAAGAAAGGCCTTGGCGTGGGTGCCTTTGCCGGACATGCCATGAAAAGTATCGAATCCGGTTTCAAGAAAGCTCTGCAGGGAACCAAGACCCGCTGCCATGGCGGGGCGGCGCATCATCTTGAGCATCAGGCGCAGTCCGGGTGTTCGCGTCAGGCGATCCAGTTCGCTGCCTACGGACAGGACGTCCTCCAATTGGCGTTTGCGGTCTTCCGCGTGGCCTACGGCCTTCCAGGCACGCATGTAGCGGCCAACGTCATCGGCGTCTCTTGGATTGTTTTCCCGCATCCACGCAACGGCCATCTGATGGTCGAGTTCCTCTGTCAATACGTGCAAGTGCGCCAAGGACACAGCTGTAGCGACGACCTGGGTGGGGAAGAACGTCTGCAGCGCGCCGGCGATGTGTCCGAATTGGGCATCCCGCTGGGAGTAGTCCTGGTCGCTGTACAGCTCCTCCAGGAAAAAACGGGTGGCACCACCGTATTCCTGCGAGTCAATTAGGTCCGCGTAAGTGCCGGCAAAGCGCCGTGCCTGAAATCGCTTGATGGCCATTGTGGCGGCGTGTAGATCGGGTCTCGACTGTGCCTGCAAGCGCAAGCCCTCTACCCGTGCAACGGCGTCGCGAATCGTGTGTGCAGCATCCATAGGTGGGACAAGTGTATCGGTGGTCGGTCTGCATTCGGGAAGAGACCGTATCGAAAAGCCCGCTTGTCAGTATCAGATACATCGTAAATGTAAGTGTTTACTATCGTAAAAGATCCCTCTAGACGTTGGATGGCAGTGCAACGGCCATCTCTATTATTTGGGCCGATCAACACCTTGCGATAAAAAATACCACTCTGGAGTGTCAATACTAGGGATAACCCTTATATTTGACCTATGTTTGATGCCAGCAATTTGATTAAGGCCTCTTGGGGCGTTGGGATGGACTTTTGGCGCCCGCCACTGGGACGCGCAGGCGGGGAGGGCGTTAGCCGATCGACCCCCTACGTGGTGCCCATCCGCTCGCTGGGCGCCAACCACCGTGACCGCATTGCGCAGCACCTGCTCGCGTTGGAGGATCGGGATCGCTATCTGCGTTTCGGCTACCTGGCGCAGGATGCGCAAATCCAGCGCTATGTGGAGGGACTGGACTTCGAGCGCGACGACATATTCGGTATTTATAACCGCAAGCTGGAGTTGATTGCGATGGCCCACCTGGCCTACGCCAAGGACGGTGGCTACGAATCGTGCGCAGAGTTCGGCGTTTCGGTACTGCCCAGTGCGCGTGGCAAGGGCTACGGCGCCCGTTTGTTCGACCGTGCGGCCATGCACGCGGCCAATGACGGGGTCAACCTCCTGTTCATCCACGCACTGAGCGAGAACGCCGCGATGCTGAAAATTGCCAGCAATGCGGGCGCCACGGTGGAGCGGGATGGTTCCGAATCGGAAGCCTATCTGCACCTGCCCAAACCCACCCTGGACAGCCGGATGACCGAAATGGTTGAAGAGCATGTGGCCCAGACGGACTACCGCATCAAAGTGCAGGCCAAGCAGTTCTGGAGCTTCCTGAGCGATTTGCAGCAAGTGCGCCGCGATGCCATTGATGCGCAGGGGCGTACCCCGCCCTGAGATCGGGCGGAGGCCGCCGCGCGGTCTGTCATACAAATCCGCTATCCTAGGGGCTTCGAAACAAAGGCAGTCATTGCCCTTACGTTAGTGTCAGACCCACATCCCGCGCGGCTTGCCGACAAGGAGGACAAGCGGACCTTCCTGCGCAAGCTCGCCGAGTTCATTCACCCTGGCCCCGACTCCACCGCAGAGTTGATCGAAACGCTGGCCGAGGCAGAGGACAACAACATCATTGGGGCCGAATCCCGTGTCATGCTGGAAGGTGTGATTCGCATGGCCGACATGACCGCTGGCGATGTGATGGTGCCAGCGACCCGCATGGACCTGGTCGACATCCATGCCGCGCCAGACGCCCTGCTCAAGACCATCATTGACACCGGACACTCGCGGTTTCCCATTTACGAGGGAGAGCGGGAGAACGTCATCGGTATCCTGATGGCCAAAGACCTGCTCAAATTACAGCGGGCGCCCGAGCTCAATATCCGGGCCCTGTTGCGCCCGGCCGTATTTGTGCCCGAAACCAAGGGCCTCAATGACTTGCTGCGCGAATTCCGCGGCAACCGCAATCACCTGGCCATCGTGATCGACGAGTTTGGCCGGGTTGCCGGTCTCATCACCATTGAAGATGTGCTCGAGCAAATCGTCGGTGAGATCGAGGACGAGTTCGATATCGCGGAAGACGAGGGCGACATCTTTGCGCTGGCGGACCGCACCTACCGGGTCAGTGGCGACACGCCTGTTGAGCGGGTCAACGACGCGTTCTCCGTAACCCTTGCCGCAGAGGACCCCGAGGACCAGTTTGACACCATTGGCGGCCTGATTGCACACGAGATGGGCCATGTGCCCAAACGCGGCGAGCGTTACACCCTGGGCGGTCTGGACTTCGTGGTACTGCACACCAAGGGCGGTGCCGTGAAGTGGTTCAAGGTGGCGCCGGTGGCGGACACGGCCACCTGACTCCATGCCTGCGCTTGAACGCGATGCGGCGCCCCGGTGCCAGGCTGCATGAACTACGCTATTCTTTTTATAGCTGCCTGCGCACAAGCTGCAAGCGTTGCATGGCCATTTGACGCTCTTTTTCCCCAAGGTCAGCCGTTGTGGTGGCTGCAATGCCTGGCCATGGCCGCACTGGTCTGGGTGTTGCATCGCTGCACCAACGGCCGGCAGGCCGGGGCCATGGGCTTGCTGTTTGCCACGATCTGGCTGAGCGCCACGTTCTGGTGGCTCTACGTCGCCATGCATACCTATGCCGGCCTGCATGGTCTGCTGGCGGCGGCGGCCATTGCGGCGCTGGCCGCTGCGCTGGGCCTGTACTACGCGGCCGCGTGCGCGGTGTACTGGCACCTGGTTCGTGCGAAGGCGTCGGGCGTGAGCCTGGCCTTTGCGGCGCTGTGGACCATGGCTGAACTGGCCCGCGGTACCTGGCTCACCGGTTTTGGCTGGGGGGCCGTGGGCTACGCGCACCTGACCGGGCCCCTGGCGGCCTACGCGCCGTGGGTGGGGTCATATGGCATGGGCGCGCTGGCGGCCTGGCTGGCGGCTGCTCTGGTGGTGTTCCCCCGGGCATCCACCCTGCAGCGCGCGGGCATCGCGGTTGCCGTGCTAACCGGGGCGCTGTTGCCGGCCGTCTGGCCGGGCTCCTGGTCTGCACCGGCAGGCAATCTCACGGTGACCCTCTTGCAGGGCAACATTCCCCAGGACGAGAAGTTCCAGCCGGGCTCTGGTGTGCCATTGGCCTTGCAGTGGTACGGCGAGCAGTTGCAGGCCAGCCAGGGTGATCTGGTGGTGGCGCCAGAAACCGCCATTCCCCTGTTGCCCCAACAGCTTCCACCACAATACTGGGAAGCCTTGCAGGCCCGCTTTGCCCAGGGTGCGCAAGCTGCCCTGGTGGGGTTCCCCTGGGGCAGCTATGCGCAGGGCTACACCAATGCCGTGCTGGGCTTTGCGCCGGGGCAGGCTCCGGTCTGGCGCTACGACAAGCACCACCTGGTGCCCTTTGGCGAGTTCATTCCGCCCCTGTTCAAGTGGTTCACACAACTGATGGATATCCCTCTGGGCGACTTCAACCGGGGTGCGGTGGGGCAGGCTTCGCTCCTCTGGAAGGGACAGCGCCTGGCGCCCAATATCTGCTACGAGGATCTGTTTGGCGAAGAGTTGGGGGCCCGTTTTATCGACCCTGCGGCAGCCCCAACCATCCTGGTGAACGTCAGCAACATCGGCTGGTTCGGCAACACGGTGGCCATCGATCAGCATTTGCAGATCAGCCGCATGCGCGCGCTGGAGTTTGAGCGGCCCATGCTGCGCGCCACCAACACCGGCGCCACCGTCATCATTGACCACACCGGCCGTGTCACCCATTCCCTGCCCCGCTACACCCGCGGCGTGCTGACCGGAGAAGTGCAGGGCCGCACCGGCACGACGCCCTTTGCCTGGTGGGTGGCGCGCTTCGGGTTGTCGCCGCTGTGGGTGCTGGCGGTTGCTATTGTTTTAATAGCTGCTCGCGCAAGACCTGCCAAGGGGCGCTGAGGGTTCTGCCCCTGTAAAATCGGGGCATGCTCACATTCCAACAAATCATCCTGAAATTGCAGGCCTACTGGGCCGAACAGGGCTGTGCCTTGCTGCAACCCTATGACATGGAAGTCGGTGCCGGAACATCGCACACCGCCACGTTTTTAAGAGCGTTGGGGCCAGAGCCGTGGAAGGCCGCCTATGTGCAGCCCAGCCGCCGCCCCAAGGACGGCCGTTATGGCGAAAACCCGAACCGCCTGCAACACTACTACCAGTACCAGGTGGTGCTCAAGCCCGCACCCAGCAACATCCTGGAGTTGTACCTCGGCTCGCTGGAAGCGCTGGGCTTCGATCTGAAGAAAAATGACATTCGTTTTGTGGAAGACGATTGGGAGAATCCGACGCTGGGTGCCTGGGGACTGGGCTGGGAAGTCTGGTTGAACGGCATGGAAGTCACCCAGTTCACCTACTTCCAGCAGGTGGGTGGCATCGACTGCAAGCCCATCACCGGCGAGATCACCTACGGTCTGGAGCGCCTGGCCATGTACCTGCAGGGTGTCGACAACGTCTACAACCTCACCTGGACCGAAGGCCTTTCCTATGGCGACGTCTACAAGCAAAACGAGGTGGAGCAGTCCACCTACAACTTCGAGCACAGCGACGCTGATTTCCTGTTTACGGCTTTCACGGCGCACGAAAAACAGGCCAAACACCTGATGGAACAGCAGCTGGCACTGCCAGCCTACGAACAGGTCCTCAAGTGCGCGCACAGCTTCAATTTGCTGGATGCACGGGGCGCCATCAGCGTGACCGAGCGCGCCGCCTATATCGGACGCATTCGCAACCTGGCCCGCGCCGTGGCCCAGAGCTATTTCGAGAGCCGTGAGCGCCTGGGCTTCCCCATGGCCCCGCGCGAATGGGTCGAACAGATGACGAAGAAGGCGGCCTGAGGGCCGGCGAAAGACAAGAACATGACCACCAAAAATCTTCTCGTTGAACTGTTTGTGGAAGAGTTGCCGCCCAAGGCGCTCAAGAAACTGGGCGATGCGTTCGCCACCCAACTGACCGACCAACTCAAGGCGCAGGGCCTGGCAGGCGCCCATTCGGTAACGACCGCCTATGCTTCGCCGCGCCGACTGGCCGCCCACGTCACGCACGTCTGGCTCAAGGCCGAAGACCAGGCCGTGCAGCAAAAACTCATGCCGGTGACGGTGGGGCTAGACGCGTCCGGCAAGGCCACGCCCGCATTGCTGAAAAAACTGCAAGCCCTGGGCGCGGACCTGTCTGATCCCGTGGCTGCGGTCGCAGCGCTCAAACGTGCGCCCGATGGCAAAACCGAAGCCCTGTTCTACGACAGCCTGGTCACCGGCGCCACGCTGGACACCGGCCTGCAAAAAGCGGTGGAAGAGGCCATTGCCAAGCTGCCCATCCCCAAAGTCATGAGCTACCAGCTGGAGACCGGCTGCGCCTTGCCCGGCTGGAGCAGTGTGCATTTCGTGCGCCCGGCGCACGGCTTGGTGGCGCTGCACGGCAGTACCGTGGTGCCTATCAAGGTGCTGGGCCTGGCGGCCGGAAACACCACGCAGGGCCATCGTTTTGAGGCGAAAGTCGACAAGGTGGTCATCGCTGACGCCGACAGCTACGCGGCCACGCTGCGGCAGGATGGCGCCGTGATTGCGTCGTTTGCCGAGCGCAAGGCCGAGATTGCACGCCAGCTCGCCGCTGCGGCGGTCAAGGTGGGCAATGGTGTCCGTCCGATCGAGGACGATGCCTTGCTGGACGAAGTGACGGCGCTGGTCGAGCGCCCGAATGTGTTGGTCTGCCAGTTCGAGAAAGAGTTCCTGGATGTGCCGCAGGAGTGCCTCATCCTCACGATGAAGGCCAACCAGAAGTATTTCCCGCTGCTGGATGCGGCCGGCAAGCTGACCCACCAGTTCCTGGTGGTCAGCAACATCAGCCCGAGTGACGCCAGCGCGGTGATCGGCGGCAACGAGCGCGTGGTGCGCCCGCGTCTGGCTGACGCCAAGTTCTTCTTCGACCAGGATCGCAAGAAGACGCTCGCATCGCGCGTCGAGGGGCTGGGCAAGGTGGTCTATCACAACAAGCTCGGTACGCAAGGCGAACGGGTGGAGCGAGTACGTGTGATTGCGCGGTCCATTGCACATCAGTTGCGCGATCTGTCGCTGATGGACAAGGTCGATAAGGCGGCGCAATTGGCCAAGACCGACCTGCTGACCGACATGGTGGGCGAGTTCCCTGAGCTGCAGGGCATCATGGGCCGTTACTACGCACGTAACGACGGTTTGGAAGCTGACGTGGCCGATGCCATAGAGGATCATTACAAGCCGCGCTTTGCCGGTGATGAGCTGCCGCGCAACATGACAGCTGTAGTGGTGGCTCTGGCCGACAAGTTGGAAACACTGGTCGGCATGTTCGGTATCGGCAACCTGCCGACCGGCGACAAGGATCCGTTCGCCCTGCGCCGTCACGCGCTGGGCGTGGTTCGTATGCTGACGGAGAAGGATCTGCCGCTGGACCTCAACGCGCTGCTCGCCAGTGCCGTGCCGGCCTTTGGCGACAAGATCAGCGATGCCACCCCGGCCCTGGCCGAATTCATTTACGACCGCCTGGCGGGCTCCCTGCGCGAGCAGGGCTACAGCGCGCAGGAAGTCGACGCCGTGCTGGCCCTGCGCCCGCAGCGTCTGGGCGATGTTGCCAAGCGCCTGACCGCCGTGCGCGCCTTTGCCGCGCTGCCGGAAGCGGCGGCACTGGCGGCGGCCAACAAGCGCATCAGCAACATCCTGAAGAAGGCTGGCGACGTGGATGCCCATGTCGGCGATGTGCTGCTGAAAGAGCAAGCCGAGAAGGATTTGTACGCCGCGCTCAAGAGCGTCGTGCCGCAAGCCAACGCGCAGTTCGAGGCCGGCGACTACACCGCCTCGCTGCAAACGCTGGCGGCGCTGCGTGCGCCGGTGGATGCCTTCTTTGATGGTGTGATGGTAAACGCCGAAGAGCTGGACCTGCGCCTGAACCGCCAGGGCCTGCTGAAAAGCCTGCACGATGCCATGAACCGCGTGGCCGATCTGTCGCGTCTGGCCAGCTAACGCCCCGCCGGACCTGCACCATGAAACTCGTCATTCTCGACCGCGACGGAACCATCAACGAAGACAGCGCGGACTACATCAAATCGGCAGCCGAGTGGCAACCACTGCCGGGCGCGCTGGAAGCCATCGCACGCCTCAACCATGCAGGTTGGCATGTGGTGGTGGCGACCAACCAGTCTGGTCTGGGCCGGGGCCTGTTTGACGTGGCGGCACTCAACGCCATGCACGCCAAGATGCAAACCCTGCTGGCCGCCGTGGGCGGGCGGGTGGATGCCATCTTCTACTGTCCCCACGCCCCCGACGCGGGCTGCCGTTGCCGCAAGCCGGGCCCCGGCCTGTTCGAGCAGATTGGCGAGCGCTACGGCCTGGACCTGCAGGATGTTCCCGTGGTGGGCGATACCCCGCGTGACCTGGTGGCCGGTGTCTCCGTGGGGTGTGCGCCGCATCTGGTGCTTACCGGCAAGGCGACCGCCTACCGGGGCCGGGCCTTGCCCGAGGGTTATCCGGCCGACACCATGGTGCACCAGGACCTGGCGGCGTTTGCCGACTACCTGGTAGCCCGGGACGTGCGTCCCTCCCAAATGGCCGCGCTCTAGATGCCGGCGCTGGTGCAGCAATATCTCCAATGAAGACGAAGGCCCCTGGTTTCTCACTTATGTCCCTTATTCGTTCGATCCTGCACATGCTGTGGATGGTCCTCACCGTCATTCCGTACTCGCTGACCATTGTGCTGGGAACCCTGTTCGGGGTGCGCAGCGCCACCCTTTATCGCATTGCAGCGGCCTGGCTGGGCTTGAGCAGCCTGGGCAGCGCGCGGATCATCCTGGGCATCCGCACGCGCGTGACCGGCATGGAGAACTTGCCGGTGGGCGAGAAAAGTCCGGCGGTGCTGCTGGTCAAGCACCAGTCCACGTTCGAGACCTTTGTGATGCCCGCCATCATGCCGCACCGCCTGGCGTATGTGTTCAAGAAAGAACTGCTGCAGGTGCCGTTCTTTGGCTGGGCCATTGGCCGGCTCGACATGATCCATATCGACCGCAGCCTGCGCACCCAGGCGTTCAAGAAAGTGGTGGAGCAGGGCAAAGAGCGACTCGCACAAGGCACCTGGATCATCATGTTTCCGGAAGGCACCCGCATTCCCCGGGGGCAAAAAGGCGTGTACGAGACCAGTGGCGCGCGCCTGGCGGTGCAGACCGGCGCGCCGGTCATTCCCATCGCCGTGACCTCGGCGCGTTGCTGGCCACGCAAGGCCTTTGTCAAGACGCCCGGTGTGGTGGATGTATCGATTGGCAAGCCCATTGCGAGCGAGGGGCGCCACCACCGGGAACTGATGCAGGAGGTCGAAGCCTGGATCGAGGCCGAGATGCACCGCCTGGACCCGGACGCTTACCGGTGATGGTTCGGGCGGAATCCCGGTAGCCTGGCATGCGCGGTCTTCTGCAATACACCCTGGACCTTTTTTCGCCGCTGGACCCCGTCCAGACTGCGCCGGTAGCTGCAAAAACCATAGCAGACGCCAGCCCTGGCGTGTCGTACCGGTTGGCCCAACCCGTGAGCCAGGCGGCCGCGCCGGCCACTTTTGCCCATCCCCACGCCAACCGCGAGGTGCACTTGGGCGACGCGGTGGTGGCCTACCTGTTCCAGCGCGCCAAGCGGCGCACGATTGGCTTTGTAGTGGGGCCCGACGGGCTGGTGGTGCGGGCCCCGCGCTGGACGCCCCTGGGGGAGGTGGATGCCGCCCTGCAGGAAAAGGCGCCGTGGATCACCCGCAAGCTGGGGGAAGCGCGCGAGCGCCAGGCACGGCAGGACAGTGCCCACATCGTGTGGCGCGATGGCGTGCAGTTGCCGTTCTTCGGCGCCACGGTGGTGGTGGCGCTGGACCCCAGCCACGGTTTTTCGGCGGCGGGGGCGCAACTCGACCCTCTAGACGAGGGGCTGGCTGACGGCGCCAACGGAGTGCGCACCTTGCGCGTGGCCTTGCCCAAGACCGCCGCACCCGAGCAGATCCGGGACGCCGTGCAGGCCTGGCTGATGCGCCAGGCGCAGGCCCATTTCAAACAGCGGCTGGATCACTACGCGCCGCTCCTGCAGGTGCAGTGGAGCCGTCTGAGTCTGAGCAATGCCAGCACGCGCTGGGGGAGTGCCCGCGTGGATGGTTCCATCCGGTTGAACTGGCGCCTGATCCATTTCCGCCACGCCGTCATTGATTACGTGGTGGCGCATGAACTCAGCCACCTGCGGGTCATGGACCACAGCCCCCGTTTCTGGGATGCGGTGCGCACCGTGGTGCCCGACTACGCCGTCCTGCGGCGCCAGCTCAAGGACGACGCCATTCCGCGGTGGTAGGCGTCAGCGGCTTTAGCGTGCCGCCAGGGTGTCCAGTCCGAGCAAAGCGTCTTTCAGCTTGAAGTCGGCGGGGGAGGAGCCCACCCAGATCTTGAGCACCATACCGAAAAACTCGGCGTCTCCGACCGGCGCGCCCTGTGCTTTGCCGGCAATATAGAACGTGGTGCCGATACCGGGCACAAAGTCCATGGCAAAGGTGTCACCTTGCGCCAGCTTGGCCTGACCGGAAAAAATATCAATCAGGCGGGTGGTGGACACAGCATTTTTCTGCATCTGCTCCTTGGTGGAGTTGGCTTGCAGGCCCTTGATGAAGGCCACGCCCAGATCGGTGCCCGGAATTTCACGCAAGGCCACGAAGCTCAGACGCTTGGGGCCGGGCAAGGCCAGCAATTCCTCGGGCGAACCGACTTTCTTTGGGGTGTACAGCGCCATGTCGTACACCCTGAAAACCACCTTGTAGCGCGTACCGGCACCGTTGAGCTGCAACGGCGTGCCCTGCAGCTGGGTGGTGGGTTCAAATTTGGTGCTGGTGGTTGCCGCACTAACAAGGCCGCTGGTGATAGCCAGCAAACCCGTTAGAAGCAAGGCACGGCCGGTGGTGGCCAAAAAGCGTGAATGCATAGTCTCTCCCTGGTATTTTTTGCGCATTTTCTGTTTCATTCCTTACGCCCAGATTGCGGCCGGCGCGGCGGCGGGCTGGAACCGGTAGACCCCATCGGCGTCCCGGTTGCGCCGCAAAGTGCCCTGGAACCACAGCGCATGCAGGTGCGCAATGGCCTCGCCCATGGCAAATGTGGTCTGGTGCAGGTCCAGGGGGCGCTTGAACAGCACCGGCAGGATGTCCGCGGCGCTGCAGGGGCGCGCCTGGCAGGCTTCCAGCACTTCGGCCAGCCGGTCGCGGTGGTGGTCATGCAGTTGCGCAATGCGCTGGTGCAGCCCGGTGAAGGGCTTGCCGTGCGAGGGCAGCACCAGGGTGTCGGCGGGCAGCGGCAGAAACTTGTCGATCGAATCCAGAAACTGCGCCAGCGCGTTGGATTCGGGTTCCTGCTCGTACACGCTCACGTTGGTGGAGATGCGCGGCAGCATCATGTCGCCGCCAATCAGCACCTTGAGTGCATCGCAATGCAGGGCAATGTGCTCGGGCGCGTGGCCGTAGCCACTGATGCAGCGCCATTCGCGACCGCCAATGCGCAGGACATCGCCGTCCATCATCCGGTGAAACTGCTGCGGAACGGAAGGCACCAGCGTCGGGAAATAGCTGTTGCGGGCCCGGATCTGTGCCATGGTGTCGGGGGTGTTGAGGCCGTGGGCAGCAAAGAAATCAGCCGCCCGGTCGCCACCAAAGGCGGTCGGGCCCATGCAGCCAAAGCGTGCCACCTGGTAGTCGGTGGCGCTGATCCACAGCGGCACATTCCAGCGCTGGCACAGCCAGTCCGCCAGGCCAATGTGGTCCGGGTGCATGTGGGTCACGATGACACGCAGGACCGGCAGGCCTTCGAGTTCGTTGGCAAAAATGGTTTCCCACTGGGCCTGGGCCTCTTCCTTGTGAATGCAGCAGTCCACAATGCTCCAGCCCTGCACAGTGGTGCCCGTCCCCTGCGGGTCGGGCATCTCGTCGCGCAGCAGCCACAGGTTGATGTGGTTCAGCACGAAGGGCAACGCCATGCGCACCCATTTCACGCCGGGTGCCACGGTCAGTGTGCCGCCGGTGGGCGCCAGGGCCTCGCCGAAGGGGTAATGGAGTTGGCGTTCCAGATCGTTCATGGTGGGGGTCTTTTGCTACATAATTGACGTTTACGTAAACGTCAACAGAAATGGACATTCTAGGGGGCTGTGGCGCAGTGCACTGTCACCCTTGTTCGCACGACTTATGAGTATCACCTACAGCATCGGCGATCTTGCGCGGGAGTTCGACCTGACCACCCGCGCCATCCGTTTCTACGAAGATCTGGGGCTGCTGCAGCCCGAGCGCAGCGGACCGGGGGGGCGCAACCGCGTGTACAGCGGACGGGACCGCACGCGCCTCAAGCTCACCCTGCGTGCCAAGCGCCTGGGGCTGACGCTGACCGAAGCCAAGGAAATCATCGAGATGTACGACAGCCCGCGCGATACCGGCGCGCAGCTGCAAAAGTTTTTGCACGTGCTGGCCGCGCACCGCAAGCAGCTGGAGGCGCAGATGGCAGACATGCAGGCCAACCTGGACGAGCTCAAGACCCGCGAGAAGGAAGCCCGCGTCCTGCTGGCCAAGATCGGGAAGCCGGCTAAACCCGCCAGCCGTGCCAAAGTATGAGTGCCCTCTACCAGCGCGTGTTCAACAGTTTCGTGCGCCAGGGCATGATGCAGCACTTGGGCGCCCAGCTGGCGCGGGTGGAGCCGGGGCTGGTTGAAATCGTTTTGCCCTATTCCGACAAGGTGACCCAGCAGCAGGACGGCTTCCATGGCGGCGCCATGGGGGCGGTGGCCGATATCGCCGGCGGCTATGCCGGGTTGACCCTTGCACCCGAAGGCATGGAAGTGGTGACGGTCGAATACAAGATCAATTTCCTCTCCAGCTTCCAGGGTGGGGAATTGCGTGCCATTGGCCGTGTGGTCAAGGGCGGCAAGCGTCTCATCATCACCACGGCGGAAGTGCTGCACGTGGACGACAACGGCACCCAATCGCCCTGCGCCGTCATGCAGCAAACGCTGATGCCGGTGCCCCAAACCTATTGATAACCACAACCCATCCCAACCAGGAGACCAACATGAACAATTTGCCCGGCTTGAATTTCCAACTCGGTGAAGACATTGACGCCCTGCGCGACGCCGTGCGCGAGTTTGCACAAGCCGAGATCGCCCCCCGCGCCGCCGAGATCGACAAGAACGACCAGTTCCCCATGGACCTGTGGCGCAAGATGGGTGACCTGGGCGTGCTGGGCATTACCGTGGGCGAGGAGTACGGCGGCGCCAACATGGGCTACCTGGCGCACATGATTGCCATGGAAGAAATTTCCCGCGCCTCTGCATCCGTAGGCCTGTCCTACGGCGCGCACTCCAACCTGTGCGTGAACCAGATCAAGCGCAATGGAACCCCTGAGCAACGCGCCAAGTACCTGCCCAAGCTGATCAGCGGCGAACATGTGGGCGCGCTGGCCATGAGCGAGCCGGGTGCCGGTTCCGACGTCCTGAGCATGAAGCTCAAGGCCGAGGACAAGGGCGGCTACTACCTGCTCAACGGCAACAAGATGTGGATCACCAACGGCCCGGACGCCGACACCCTGGTGGTCTACGCCAAGAGCGAGCCGGAACTGGGCGCGCGCGGCGTCACCGCTTTCCTGATCGAAAAAAGCATGCCCGGCTTCAGCATTGCGCAAAAGCTCGACAAGCTCGGCATGCGCGGCAGCCACACGGGCGAGCTGGTGTTCAACAATGTGGAAGTGCCTTTGGCCAACGTGCTGGGGCAGGTCAATGGTGGCGCCAAGGTGCTGATGAGCGGCCTGGACTACGAACGCGCGGTGCTGACCGGCGGCCCCCTGGGCATCATGCAGGCGGTGATGGACAACGTGGTGCCCTACATCCACGACCGCAAGCAGTTTGGTCAGAGTATTGGCGAATTCCAGCTCATCCAGGGCAAGGTGGCCGACATGTATACCGTGCTGCAGGCCGGCCGCGCCTTTGCCTACACCGTGGCGAAAAACCTGGATTTGCTTGGGGCTGAACACGTGCGCCAGGTGCGCAAGGATTGCGCTTCCGTTATCCTCTGGACGGCCGAGAAAGCCACCTGGATGGCCGGCGAGGGCGTGCAAATCTATGGCGGCAACGGCTATATCAATGAATATCCGCTGGGCCGCCTCTGGCGCGACGCCAAACTGTATGAAATTGGCGCGGGTACCAGTGAAATCCGCCGTATGCTTATAGGTCGAGAGTTGTTCGCCGAAACCATGTAATGAAGTCTGCCGCCGCCCGCCACCTACGTTCTTTTTCCCACGGCTCCCTGCGCGGTTTCCTCCGCGGTTTGATGCGGGCGTGGGTGCTGGTGGTACCGCTGGTGGTGGCGCTGTCGCTCATCCGGCTCGGGCAGCTGGCGTACTTCTGGCCCAGCGGCTACCACGCGACCACGGCAGACGTCACCAGCGTGCTGGTGCAGGGTTTCCGCTTTGACCTGAAGGTCAGTGCCATTGCCGGGTTTTTGCTGCTGCTGGTGCTGCCCTGGGTCTCGGGCAAGGTGCATGGCCGCATTGCGGCCGGCGTGGCATTCCTGTATGTGATGCTGTCGCTGGTCAACCTGCATTACTTCGGCTTCTACAAGACACCCATCGATTCCCTGGTGTTTGGGCTGGTCGAAGATGACACCGCCGCCGTGCTGCAAACCATCTGGCGCGATTTCCCTGTCATCTGGACCCTGCTGCTGGCCGCGGCGCTCACGGTGGCGTCGGTGGCTCTGCACCGGCGTCTCGTGCGCAGCCTCAACCCGGACGCGCTGCTGCAAACCCGGCACCTGGCCATCAAGCTGGTGCTGGCGGTCGTGGTGTTCTTTGCGCTGGTGTTTGCCGGCAAGGGCACCATCCGCGAGATGGCCTTGCAGCGCCAGCACCTGACGGTCACCACCTCCCAATTCCTGAACGACATGGTGCCCAATGGCGTCATTGCGCTCAAGTACGCGTGGGACAGCCGGCGTGAGTCGCAAAATCTGGCGGATCCGTTGGTGGGGGTGAAGGCCATGGGCTTTGAGTCCGTCCAAGCCGCTGCCCAGGTACTGGGTTTGCCGCATGGTAGCGATGCCGATGTCAAAGCGGCGCTGTACCAGCACGACCCATTGCCCGCCGGAACCCCGAAGAAAAACCTGGTGTTCTTTCTGATGGAGTCCTGGAGCGCCGAGCCCATGCTGTACCAGAGCCCCACGTTCGATGTGCTGGGGCGCTTGGCCCCGACCCTGGACAAGGCCTGCCACTTTTCCAACTTCGAATCGGCCCAGCCGGGTACCCACCCCGCGCTGGAGGCCATCATGTTTTCGTCTCCCATTACCCCGCTCACCATGGGGGACGCCGGGCGCAAGCCCATGGCGTGGTCGGTGGCCGAGGTGGCCAAGCGCGCGGGCTACGACACCTTGTTTGTCACCTCGGCGCGCTCGGGTTGGCGTGATTTGAACCGCGTACTCAGAATCCAGGGTTTTGATGAAGTCATTGACGCCAATAGCCTCAAAGATGCCTACCCCGATGCCACCGTCGGCCTTTGGGGCGTCTGGGACAGCTATGTCTACAAATACGTGGAAAAACGCATGGCAGCGCAGCCGAAAGACCGGCCCTTGTTCGTCTTTGTGCTGACGTCGACCAACCATCCCCCGTACGACCTGCCCAAAGACTACAAGCGGGTGCCGCTCGATATGGCGCAGTGGAAAGGCGAAACCAGCTCGGACACGCTGGCGCTCAACCTGGATACCTATCGCTACGCGCACGACCTGCTGGGGGGCTTTGTGCAGGATATGCAGAAAGGCCCGTTGAAGGACAACACCATCATCGCCGCGACGGGGGACCACAATGTGCGCTCTTTTGGCATCTATGCCGACGCGCACCGGCGTTACCTGATGCGCCAGGTGCCCTTTGTCATCTGGGGCAACCATCTGCAGTGCGGTAACCAGCTGACACAGCCTGCCAGCCAACGCGACATGTTCACCACCCTGTTTCCCCTGGCGGGGATTGAAGGCGGCTATGTGAATGCCGGGCGCAATCTGCTCAAGCCCTTGCCCACCAAACCGGATCCGATGAACACCCCCCGTGGCTTGTTTTTCTCCGGCGAAGCCCGCAATGCCCAAGGTATGTGGCAGTTGGGTAACCCCAAGTCATTTGTATGCACCTCCGCCCACATGGACAGCAACGTGCCGTGCGAGTTCAATGCCCTGGACGATTTGCAGGAGCGTGCCCGGTACGCGCTGCTGGACTGGAACGTGCGCAGTTCGCTCAAGAAGTAACCAGGTGGAGGCTGCCGCAGCGCGGCCCCCGCCTTTATTCAGAAGGAAACTATGCCAACCAAACTCAGTGACTTGTTCGCCCACAACCGCGCCTGGGCCGCCCGCATGGAGGCCGAGCGACCGGGGTTTTTTACCAATCTGAAAGCGCAGCAAAATCCCCGCTATATGTGGATCGGCTGCTCCGACAGCCGGGTGCCAGCCAACCAGATCACCGGCCTGGAGCCGGGTGAAATCTTTGTGCACCGCAACGTGGCCAACGTGGTGGTGCACTCCGACCTCAACGCACTGTCCACCATCCAGTTCGCCGTGGAGCGGCTCAAGGTGTCGCACATCATGGTGGTGGGGCATTACGGCTGCTCCGGTGTCAAGGCGTCGCTGGAGGGCGCGCGCATTGGCCTGGCCGACAACTGGCTGCGCCACGTGCAGGACGTGCGCGACCGCCACCGCGACATCCTCGACGTGATTCCCGAGCACGGCCGCGCAGATGCGCTGTGCGAGCTCAATGCGATCGAGCAGGTCGTCAACGTGGCGCTCAGCACGGTGATGCAGGATGCCTGGGCCCGCGGGCAGGACGTGACGCTGCACGGCTGGGTGTACGGCGTGCACGACGGCCTGTTGCAGGACCTGCACATGACCGTTACCCGCACGGACGACCTGGAGACGCTGTACCGCCAGGCCATCTCGGGCGTGCGGCTGCTGCCCCGACATGCTGCAAATGCATAGTAAAAACAGGCTCTAGCCATCGTCCCGATTGCGCAAGCAGCTATAAAAACAATAGCGAAAGCTGAGAGATATGTTCCCAACCCGCCTGGACTCATCGGTTGCCTACGACATCGCCAAGGCGATGCTCGATGGGTTCAACCGCCACTACCGCCTGTTTCGCACTGAATCGGCGCGCGCCAAGCACCGGTTCGAGACGGCCGACTGGCACGGCCAGCAACGGGCCCAGCGCGAGCGCATCGAGTTCTACGACCTGCGCGTCAAGGAATGCTCGCGGCGGCTGGAGCGTGAGTTCAAGGCGGGCGAGCAACCCATGGACGTGTGGCACCAGGTCAAGCTGCACTACATCGGGCTGCTGGTGGACCACCACCAGCCCGAGCTGGCCGAGACCTTCTTCAATTCGGTCACCACCAAGATCCTGCACCGCAGCTATTTCCAGAACGATTTCATTTTCGTGCGCCCGGCCATCAGCACCGAGTACATCGAAAACGGCGAACCCGAATCCCGCCCCACCTACCGCTCCTACTACCCCACCCGGGAAACCATGCACGCGGTGCTGACGCGCATGGTGACCGACTTTGACCTGCGCCGGGACTTTGACAACCTGGAGCGCTACATCACCCTGGTGCAGGCGGCCATGGAGGCGCGGCTGGGCCACGTCAAGCTGCGCGCCAACTTCCAGATCCAGGTGCTCACCGGCCTGTTCTTTCGCAACAAGGGCTGCTACATCGTCGGCAAGCTGATCAACGGCTTCAACGAATTCTCATTTACCCTGCCGGTGCTGCACAACCGTTCGGGCAAGCTGGTCATTGATACCGCGCTGTTTGGCGAAGACGACCTGCTCATGCTGTTCAGCTTTGCCCGCGCCTATTTCATGGTCGACATGGAAATCCCGTCGGCCTACGTGCAGTTCCTGCGCAGCATGATGCCGCGCAAGCCGCGCAACGAAATCTACAACGCATTGGGGCTGGCCAAGCAGGGCAAGACGCTGTTTTACCGCGACTTCCTGCACCACCAGCGCCACTCGTCCGACAAGTTCCGCATTGCCCCCGGCATCAAGGGCATGGTCATGCTGGTGTTCGATCTGCCCTCGTTCCCCTACGTGTTCAAGGTCATCAAGGACTACTACCCGCCGCAAAAGGACACCACCCGCGAGCAGATCGCCGGCAAGTACCTGCTGGTCAAGCAGCACGACCGGGTCGGGCGCATGGCCGACACGCTGGAGTACAGCGAGGTCGCTTTCCCGCGCGACCGCTTTGACGACGAGCTGATTGCCGAGATCGAGAAGTTCGCGCCCAGCCAGCTGGAGATCAGTGACCGCGATGGGGATGGCAAGATCGAAGTCATCATCAAGCACGTCTACATCGAGCGGCGCATGATTCCGCTCAACATCTATCTGCAGGAAGCTTTTGACGCCGGTGCGGCCGACCCCAACAACCACAGCCCGGCCGCCGAGAGTGCGCGCCAGCAAATGGAGCGCGGCGTGGTGGAGTATGGCAACGCCATCAAGGATCTGGTGGCCGCCAACATCTTCCCCGGCGACATGCTGTGGAAGAATTTCGGCATCACCCGCCACGGCAAGGTGGTGTTTTACGACTACGACGAGATCGAGTACATCACCGACTGCAACTTCCGCCGCGTGCCCGCGCCCCGCAACGAAGAAGACGAGATGTCCGGCGAAATCTGGTACCACGTGGGCCCCAAGGACGTGTTTCCGGAAACCTTTGGCCCCTTCCTGCTGGGCAACCCGGCCGTGCGGGAGGTCTTCATGAAGCACCACGCCGACCTGCTCGACGTGGACTTCTGGCAAACCCACAAGGACCGCATTCTGGCCGGCCACGTGCACGACGTGTTCCCGTATGACCGGGAGCGGCGGTTCAAGCACCTGCGGCCCGAGGTGCCAGCGGCCTAGGGTTGGACGGGGCGGCACTTTGGCGTACACTCCGCCCTGCCCGGGGTGCGCAGTGGTTGCGCTGAGATGGATGCCAAACCCGTGAACTTGATCTGGTTCATACCAGCGTAAGAAGTGCCAAGCAGCTGATTCAGTGCCCCTTTGCGGGCCGTGGGCTGCATCTTTTTAGGGTTTGCGGGGCTGGTGAGCCATCCGTCTTCGGGTTCAACCGGAGACCGTACCGTGAATGCACCCGACAAGCTAGCCCAGTTCATCCAGCTCACGCGCGAGCCGCTGCCCGCCTCTACCAAGCGCTACCTGCAGGGCAGCCGCCCCGACATCCAGGTGCCGCTGCGCGAAATCCTCCAAAGCAATGGCGAGGCCGTCACGGTGTACGACACCTCCGGCCCCTACACCGACCCGGCTGCCCACATTGACGTGCGCCAGGGTCTGCCCTTGGTGCGCCAGGGCTGGGTAGAAGCGCGCGGCGATACGGAAAGCTACGATGGCCGCAAGCCCTTTGCGCTGGACGATGGCCTCAAGAATGGCGAAACCGATGCCCTGGCCGCCCTGCGTGCCCAGGCCGCCGGCCTGCAGCGCCAGCCGCGCCGCGCCAAGCCGGGTGCCAACGTGAGCCAGATGCACTACGCCAAAAAGGGCATCATCACCCCCGAGATGGAATACGTGGCCCTGCGCGAGAACCAGAACCTGGAATGGCAGGCGCAGTACCTCGGCAACGCCGAGCGCGAGGCGCGCCTCGCGGGCAACAGCTTTGGCGCCAGCATTCCGCGTGTGATGACCCCCGAGTTTGTGCGCGACGAGGTGGCCCGTGGCCGCGCCATCATCCCGGCCAACATCAACCACACCGAACTGGAGCCCATGGCCATTGGCCGCAACTTCCTGGTGAAGATCAACGCCAACATCGGCAACTCGGCAGTCACCTCCAGCATCGAGGAAGAAGTGGAAAAACTGGTCTGGTCCATCCGCTGGGGCGCGGATACCGTGATGGACCTGTCCACCGGCAAGAACATCCACACCACCCGCGACTGGATCGTGCGCAACTCGCCCGTGCCGATCGGTACCGTGCCCATTTACCAGGCGTTGGAAAAGGTCGGTGGCATTGCCGAAGACCTGACTTGGGACATCTTCCGCGACACGCTGATCGAGCAGGCCGAGCAGGGGGTAGACTACTTCACCGTGCACGCCGGGGTGCGCCTGGCCTTCATCCACCTCACGGCCAACCGCATGACCGGCATCGTCTCGCGCGGCGGCTCCATCATGGCCAAGTGGTGCATTGCGCACCACAAGGAAAACTTCCTCTACACGCACTTCGACGAGATGACGGAGATCATGCGCGCCTACGACGTCAGCTACTCGCTGGGTGACGGCCTGCGCCCGGGCTCCAGCGCCGATGCGAACGACGAAGCCCAGTTTGCCGAGCTGCGCACCCTGGGCGAGCTGACCAAGAAGGCCTGGCAGCAGGACGTGCAGGTCATGATCGAAGGCCCCGGCCACGTGCCCATGCACATGGTGCAGGCCAATATGACGGAGCAGCTCAAGCACTGTGGCGAGGCGCCGTTCTACACCCTGGGCCCGCTGACCACCGACATCGCACCCGGTTACGACCACATCACCAGCGGCATCGGCGCGGCCATGATCGGCTGGTTTGGCACCGCCATGCTGTGCTACGTCACGCCCAAGGAACACCTGGGCCTGCCCGATCGCGAGGACGTCAAGACCGGCATCATCACCTACAAGATTGCCGCCCACGTGGCCGACGTGGCCAAGGGTCACCCGGGGGTGCGGGCGCGCGATGACGCCTTGAGCAAGGCACGCTTCGAGTTCCGCTGGATGGATCAGTTCAACCTCTCGCTGGACCCGGACACCGCGCGCAACTTCCACGACGAAACCCTGCCCAAGGATTCGAGCAAGGTGGCGCATTTCTGCTCCATGTGCGGCCCCAAGTTCTGCTCCATGAAGATCACGCAGGAAGTACGCGAGTACGCCAAGAACCTGGGCGTGAGCGATGAGCAGGCATTGCAGTCGGGCATGGACGTCATGTCCGACACGTTCAAAAAAGTGGGGGGTGAGATCTACATCCCCATCAACCAGGCCTGAGCGGTCCGCCAGGAAGCAGGAGAACCGTGATGCGTATTGGAATTGCAGGCGCAGGCCTGTTGGGGCGCCTGCTGGCGCTGGAACTCAGTGGCAAGGGGCATCAAGTCGAGGTGCTTGACGCGGCACGCGATGCCGGGCCACGCGAAACGTCGGGCACCGAGGGCGCGGCGTGGACCGCCGCCGGCATGCTCAGCCCGGTGGCCGAACTGGACCGGGGCAACGAGGACGTGTTCCGCCTGGGGCTGCGCTCCTGTGCGCTGTGGCCTGCCATTGCGCAGGCGGTGGGCATGCCCGGCGTCTGCCATTTCGACGGCAGCCTGCTGGTGGCGCACCGTTCGGACGCGGGCGCCGCCCAGCGCCTGGTGGGCCTGTTGCAGGCCAAGGCCGACGCGGGCTACCAGCCCGAAGCCCTGTCGGTGGACGCCCTGGCCGTGCTGGAACCCAGTGTGCATGGTCCCACGCTGGCGTGGCGCTTGCCTTGCGAAGGCTATGTGGAAGTGCACAACACGATGCAGGCCCTGCACGAACAGGGCAATCGCCAGGGCGTGCAGTGGCACTGGGGCTGTCCGGTGCAGACCGTGCTGGAAGGCCAGTTGCACTACACGCAGGACGGGCAGCAAAAGTCGCAGCATTTTGACCATGTGTTCGATGTGCGCGGCGTGGGCGCCCGGCCCCAGTTGCCGGTGCGCGGCGTGCGCGGCGAGATTTTTTTGCTGCACGCCCCGGAGGTTTCGCTCTCGCGCCCCCTGCGCCTGATGCACCCGCGCCATAGCGTGTACATCGTGCCGCGACCGGACCGCTACTTTGTGGTCGGCGCCAGCGAGATCGAGAGCGAAGACCGCTCCCCCGTCTCGCTGCGCAGCACGCTGGAGCTGCTCAGCGCCGCCCACAGCGCCATTCCCGCATTGGCCGAGGCGCGCATCATCCACACCGAGAGCAACCTGCGCCCGGCGCTGCCCGACAATCTGCCGCTGCTGGAGCAGCGCGCCGGTTGCACCCGCATCAACGGCCTGTACCGCCACGGCTGGCTGCTGGCGCCGGCGCTGGTGGAGCGGGCCCTGCAGGGGCTGGCGCCATGACCGCAACGCAAACCCCGCCGCACACGCTCACGGTCGTCGTGAACGGCAGCCCCCAGCCCACCGCGGCGCGCACCCTGCAGCACTGGGTGGAGGCACAGGACGTGCCGCCCGACACCCTGGCCACCGCCGTCAACGGCAACTTTGTGCCGCGCTCCCAGCGGGCGCAATGCCTGCTGGCGGACGGGGACACGATTCTTACCTTTCAACCCATTCAGGGAGGCTGACCCCATGACGGATACCACGCTGACGCCGACCCCGTGGACGATTGGCGGGCGCACGCTCGGCAGCCGCTTCTTCCTGGGTACGGCAGGCTACCCCTCGCCGCAGATTCTGCAAGCGGCCATTTCCGCCAGCGGTGCGCAAGTGGTCACGGTAGGGCTGCGCCGCCAGCTCGCCCATGGCAGCGAAGCCAGCGACTTCTTTGCCCTGGTGCGCGAGAGCGGCGCCCACCTGTTGCCCAATACCGCCGGCTGCCACACCGCGCGCGAGGCCATCACTCTGGCCCACATGGCGCGGGAATTGTTTGACACGCACTGGATCAAGCTCGAGGTGATTGGCGACGCCCACACCCTGCAGCCCGACCCGTTTGAGCTGGTGCAGGCCACCGCCCAACTGGTGAAGGACGGTTTTGAAGTCTTCCCCTATTGCCTGGACGACCTGGTGAGCTGCCAGCGCCTGCTGGATGCGGGCTGCAACATCCTCATGCCCTGGGGCGCGCCCATCGGCTCCGGCCAGGGGCTGGTCAACCCCGGCGCGCTGCGCACTCTGCGGGCGCGCCTGCCCGGTGTGCCGCTGATTGTGGACGCCGGCATTGGCCGCCCGTCGGATGCGGTGCAGGCCATGGAGCTGGGGCTGGACGGTGTGCTGCTCAACACCGCCGTGGCCCAGGCCATTGACCCCGTGCGCATGGCGCGCGCCTTCAAGCTGGGCCTGGAAGCCGGGCGCCTGGCGTTGGAGGCCGGCGTCATGGCCAAGCAGGACATGGCGGTGGCATCCACCCCGGTGGCGGGCCACCCCATTTTGTTGTGAACGCCATGGCATCGCTGGACCCATCCCCATCCGGGCAGGCTGACGTGAGCGCCCTGCAGGCCGCGGGATATTGCGCGGCAGACGCCCGGGTGCTGGCGCACCTGGAGGCCACCGGGCGCTTCCCTGCGCAACCCAATCAGCGCCCTACGGCGTTTGCGCCCCTGCAGAGTCCCGCGTTGGGGGTGTACGCCGTGGTGGACAGCGCCGACTGGGTGCGTCGCGTGCTGGCAGCGGGCATTCGCACCGTGCAGTTGCGCATCAAGGACCCGCTGGCGCCCGCGCTGGCAGAACAGGTGGCGCAGGCCATCGCCCTGGCGCGCGCCACGCCCGGCGCGCAACTGTTCATCAACGACCACTGGCAACTGGCCCTGCAACTGGGCGCCTATGGCGTGCACCTGGGGCAGGAAGATCTGGACACCGTGGACTTGGACGCGCTGTGCGACGCCGGTGTCCGCCTGGGGCTCAGCACCCACAGCTACGCGGAGGTTGCGCGGGCGTTGGCGGTGCGTCCGTCCTACATCGCCTGCGGGCCGGTATTCGCCACGCAGTCCAAAGACATGCCCTGGATACCGCAGGGGCTGGACAACCTGCGCTACTGGGCCGCGCGCTTGCCAGTGCCGGTGGTGGGCATTGCCGGCATCGGTGTGCACAACATGGCGCAGGTGGCGGCCCAGGGCGTGGCCGGTGCCGCCGTGATCACCGCCATTACGCAGGCGCAGGACCCAGAGCAGGCCTGTCGGGACCTGATGGCGGCGTTTGCATGCGGGCAGGCGGCGCCGGTAACCAGCGTGCCGGCACGGGCCCGCCCGACCATTTGACGCCGCCGGCGCCGGTTACGCGCCGTTCATGATGCGGTTCAGGGCGGCCGCGTAGACATGGGCTTTCTT
>JBAQKO010000166.1:0-4223 GCA_049301075.1 Rhodoferax sp.
GGCGTGCAATGGGCGCACCAAAACGGGCCGAGGCACTGGCCAGGCGCAAGTCGCAGCAACTGGCAATTTCCACCCCGGCCCCCATGCAATTGCCTTCAATGTGCGCCACGATGGGTACATCGCAATCGAGCATGGCCTGCAGCCCGCCCCAGACGTCGTCCTCGTGAAACGCCCGCAGGCTCTGGGGCGTGAAGCGAAAGGCCGGGTACTCGGCAATGTCGCCCCCGGCGCAAAAATGCCCACCCTCGCCGCGCACCAGCACACAGCGCACCCCGGGCGCCTTTTGCAGCCCCTCGAACACGGCACGCAATTCCCGCCACATGGTGCGGGACATGGCATTGAACTTTCCGGGGTGGCTCAAGGTGACGTAGGCCAGCGCCCCGTCCAGTTCCAGTTCCACATGCCCGGTCTGCACCGGTTTGACGGCATCCATATTTGCTACCATTTTCATAGCTACCTGCGCAGGTTCTGCAACGCCTGCTGGCTTATTTTGCTTGTATTTTTTGACGACTACCGGTCCACAGCCACAGGGCAGCGCCACCCACGATCATGGGAATGCACAGCCACTGCCCCATGCTCATGCCCAGTGACAGCAGACCCAGGAACGCATCGGGCTCGCGGAAAAATTCGGCAATGAAACGAAACACGCCATAGCCGAACAGGAACGCCGCCGCCACCTGCCCCTGCTTGCGTGGGGTACTGGCGTACCACCAGAGCAGCACGAACAGCAGCAACCCTTCCATCAGGAACTGGTACACCTGTGACGGATGGCGCGGCAAATCCCCTGCCCCGCGAAACACCATGCCCCAGGGCAGCGACGGGTCGGCCAGACGGCCCCACAGTTCACCGTTGATGAAATTGCCCACCCGCCCGGCGGCCAGGCCGGTCGGCACGCAAGGCGCCACGAAATCGGCCACCTGCCAGAACGGCTTGCGGCGCGACCAGGCAAACCACACCATGGCGGCGATGACACCCAGCATGCCGCCGTGAAAACTCATGCCCCCCTGCCACACGGCAAACACCTCCAGCGGGTGCGCCAGGTAATACGCGGGTTTGTAGAACAGGCAGTAACCCAGGCGGCCACCGAGCACGACTCCCACCACGCCCATGAAAAGAATGTCCTCCACGTCGCGGTAGGCCCAGCTACCCTCGCCCGTGATGGTCGAAAACGGCTGGTGCTTGAGCCGGCGACTGCCCAGAAACATGAACAGGCCAAAGGCGGCCAGGTAGGTCAGGCCATACCAGTGCACGGCGATGGGCCCGAGTTGCAGGGCGATGGGATCGATTTGGGGATGAATCAGCATGGGCGCTATTGTGCCTCCCGCCGGCGGGAGGGCGCCTTCAGCGGCGACGCTTGCTGTTGAGGGTACCCATGGCCTCGCGGTTGCGCTCAATGCGGTCCTTGCGCCGGGCGTCTTCCCGTTCCATGGCCTTGCGCTTGGTGTAACCCGAAGCATCGGCCCAGGCCCACCAGACCACGGCCAGCCCGAAGGGCGCCAACACCACCAACCAGCTCCAGGTGGCAACGGGTCCCATTTCCAGATACTTCATGGCCAGAAGGATCAGGCCCAAACCTAAAAAATACATGCGTGTCTCCTGTTCTGCGTACAAACGGCATTCAAACACCACTCGCCCGCAACGACTGTAACCCAAGCCAAAAACAAAGGCCCGCCGAAGCGGGCCTTTGCATCACACCAGATGGCGCGGAATCAGTACGCCTGACCCAGCTGGTCCAGAATGGCCGGATTTTCCAGCGTGGAAGTGTCCTGGGTAATGGACTCGCCCTTGGCCAGCGAACGCAGCAGGCGGCGCATGATCTTGCCGGAACGGGTCTTGGGCAGGTTCTCGCCAAAGCGGATGTCCTTGGGCTTGGCAATGGGACCAATCTCCTTGGCCACCCAGTCGCGCAGTTCCTTGGCAATGGCCTTGGCCTCATCGCCCGTGGGACGTGGGCGCTTGAGCACCACGAACGCGCAGATGGCCTCACCGGTCAGATCGTCCGGACGCCCCACCACGGCGGCTTCGGCCACCAGATCGGTCTTGGACACCAGGGCCGATTCGATTTCCATGGTTCCCATGCGGTGGCCCGAGACGTTCAGCACGTCATCAATGCGGCCGGTAATGCGGAAGTAACCCCGGTCGGCACTGCGCACCGCACCGTCGCCGGCCAGGTACAGCTTGCCACCCATTTCCTCGGGGAAATAGCTCTTCTTGAAACGCTCGGGGTCGTTCCAGATGGTGCGGATCATGGACGGCCAGGGGCGCTTGACCACCAGCATGCCACCAGAGCCGTTGGGGATGTCGTTGCCAACCTCGTCCACGATGGCGGCCATGATGCCGGGCAGCGGCAGCGTGCAGCTACCGGGCACCAGCGGAGTGGCGCCAGGCAGCGGCGTCATCATGTGACCGCCGGTTTCGGTTTGCCAGAAGGTATCCACGATCGGGCACTTTTCGTGGCCGATGTTTTTGTAGTACCACATCCACGCTTCGGGGTTGATGGGCTCGCCCACCGAGCCTAGGATGCGCAGGCTGCTCAGATCGGAGCGGTCGGGATGCACGGAAGCATCGCTTTCGGCGGCCTTGATGAGCGAGCGGATGGCCGTGGGCGCGGTGTAGAAAATGGAGCACTTGTGGCGCTCGATCATCTGCCAGAAGCGTCCGGCATTGGGGAAGGTGGGCACACCCTCAAAAATGATCTGGGTGGCGCCGGCGGCCAGGGGGCCATAGGCCACATAGGTGTGGCCGGTGATCCAGCCGATGTCGGCGGTACACCAGAACACGTCCTCGGGCTTAAGGTCAAAGGTCCAGTCCATCGTGACCTTGGCCCACAGCAGGTAGCCACCGGTGGAGTGCTGCACGCCCTTGGGCTTGCCGGTGGAGCCGGAGGTGTAGAGAATGAACAGGGGATGCTCGGCGCCCACGGCCACCGGGGCACACACGGTGCTTTGACCGGCCAGCGCTTCAGAGAAGGTCTTGTCGCGCCCGGCCACCATGTTGCAGGCGGTTTGCGTGCGCTGGTACACGAACACGGTCTTGATGGTGTCGCACCCGCCCATGGCCAGACCTTCGTCCACGATGGCCTTGAGTGGCAACTCCTTGCCACCACGCATCTGGTAATTGGCGGTGATGACGGCCACGGCGCCAGCGTCGATGATGCGCTCCTGCAAGGCCTTGGCCGAGAAGCCGCCGAACACCACGCTGTGGGTGGCGCCAATGCGGGCGCAGGCCTGCATGGCAATCACGCCTTCCAGCGTCATGGGCATGTACACCAGCACGCGGTCGCCCTTTTTGATGCCGTCGGCCTTGAGGGCGTTGGCGAACTGGCTCACGCGGGCCAGCAGCTCCTTGTAGGTGGTCTTGGTGACCGTGCCGTCATCGGCTTCAAAAATGACAGCGGTCTTGTTTTCGGTGGGCGTACCCACCCACTTGTCCAGGCAGTTGGCCGAGGCGTTGAGCTCGCCATCGTCAAACCACTTGTAAAACGGCGCTTCGGACTCGTCCAGCGTGCGGGTGAAGGGTTTGCTCCACACCAGGTTCTCACGTGCCAGCTTGGCCCAAAAACCTTCGAAATCGCTCTCGGCCTGCGCGCACAGGGCGTTGTAGCCGTCCATGCCCGAAATGCGGGCCGACTTGACCATGGCCTCGCTCGGTGGGAAAACCCGGTTTTCCACCAAAACGGACTCAATGGCGGACGATGGTGTGCTCATGGGGGTGTCTCCTACGATATGAATTGGAATTGGCGCGTATGGTTATGGACTGCACTTACGTATCACTGACTGGTCGTGCCGGCGGCTTGCCGCCCGGCTGGCCAGCCGTCAGCGAGCAGACGGCTGGTTTGGGTAAACTCGCCCCACCCCCCTGTTCTTGAAATACTTTCCATGACCACGACCATCCGCCAAGCCGACCTGATTGAGTCCGTCGCTGCTGCACTGCAATACATCAGCTACTACCATCCCGCAGACTACATTGCCCATCTGGCGCGCGCCTACGAGCGCGAACAAAGCCCTGCCGCCAAGGATGCCATCGCGCAAATCCTGACCAACAGCAAGATGAGCGCCACGGGCCACCGCCCCATCTGCCAGGACACCGGCATCGTCAACGTGTTCCTCAAGGTTGGCATGGACGTGCGCTGGGAAGGCTTTACCGGCTCCCTGGACGACGCCATCAACGAAGGCGTGCGCCAGGGCTACAACCACCCCGACAACACGCTGCGCGCCTCGGTC
>JBAQKO010000167.1:0-2121 GCA_049301075.1 Rhodoferax sp.
GTGCAGGGCGGGCCAGCCTTTGGCCTGTGCTTCGATCTCCAGCGCGGCGCGCACGGCGGGGTCGGCGGCTGGCATGGGGTCTATGCCGTCGAACAGGGCCTTGAAGTACAGCATGGTGCCGCCCACCAGCAGCGGCAGCTTGCCGCGAGCGGCAATGGCGCGGATCAGTTGCTGCGCATCGGTCACGAATTCGGCGGCGCTGTAGGTCTGCAGCGGGTCGCGGATGTTGATCAGGTGGTGGGGCACGGCGGCCAGCTCGGCGGCGCTGGGCTTGGCGGTGCCAATGTCCATGCCGCGGTACACCAGTGCCGAGTCGACGCTGATGATCTCGCACGGGTGCGCCTGTGCAATGGCCAGCGCCGCGGCCGTCTTGCCGGCGGCGGTGGGGCCGGCCAGGCACAGGTGGTAGGGGAGCGTGTCAGGGGCGGCCATAGCGTTGTATCAGGGTCCAGGCGTTGAGGGCGATGAGGACGCTCCAGAACCACACCCCCAGGATCAGGGGCCGGGTCGTTCCGTCCATGTGGGTGCCCAGCCATTGGCCGGTGGCGAAGGCACTGACCATCATCAGGAAACCATTGAGCGCGGAAGCGGCTCCGGCAGCCTTGGGAAATGGGCCCACGGCACCGCTTTGTCCGCAGGGTTGGTGGATGCCGTGCGCCGCAATGAACAGGCCAAACGGCAGGATGATGGCCCAGGCCGACTGCACCCCCAGCAGGGCCAGGCCACCCATGGTGCTGCCGCCGGCCACGCTCAGGCCGCCGGCAATGGCCAGGGTGCGGCGCACGCCCACGCGGATCAGCAGGCGCCGGCACAGGAAGGTGCCCAGCAGGTAGACAAATGAATTGCCCAGCATCACCAGGCCGTAGGCCGTGGTGCTGAAGCCCAGCACGCGGATGAACACGAAGGAGGACGCCGCCAGGAACGTGAACAGGCCGCTGTAGGAGCACATGGAGAGCACGGTGAAGGCCACAAACGTGGGGTTGCGCACGATGCCCAGCCAGGTGCGCGCCAGCGTGGCGGGCTGCAGGGCCCGCGGGTTCTTGTGGTGCACGGTTTCCTGGAAGCGCAGGGCCACCAGCACCAGGCCAAAGGCGCCAAAAACCGCCAGTGCCAGCAGGGCGGCATGCCAATCGAACCAGGCCGTCAGCAGGCCGCCCAGCGGTGCTGCCACGCAGGCGATGACGCCCAGCCCGCTCAGGCCCTTGGACATGACGCCGGCGCCCTGCGTCGGGGTGTACAGGTCGCGCACGATGGCGCGGGCACACATCACCGCCGCGCCCATGGCGGCACCCTGCACCGTGCGCCAGATGATGAGCAAGTCCATGGTGGGCGCAAGGGCGCTGCCCAGCGAAGCCGCCACGTAGGCCGTCAGGCCGGCCAGCAGCACCGGGCGCCGGCCGAAGCGATCCGACAGCGGCCCCCAGAAGAGCTGCGAAATACCAAAGGCCAGCAGCAGCGCAGTGAGCGTGAGTTGCGCCTGCGCCATGCTGGCGCCCAGCTCGTGCGTGAGCCGCGGCAGGGCGGGCAGGTACAAGTCGGTGGTGACGGGCTGGATGCCCATGAGCACGGACAGCATCAGAACGATCAGGCCGGGCGGCATGGGGGAGCGGGGCGTGGCGTGCATGGCTTACAGCGTAACGGATTCGCCCGGCGGCAGGTGCTGGCGCGCAACAAAGCGCAACAGCAGAACCAGCCCGATGGCACCCACCGTCAGGCCCGCCACCAGCGCCATCCAGAAACCCTGGGCCTGCAGCGGCTGTGCCGGATGCCAGGGCAACCACTCGGGCGCCAGCCCCAGGGCGCACCCCAGCGGCAGCGACACCAGCCAGAACGCGGTGAGCTGGATCACCATGGGTGCGCGGGTGACCTTGTAGCCGCGGATGGCGCTGCTGGCGACGACCTGCGTGGCATCGGACAACTGGAAGACGGCCGCCAGGAACAGCAGCTGGGCCGCCGCAGCGGCCACCGTGGCGTCGGTGGTGTAGGCGGCGGCAATCTGGGTATTGAACAGCGCCATGCCCGCGGCGGACACCACGGCAAAGCCCAGTGCCGCGCCCACGCCCACCCAGGCGCGAAAGCGCGCGGCCACCGGGTCGCCGGCGCCTAGCGACTGGCCCACCC
>JBAQKO010000168.1:0-22935 GCA_049301075.1 Rhodoferax sp.
GTGCCCTGTCGCCCCTGCTGCATGTGGTGCCGCTGCAGCTGCTGGCCTATCACACGGCGTGTGCGCGCGGGACCGATGTGGACAAGCCGCGCAACTTGGCCAAGAGTGTGACGGTGGAGTGATTCCGTGCGGGGCCCTTGCGGGGGTATTCCGCGCAATTAAAGTCGAAAACAACCTATTTTTTTTGATTGATCGACATCCAAGAGTTCCAGGGAGCGACAAGATCTCTTGATGTCGTGTATCTGACTGAGATGGGTCGACAGCTGCGGCAGGTTCGGGCCAGTTGCGGTCTTCGGTTAATGTCTGCATCCGAGCACAACACCAACGATTCGTCCATCAACGGAAGCCGACATTATGGGAACTCATTCGCAGATGGCATTCGGGTGAATCTGTGAAAGTCGGCTACCCCGCCAAGCGACACGCATATCGTAAGCGACGCGACTTAAACACCCAATGTGATGCACGATTGACCTGATTGCATTGAGAAGTAACGCTCCAAAACCGACGTCACCATTGAGCACCTGTAGCGCATAGAGCAAAATAGCGGTATCCCCCACATGGGGGATTTAGGTGAGGGAAGCCAAATTACCAACAGTGGAAGATCTCTCCATTGACAAGAAAAGGTGGGGAATTAGACTTTTCCGCTGTAGAGACTTGCATGGCAGGTTGCCTTACAAAACTGGAGACCCGGAAATGACGCAGAGCGTTGCCCGAGTGCGCTGGATTCGCAAGTATGCGTTCTGATTGCATTCAAGAATGACGACATTCAACATTTCAACTGATGTGTTGCGGTGGGCCGCAGGTAAATTGAGCATGACGGTTGACGGGCTTGCGGAGGAAATGGCGTCTGCAAAGAAGCTAGATCGTTTTAAGAGTGGAATGCTTACAGCTACCCAAGCTGAGCAGTTGGCCGCTAGGCTTCAAATCCCATTCGGTTATTTGTTCCTGAAGACACCGCCAACAGACGTTAGGCCTGAGATTCCTGACTTGCGGCAGACGGCTGCTCCTGAGCCTCTTAGTCCCGCCTTCTTTGAAGCTCTCAAAGACATTGAGCGTAAGGTTGCTTGGTTTGCCCAACATCTCAGAGAGAACGAAATTCCTGGACCTGCGTTTGTGGGACGGTTCAGAGGGATGGCCGCGCAGATTCGGCCCGAAGTTGTTGCAAAAGATATTGTTGAAACCATCGGATTAACCCCCGCCAATCGAGTTACGAGTAAGACCCATGAAGGCTTTTATTCTTTTCTCGCGAAAAGGTTTGAAGAACATGGTGTGCTTGTTTTTCGGAGCGGTGTTGCTAAAGGAAATCCACACCGCCCTTTGCCTGTTTCGGAATTTCGCGGATTTGCAATTTCCGATCCGTTGGTGCCAGTGGTGTTCACGAATGGGCGTGACTCTCCAGCGGCCTGGATTTTCACATTGATGCACGAAGCTGCACACATCTGGCTTGGTGAAAGTGGTGTGTCTGACATGTCTGCATCGAACGACATATCTGCCAGGGGCCTTGAAGCACTATGTAATCAAGTCGCGGCCGAAGTCCTTACTCCCAGAGAAGAATTTTTGTCAATTTGGAAGGACCGAGGTCCAGAACGGATTTCAGAAATAGCTAAGCACTTTATGGTTAGTCGTTTGGTTGTTGCTCGACGCGCTCTTGATTTTCGCTTCATTGAAAAAAGCACTTACCAAGATATTGCCGCGGCAAGCATGGTCAAAAAGGACACTTCGGGCGGGAACCCATACGCAACCATTCCCATTCGAAGCAGCCGTCGCTTTACAGAGACGTTGCTGAACAGTGCGATGGTCGGAGAAACCTTGCTCAGAGAAGCTGGGAAATTATTAAATATAAAACCCGACACAGTGGTCGAGCTGCATCGCCGCCAAAAGAATGGCGGTGATCATGAGGAGGAAGTCTTTGCCTAAGTATGTGTTCGACGCAAATATCTTCGTGCAAGCAAAGAGCTTGTACTATCAATTCAGCTTTTGCGGTGGGTTTTGGCAGTGGATTGTCGATGGTCACAACAAGGGCCTATTCTGTTCCTGTAAAAAAGTCCTTGCCGAATTGGGGCGTGGCAGGGATGATGACGGTGCAAAAACTTGGGCTCAGAGCATGCCGGCTGAATTCTTTCTGGACGACACAAATAACCCCGCTGTGATGGCCATCTATGCAGATGTGATGAACTGGGCCTATTCATCCACTCACTACACGCAAGGGGCAAAGGACGAATTTGCTGGGAAGGACGAAGCAGACGCCTACTTGATTGCTGTTGCAAAACATCATGGACTGAGCATTGTTTCGCAAGAGCAATCCAACGCCGCACAGAAGAGGCGAATCCCATTGCCTGATGCTGCAAAGCAATTTGGTGTGAACACTATCTTTATTTACGACCTACTGGCCGCACACGCTATTAAGACGTTTCAACTCCACCCTTGAGGGATCCGACTATCGTGAGCTGAAGACTAGCTCGACGAGCTTTAACGTGCCTGCGCCTTTGAGTTTTCGCGTGAAGCATCAAAAGGAGACCACATGGCAACAAAGAAGATCATCAAGCCAGAAACTCCAAATCACCAACACTTGGAATGGTTGATCGAAAGCAGGGCGATAAATCAAAAATCTACTTTGTCACTGCACGCGCTTCTTGATGCTCACTTCGAAACGTTGCACAAGAGTCCTGAGAAGGCAAAAAAGGTACAGCTACTCGCAGCAGTATGCTTTTCGCTTTGGCGCGCTGCATTCTTGGCCGACAAGACTGGCATTCGCGAAGAAACTCTCGAAGATGTCCGCACCTTTCTGGGGAAAATGCTTACTGACAACGCGATTACCTATCCTCAAGACAGAGCTTCCCGGGAATGGACATTTAACTATTACATGAATAGTGCAAAGAATTTCCTCATGGACCTATCTGAAGCTTGGCCCATAGTCGCCGATACCTTGTCAAAAAAAATAACGGTCAACCAGGGAACATCTGAATCCAGCCGTCGTTGGGATCGTCACCAAGCAGCTCTTAGTGTTGCTCTTGAATGCTTCCGAAAGGAATTTCAGAGCAAGAGTAAGAACGCCTATCCACTCTGAAAGTCAGCTTTGCGGAGATGAATTGATAATCGCAGAAGACCGCTTTGGGTCGACTGCGGCTAAGGGTCACTAACAACGCCGAAAGTATTTCGCTCAATTTCGCTTGGTAACACAGTCACCAACGGAATACTCTGGGTCCCAAGGCAGCTCCGGCAGTCGTCGGAATCGAGATGCCCAGCACATACCAAATGCCTACAAATGGAGCAGCCGACTCCGGGCAGTGGAGTGCATAAATAAGCGTGGCCAGAGCCCCTGCCAACAAGCCAGCACTGGCCCCAGCCAGCATCTGCTGTGTAGGAGCCAAACCCTTCACAAACCACAGGGTCGCTGCAAACAGCGGCAGCGAAATCAACGCGATATTGAATGGACAAGTCTTCCAGGTACTGCCAAAGATGAGTTCCGCGCGCTGCGCGGGTTCGGCTGTAGCTATCGCAACTACCGCTACGAACCACAGCAAGAGTAAAGGCGCAGCCAATCCTGCCCAGGCCAGACCTACGCGCATGCCTGGGCGACCCAGCCGCTCTGTCGATATGGATGCAAACAGCACCAGAGCGCCGGCAAACGCCAGCTTCGTCCAAAACATCGTGCCGCCCATGGCTTGCACCAGATCGCTGCGAACGCCATAGACGCTGGCCATGATCAGGGCTGCAAGAGGAATGCTCCACGCCAAGGCCACGACGAAACGTTTGCTAACGGCATTGGCGGGTATTCCGGACTCACCCGCGGCCAATAAACCAATGAGTTCCTCGGTCTTCATTTGTTTCCTCTCATTCTTTCTGCCAACGCCTTCAAACCCCGATGAATGCCGACTTTGATGGCGGACTCCGACATACCAGTTCGTTGCGCTGTCTCCGCCACAGACAGGCCCTCCAGTTTGACGTGAACGATGGGCAGGCGTTGGCGCTCTGGCAGGTTTGCCAGCAGTTTATTGACGTCTTTCTTGGCCTCAATGGCGTCGGTATCAGATTCGGCAAACACGGACAGATCCTCATCCAGAGGATCGTTCAAGTCCTCACGGATCGAGCGTGCGCGCAGTAGGTCGACAAACTTGTAGCGTGCAATAGCGTGTATCCAAGCGGTCAGTGGTTGATCCAGCCGGTACGTGTGGCGCTGGTTGTGCACCGCGAGCAGGGTTTCTTGCACGAGATCCTCTACGTCATCGGGCCGTTGAAAAAGGCGCCTGCGGAAATAGGCGCGCAGATGCCCACTCAGAACCCTTAAGAACTCGTGGTACGCCACAGCATTACCTCCCAAACCTTGAGTCAACAGGGTTTGCAGCTGGCTTTCACTCGACGCAAAGCGGGCTTGCCTGGCTTGTATTCGTTGCATGAAGGTCTGTGGTTACAGCAAGGTCAAAAAATATTTCAAAGATTTTTGTCGTGCACTGTAACCCGCGGTGGGATTTCTGCGAACTACTCCTCAAGCACGACCGGGCAGGCATGGATTGCCGGCCGTGAAGCAACTCACAGGAGTAGTTCTTATGCGGTTAGAAAGTGAGATCGTCCACCCAGGCTGGCTGCGAGTCATGCATTGGCTTAACGCAGTAGCCGTGCTGGTTCTCATGTTCAGCGGCTGGCGCATCTACAACGCCACAGCGTTTTTGGGCTTTTCGATCCCAAAGGAAATCACGTTGGGTGGTTGGCTTGGCGGTGCGCTGCAGTGGCACTTTGCAGCAATGTGGCTCCTTGCGGCGAACGGCTTGTTGTATCTGGCAGGCAATCTGGCCACTGGACGTCTTTGGGCAAAGTTCTTTCCGCTGCAACTGGCGACATTGTTGAATGATTTGAGCGACGCGATCAAAGGCCGGCTGGCCCATGGTGACCCATCGCACTACAACATGGTGCAACGGCTGGCCTACCTCTTTGTGATGCTGGACAGTGTTGTGCTCGTCTTGTCCGGATTGGTACTGTGGAAATCTGTTCAATTCCCTTTGCTGCGGGTCGTGACGGGTGGCTATGAGGGGGCGCGCGTTGTCCACTTCGGTGCCATGTCCGCTCTCGTGGTCTTTACCGTGGTTCATCTTGTGATGGTCATGCTGGTGCCACGCACATTGCTCACGATGGTTCGTGGTCGCTAAGGAGTTCTCATTATGAAAATCAGGACACCGATGCGCCTGTCTTTGGACCGCCACGCCGTCATCAACGAAGCGGTGGAGCGCCTTGCACACGCCAACCGGGCCATGACCTCTTCGCGGCGCAATTTCCTGCGCAGTTCCCTTTCGTTGGGTGGACTCAGTCTGCTCACGGGATGCGCGCTTGTGGACGAGAGCAGTGTCGAATCTGCGCTCAACAAGATCTCCCGCCTCAACGACCAGGCACAAGCCTGGCTGTTCGACCCCAACCGACTGGCGCCCACGTATCCGGACTCAATGATCACGCGGCCGTTCCCGTTCAACGCGTACTACGGTGAAGACGAAGTGCGTGCCATTGATGGAAGCAGCTTCCGTCTGGAGGTGACGGGGCTGGTGTCAGACAAGCGCAAATGGAGCTTGTCGGAACTGCGCGCCATGCCGCAGATCGATCAGGTAACCCGTCACATTTGTGTGGAGGGCTGGAGCGCCATCGGCAAATGGGGCGGTGTGTCCTTCGCAAGCTTTCTGCGACGGGTGGGTGCCGACCTCAGTGCCAGGTACGTCGGCTTCAAGTGTGCTGACGACTACTACACCAGCATTGACATGCAAACGGCCTTGCATTCCCAGACCGTCTTGGCACTTACCTATGACGGACAGCCCTTGCCGCCCAAATATGGCTTCCCCATGAAGCTGCGGATGCCAACCAAGCTGGGCTACAAAAACCCGAAGCACATTCAGGCGATTTTCGTCACCAATACCTACCCTGGCGGTTACTGGGAAGACCAAGGGTACAACTGGTTCGGAGGTAGCTGAGCTCGCTCATGCTGCGTCCAAACACCGGCAATCCTGCCACTTACTGCACTACGCTACTCCTAGGAATGACCATGAATAAACTGACCGCAACTCTCCTGTCCGCCTGCATGCTGCTGGCTACTACCGGCGCTATGGCCGCAGACGAAATGAAGAAGGACGCCATGGCAAAAGACGCCATGGCCCAGGATGGAATGAAGAAAGACGCCATGGCTAAAGATGCCATGGCCAAAGACCAAACGAAGAAGGGCGCGATGAAGAAAGACGCCATGGCCAAAGATGCCATGGCTAAGGACGCCATGTCCAAAGACGAAATGAAGAAGTAATCCCGGACTGCAAATGGCTAGCTGCGAGCTGACGCTACCGACCTTTTCTTTGGCGGCATGCCGTACAGCGACGCGAGACTGGCCTGCGCCCGGCCTTCCAGCAGCACGGCACCCTGCGCGTGGGCACAGGCCTGGGCGCGCTGGAGCCACGTGCGGGCGGCGCCTACGTCGCCCTCCAGGTGCAGCAGGCATTCGCCCTTGAGCCGGTACAACTCCGCTTCACAGTGGCGGGCGTGGGTGCTCTCCATGATCTGCAGCCCCTCGTCCACCACCCGCATCAGTTCGGCGTATTGGCTCAGTCGCACATAGGCGCCGGCCTGGATTTCCAGAAAGTACATGACGGCGCCGGCGAAGACGCCCGCGCGGATGGCGTCAATCGTCGCCGCAATGCGCACCCCGCCTTGCAGGTCCCCCTGGGTCGCCTGAACCCAGCCTGCCAGCAACTCGGCGGTGGCTTGCCAGAACGGAAAACCGTGGCGCGTCGCCAGTGTGTTGAGCTGTTCGCTGCAGGCCGCGACCTGCGCCGGATCGTCCAGCATGCGGTACAGCACCCCGGCACAGCTGTAGGCAAAACCCAGGGTGTGCGAGTGACCGGCCCGGCGGGCAATCGTTAGCGCCTCGGTGGCGGTCCGTTGGCTGGCCTCGGGCTGCCCCAGCGCCCACTGCGACCAGGCTTCAAAAAACAGGGCCGATGCCATCACGTTTTCGCCAAACAGGGACAGCAGTGTGGGGTCCAGTGCGGGCGTGTAGTGCCGGCGTGCTTCTTGCACGTGGGCGCAGGCCTGGGCGAAGTGCCCCAGTGTGTAAGCCGAATTGGCGCAGGCATAGCGGGCGGCGATGCGCCACTCGGCGCGGCCCTCCCGGTCGGCGAGCTGCAGCAGCTGTTCGGCCATGGACATGGAGTCGCTGTGGTGCGTGCGTGAGCTGGACCCCAGGTACAGCCCCCAGGTGGAACGGAACTGGGCCAGTGCATCGCCACTTTTCTGGCCCAGCGCCATGGCGCGGGTGTAGGCCTGTGCGGCTTCGGGTGAGCCATAGCCCCGGCTGGCCAGCAGGACATTGCCCAATTCCATCTGCACACGCAGTTCCATGCTGTCCCGCGCGGGCGTCGCGTCCAGGCTGTCCAGTGCCTGCAGTGCTTGCTGGAAGTGGTCCAGCGCCTCGGTGGAGGCGCTGCGCAGCGCGGCCTCGGTGCCCGCACGCAGCCACCAGGTAAAGGCCTCCGCGGGCATTTCGGCGCCCCGAAAGTGGTGTGCCAGCAGTTCGGGTGCCTCGGTGCCGGCTTGTGCAGCCGGCAGCAGGGCTTGCGCGATGCGTTGGTGGGCCTCGCGGCGCGAAGCGCGGCTTTGTGACTGGTAGGCCGCATCCTGTACCAGTGCGTGCTTGAACTGGTAGGTTGTGGGCTCCGTTCCCGGCATCAACTGGGCCAGCCCGGAGGCCTCCAGCTGGGCCAACGCGGATGCGGTCTCCGGTGCTGGCAGAGGGCTCACCGCAAGCAGCAAGGCACGGCGGAATTCACGTCCAATGGCCGCCGCAAACTGGGTGAGCCGCCGGGCATCGCCCAGTTGGTCGATGCGGGTCATCAGCAAGTCCTGCAGCGTGCTGGGAATGCGGGCGGAAAAATCCTGTGGTGTGCCGGCTTCGGCCACCAGCATATGGGTCATTTCTTCAATGAACAGGGGCACGCCATCGGCATGCTGGAGGATGTGCTGCAGCGCCGCCTGTGCCAGCGGCTGCGACGGGCACATGCCCTGGGCCAGGGTGCGCGATTCGGCGCCCGACAGCGGCCCCAGGGGCAGCATCTGCACCTGTGCGGTCCAGGCGGGCTGAAAGTCGGGTCGTGCGGTCAGCAGCACGCCCACCGCGCCCAGGTTGGGGGCGGCCAGCACATGCTCCAGCAACTCCAGGGTGGTGGGGTCGGCCCAATGCAGATCTTCTACCAGCAACACCAGCGGCTTCTGGGCCGACATGCCGCCCAGCATGGCTCGCAACGCCTGCTGCAATTGCGCGCGTTCTTGCTGCGGTGGCTCGGAGAACAGGCCATAGCGTTCTTGCGATGACAGGCCCAGCATGCGGGCGAGCAGGTGGGCCGCATGGTGGTCTGCCTGTGGGTGCACGCTTTGGAGGTAGTCCTCCAGACGTTGCATCCGCGTGGCGTCGCTGTCGCATGCCGCAAAGCCACAGACCTGGGCCAGGTGTTCGGTAAATGGATGCAGCGCCGTGTGATGGTACTCGGGGTGGCAGCGCAGTTCCAGCAGGTGCTGCGCATCCGGGGCCAGGGTCTGGCGCCAGCGCCAGAGCAGGCGGGACTTGCCAATGCCAGCTTCACCGCGCAGCAGCAATGCCTGGACGTGTTGCCGCTCCACCGTGTGGCGCCAAAAGGTCTGCAGTTGCGCCAGCTCGGCATCCCGCCCGACAAAGGGTGCCAGTTGTTGCGCAGCGTCCAGTCGCGCACTGGCCTGGCTGGGGCCCAGCATGCGAAACGCTGGCGGCGCCAGTGCACGATGGCGTGAGGGCGCACTGTCCAGTGCGTCGAAATGGAAATAGCCTTCGACCAGGCGGCGGGTGCTGGCACTGACGGCAACCTCGCCCGACGCGCATTGCAGGCGCAGGCGGATCGCTTGTGCCGAGGTTTCCCCCACGGCATCCGGGGCATGGGGGTCTGCACCGGTGACGATCAGCCCGGTATGTACACCCAGACGCGTCCGCACGGCAGGCTCGCTGTCCTGCGCAATGGCCAGGGCTGCACGCAGAGCCAGGATCGCCGCATTTTCCTGGGCCACGGGGTAGCCGAAATAGGCAAGAAAGCCGCCGCCGTGCACCTGCACCAAATGGCCTCCGGCGCGGGTAATGTGGTCCTGTGCGCGGCGTTGGGGCTCGCGTAACTGCTCCACCCGGTCTTCGGGATCACTGGCGGTAGCGGTCAGTTCGCAGTACAGCACCGTGACCTGGCGGCGTTCTGTGAAGGTGGCCGGGCGTGGCGCTGGCGCCGGCACGGCCATTGGGAGTGGGGCTGGCGTGGGGGCGTCGTCGCCAGGTCGCTGGTTGCGCAAGGTCTGGTAGAGCGCGCGCGTGGCCTCTTCCGGTTGCACGCCGAGCTCTGTCTGCAGTTGTTGTGCAAACGCTTCATAGTGCTGCAGAGCGGCCAGGCGCTGGTGGGTGGCCATGCACAGTTCCATGACGCGGCGCTGCGCGGGTTCATCCCAGGGTTCCAGCGCCACATGGCGGCGGGCAAATTCCAGCGCGCGTTGCGGGTGGCCGGTCTGTGCATGGCCGTCGGCCAGCCGCGCCAGCAGCGACAGGGCGTGGCGATGCAGGGACTCGCGTCGGAACTGGCGCCAGTCCTCAAATTCCGGGCAGTCCGGCAGCGTGAGACCGGCCAGAAATTCCCCCTGGTAGCGCGTGACGGTGCGCTCCAGGTGCACCAGCCGGGCGGGCAGGTCTGTGGCGTTGGCACTGTCTTGCGGCTCTTCTGCGGTGAAGGCGGTGACGTCCAGGGCCAGCGCGCAGTCCGGGTTGAAGCGCACGGCATCCCGCTCAACGAGCAGGCAGGGAATGGGGGCCTGTGCGTCCCCCAGTACGGTGCGCAGGTTGGCCAGTACCTGGCGCAGGTTGGCGCGCGGTCCTGCGGATTCCGGCCAGAACAAGTTTGCCAACTGGTCGCGCGGGTGCCAGCGGCGCTCCATGGCCAGGTAGGCCAGCAGGGCGCGCCCTTTTTCGTAGGCCGGGCCCGGTGCCGCTTGGCCGTGCAGCTCCAGCCGCCAACCGCCCAAAAGGTTGAGTCGCAACGCAGCAGCGTTGGTTTTTCTATTGCGTTCTTGTGACGGTGGCTTCATACGATGGATTGGCAGCAATGGTCGAACTGGCCGCCAAACGGCGTAACGGAATAAGTATAGGGCGCCCCCAGTCCGGGAACGGATGCGGCGGGTCAGGAATCCAGGCCACTGTCACGGCCGTGTGCAACATTCAATTCAGGGAGCAAGGGAATGCAGTCAAGGTGCGAAGCGGTGCAGTGCCGTGTCGGGGAGCGGGTGCGTAACAGCGTAGGCAAGCTGCTCTTTGTGATTTTTTCCTTGCTGATCTACGGACACGCGTCTGCCGCTTGCAACCTCGGTTTTTCGACCGTTGTGGGGGGGCAGGTCACAAAAAGCGGCAGCGAATACAAGTACACATTCTCGGCAACAGATTATGCGAACTGTGATCCGGGTGGGCAGACGGATGGAATGGGCAGCAGCCTGGGTATTTATGTCGATGCGATAGGCAACCAGAATAGCGCCGGCAACAAGACTTTCCCGTCGTCGAGTGCGCATGGAACCAACAACGTTTACATCATGTCGATCGGCGGTTCCATAGGACCGACAAATATTGATGCGTTCTATTACACGCCGCCAGGCGGCTACTCCGGATCAGATTCATTTGTTTTTTACGATTTCAATGGGACTCCAAATACGGTCAATGTCACAGTGGTTCCGACCACCACTGCGCCTGATGCACCAACCATAGGCACGGCAACGGCAGGAAACGCGCAGGCAACGGTCACGTTCACCGCGCCCGCATCCAATGGCGGCAGCGCCATTACGGGTTATACGGTCACATCCACCCCTGGCAGCTTTACCGGTACCAGTACCGGTAGTACTGCTACCCCGATTACGGTAACGGGGCTGACAAACGGCACGTCGTATACCTTCAAGGTAACTGCCACCAACGCAATTGGCACCAGTGCAGCCTCTGCGGCATCGAATGGGGTGATACCAAAGGCACCGCAAACCATTACCTTCACCAATCCCGGTGGGCAGAATTTCGGTACAACACCAACCCTGTCTGCTACTGCTACTGCTTCTTCCGGTCTGACGCCAACATTCACCTCTACAACAACCGGTGTCTGTACGATCACTTCCGGTGGCGTGTTGACGTTTGTGACGGCAGGGTCTTGTACGATTAATGCCGATCAGGTAGGCAATGCAGCCTTTTCAGCAGCAACAACGGTTCCTCAAACCTTCACGGTCGCTGCCCTTGTGCCGGGTGCGCCGAGCAGCCCTATCGGAACTGCAGGGGACACACAGGTCAGCGTCGCCTTTACCGCACCATCGTCGAACGGCGGCAGTGCCGTTACGGGTTATACGGTCACTGCCAGCCCCGGCGGTGCTACGGCTGCCGGGGCTACCAGCCCGCTGGTGGTTACGGGCCTGACAAATGGTGCGTCTTACACCTTTACGGTGACCGCCACTAACTCCGCAGGTACAGGATCAGCGTCCACAGCGTCTGCGTCTGTCACACCGAAAGCTCCGCAAACCATTACCTTTACCAATCCCGGTGCGCAAAACTTCGGCACTACACCGACCCTGACGGCAACGTCAACCTCTGCACTGACACCAACATTCAGTTCGACGACAACGGGTGTTTGCACGATTACCTCTGGCGGTACGCTCACGTTTGTCACGGCAGGGTCCTGTACGATTAATGCCGATCAGGCTGGCAATACAGCCTATCTGGCAGCAACAACGGTCGCTCAGACCTTTACCGTGAACGCAATCGCACCAAGTGCGCCAAGCAGCCCGGTGGGCACGGCCGGCGATGGACAGGTCAGCGTGGCCTTCACCGCGCCATTGTCGAGCGGCGGTACGACCATTACTAACTATACGGTCACTGCCAGCCCCGGCGGAGCTACCGGTAGCGGGGCAGCCAGCCCGCTGGTGGTTACGGGCCTGACAAACGGAACGGCTTATACCTTTACGGTGACTGCCACGAACTCGGCAGGCACCGGCCCTGCCTCAATCGCCTCCGTCGCGGTAACACCGAAAGCAGCACAAACGATCACGTTTAACCCTCCTGGAGGGCAGAATTTTGGTACGACACCGACCTTGACGGCAACCGCCAGTTCCGGACTGACACCCACGTTCACCTCGATCACGACCGGTGTCTGTACGATCACCTCTGGTGGTGCGCTCACGTTTGTCACGGCAGGCACTTGTACGATTAATGCTGATCAGGCAGGGAATGGAGCCTATCTGCCAGCAACAACGGTTGGCCGGACTTTCAACGTGAATCCTGTTGTGCCGGGCACGCCAACCAGCCCGGTGGGAGCAACTGGCAATGGACAGGTCAGCGTAGCCTTCACTGCACCGGCATCGAATGGCGGCAGTGCCATCATTGACTACACCGTGACCTCCAGTCCCGGCGGCTTCACTGCCACCGGCGCGACCAGCCCGCTGGTCGTCACGGGTCTGACGAACGGAACGGCTTATACCTTTACGGTCACGGCCAGAAACACGGCAGGCTCTGGTTCTGCTTCTGCGGCCTCCCTTGCGGTAACGCCGAAAGCGCCGCAAACCATCACCTTTACCAATCCCGGCCCGCAAAACTTCAGTACCCCCCCGACCTTGACGGCAACCGCCAGTTCCGGACTGACACCCACGTTCACCTCGACCACAACGGGTGTCTGTACGATCACGTCTGGTGGTGTGCTCACGTTTGTCATGGCGGGCACTTGCACGATTAATGCCGATCAGGCAGGCAATACGACCTATCTGGCAGCAACAACGGTCACGCAATCCTTCACTGTGGCTCCGCTAGTGGGCGTACTGACGTTTGCAACGCCCGGCTCGGCGTCTGCAACGATGGGCTCGACATTCACCAACGTGGCCACCTCGACCCTGACGGGCGGCAGTTACGGCGCCATCAGTTACAGCAGTTCCAATACCGCGGTGGCAACGGTTAATGCGAGCGGCGTGATCACACCCGTCAGCGCAGGTACCAGCACCATCACCGCAACGCAAGCGGCGGTGGTCGGTGTCAATGCCCAAGCAACGCAAAGCTACCTGTTGACGGTGGGCAAGAACACCCAGGTAACGCTCAATGTCACGAGTGACAAAGCGGCGATGACCAAGGTCACGGGAACCGCAACCCTTTCGACCACCGGTGGCTCCGGTACGGGTGCGGTCAGCTATGCGGTCACAACAGGGAGTTGTTCGATCGCCGGCAGTGTCATCAGCGCGGGTAGCGTTGTAGAAACCTGCGTTGTTACGGCAACCAAGGCAACCGATACCAACTACAGCGCAGCAACCGCAACGGTCAGTATTCAGGTCTTGAATCTGGCTACGTCAACGGTCACTTTGGCCAGTTCTTCGCTCACTCCCATGGTGGGGCAGAGCGTCAATCTGACCGCAACGCTGGCGCCCGCCTCTGCCACGGGAACCGCCAGTTTCAAGGATGGCGCGACCGTCATTGCAAACGTCAATATCAGTGGAGGTGTTGCCAGTTTTTCGACCACCGCTCTGGCTGTGGGTAGCCACAACCTGACGGTGGTGTACTCCGGCGATGCCGGTACAGCCGGCTCCACCAGCAGTGTGCTGGTGGTCGGTGTCAATGTTCGGCCAGATCCTGTGAACAACCCGGTTGTGACGCAAAACATTGCTTACCAGGCTTCGACAACGCAACGCTTCAGCAGTGCTCAGATGAGCAATATCTACAACCACGTACAGATGCTGCGTAGCGACTTCAATGTTCGCAATCGTTTCGGTCTTGGTTTAACTGCACCTTACCTTGATGCGCTGCGCGTGGTGGGAGCAAAAATTCTCGACAATGCAAGTAGTCCAGCAGACAAGGATGTCCTTTCCGCAGGAGAAGGCGCATCGAAGGCGACGGAGTCTCAGCGTCGCTCAAGAGCATCTTTTGCGCAGGGCGGTGTTGCCTATCAGAATGAAGAACGCCTCTCGGAGGATGGCGAAGCAGATGAGGAGCCAGTCACGGGCGGTGACGCTTCTCGCATTGCCGGTATGCCTGCTGGCTTCTGGACCGCGGGAAATATCGATGTTGGCTCTCTGGATGCGCTGGATGGTTCACTGACCAAGTTCACCAGTAAAGGTTTGACTTTTGGGATGGATGTGAAGGTCAATTCCAAATTGATCGTTGGCGCATCGCTAGGCTACGCGAAAGACAATGCCACATTCGACAATCTTGGTAGCGAAAGCAGGGCCGAACAGTGGTCTGGATCGGTATACCTGTCCTATAAACCAGCGAAGCAGTGGTTTATTGATGGCGCATTTGGAGCGGGTCGTGTCATTTATGACAACCACCGCTGGGACAGCACCAACAGCGTCCTGCTCTCCGGAGACCGCAAAGGAAAGATCCTCTATGGGTCACTGAGCCTGACACGCGAGTTGAACTTACAACAGTTCCGTGTGCACCCCTTTGGCCGCATCGATGTATTGAATGTGAAACTGGATGGCTACTCAGAGCAGGGCAGTGTCATGGCATTGACCTACAAAGACAGCAGCTTTACCAATGCCAACTTTACGGGTGGCCTGGATATCTCCAAAGACTACGCCCTTGCCAATGGGCAATTGACACCATCACTCAAACTGCAGCTCTCAAGCCGCGCTAGCGGTGATGTCGTTCAATCCATGTATTACACGGACATGGGGGCCAATGGTCCGAGTTACAACTCGATCGTGACGGGTATTCCGGACGATATTCGGTCTTTGGGACTGGGATTGAACTTCAGAAACCGCCGTGGTTTCCAGGCAAATGTTGCCTGGCTGGGATCGATGGGAGCCAACGACTATCGTGCCAACAGCGTTAGAGTGGACTTACGCTTCGGGTTCTGATGGGCCCATGCCGCCTGGCCCGGGCCGCCTCATCCCGTTTCGCTTAGACTGAGCCGGTTCCCGGCGGGGCTTGCCCCGCATGCCGGTCCCGGTCTATTACTTATCCCTTGGCGCAACCATGCTTCCCCTCTTTCCTTACCCGCGGGGTGCTGCATGCGCCATGCAGTAGCCCGACTGCGCGCCGCGCAGTTGGAGGGCAGTGATCCCTCTTTTATTGCCCGGAATTCCCGCGCGCCACGTTGCCCCGGTTGTCGGGTGATCTTCAGCCACTGCCTGTGCGCCTTGCGGCCCCAGGTGCCGACCCGCTCCGGCATGTGCCTGCTGATGAGTGGCACCGAGCCGCTCAAGCCCACCAACACCGGGTGGCTGATAGCCGATGTGGTGCCGGACACGGCGGCCTTTGGCTGGGCGCGAACGGTGGTGGACCCCGCCTTGCCGCTGCTGCTGGCTGATCCGCAATGGGACCCTTATGTAGTCTTCCCGGGCGAGTATGTCGCCGCGGAGCGCGTCGTCTCCGAGGTGACGGTGGTTCCGGGTAAGCGGCCGCTGTTTGTCTTGTTGGATGGCACCTGGTCGGAAGCGCGCAAGATGTTTCGCAAAAGCCCGTATCTGGACCGTTTGCCGGTGCTCAGCCTGCAGCCGGAGCAGCTCTCGCGTTACCGTCTGCGCCGCTCCTCCCGCGATGAGCACCTGTGCACCTCCGAGGTGGCCGCGCTGTGCCTGGCCCTGGCGGGTGAGCCGCGCGCCGCCGAGGTTCTGGAAGCTTATCTGGATGTATTCACCAACCACTATCTCAACGCCAAGCGGGCGGTGCCTCCGGATTGGGAGGATGCCGCGCACCAGCGCTTGCGCAGCCTGACCTAGCACGCGGTCGTGGGGAGGCAAAGCTATCATTGCCTCCCATGAGCTTGTTCACATCACTCCATTACCTGGTGGCGCTTCATCAGCACAAGCATTTTGGACGCGCGGCGGAGGCTTGCCATATTACGCAGCCGGCCTTGTCCAATGCGATTCGGGCGCTGGAGGTGGAGTTTGGAACCGCCATCGTCAAGCGGGGCCGGGCTTTTGAGAGTTTTACGCCCGAGGGTGAACAAATCTTTGTCTCGGCCCAGCGGGTGCTGCATGAGCAGGAGCTGCTGCGGCAGGCACTCCAGAGCGCGGCGGACAAACCCGTTGGCACACTGGCGCTGGGGGCGGTGCCGTCGGTGATGCCCATCGCCGCGCGGTTCGTGGGTTTGTTGCAGGGGCGTCATCCGGGTATTTCACTCTCGCTGCGGTCCATGAGTTCGCCGGACATCGACGCGGGCCTGGAGAACCTCTCACTGGACCTGGCACTGGGGTACACCGACCGGCTGAAGTCCCGGGTGGCCAAGGTGGCGACGATAGCCCAGTACACCGAGCGGTATTTTCTGCTGCGCCGCGCCGCTACACCGAACATCTCGGGCCTGCGCATTGTGGAGCAGGCTATGACATGGGAGGCCGCGGCAAAATTGCCGCTGTGTTTACTGACGCCGGAAATGCATAACCGCCGCATTGTGGATGGAGCGTTCCGGGATGCCAGCGCGAGCCCCAAGGCCGTTATTGAAACCAACTCCATCCTGGCCCTGGGTCTGAGTGTGGTTGTGGGAGAGGTCTGCAGCATCTTGCCCGGTGCTCTGGTGGGCGCCTTGCGCGGGTACCCGGAGCTGGAGGCGGTTCCCCTGGTCGGCCCCGAGGTACTCACGCCCATTGGGTTCATGTTCCCCCCCACGGACCGCCCTTCGCACACCTTGCGTGCCGCCCTGGAAATGGCGGCCGACGCCGACTGGCAGCGCCACGTCCGCTCCCATACCGGCTTGCTTCAGCCCTAGCGCAGGCCGCGGACACCTGCGGCGCAACCGCAGCGGGTTTGAAGAGGGCAGGGTTTATACGTACATTCACATTCTGTATCGGGCCATGTGCAGAATAAATTTGCCGGCGGAAGGGTATCTCCGGGACACTGCCGCCAGCTCACACCAAGTGCGCACTAATTATTAAAGGAGACAGCATGTCAGCAGTACTGGATGGGGCGTCCGCGTTCCCGAAAGATCGATTAGGGGTGCTCGACAAGGAGCGCATTGTTGCGGGCCCCGGATTTAACCGTTGGCTGGTTCCCCCAGCGGCGCTGGCCATCCATTTGTGCATCGGCATGGCCTATGGTTTTTCGGTGTTCTGGCTGCCGCTGTCCAAGGCCCTGGGCATCAAGGACGCCATCAAATGCGGCCCGGAGGTCGGGTTCTTCCAGGAGCTGTTCACCACCACCTGTGACTGGAAAATTTCCACCCTGGGCTGGATGTTCACGCTGTTCTTTGTGCTGCTCGGCTCGTCCGCTTCCATTTGGGGTGGCTGGCTGGAGCGTGTGGGCCCCCGCAAGGTAGGCGTCGTCTCTGCCTTGTGCTGGTGCGGTGGCATGCTGCTTTCCGCATTGGGTGTTCACCTCCACCAATTCTGGCTGATGGTGCTGGGCTCGGGAGTCATTGGTGGCATTGGGCTGGGGTTAGGTTACATCTCGCCCGTGTCCACGCTGATCAAGTGGTTCCCGGACCGTCGCGGCATGGCAACGGGCATGGCCATCATGGGTTTTGGGGGTGGTGCCATGATCGGGTCGCCCCTGGCCTCGGACCTGATGAAGTACTTTGCCACGCCGACCAGTGTGGGCGTGACGCAGACCTTTTTGGTAATGGCCCTGGTGTACTTCGTGTTCATGATGGCGGGCGCCTTTGGTTACCGCATTCCGGAGACGGGCTGGAAGCCTGCCGGCTGGACGCCCAAGCCCGCGCAGGTCAACAACGCGATGATCACGCAGAACCATGTGCACGTGAGCAAGGTCTGGGGCATTCCCCAGTTCTGGCTGATCTGGATGGTCCTGTGCATGAACGTGAGTGCCGGCATCGGCGTCATTGGCATGGCTTCGCCCATGCTGCAGGAGGTGTTCGGCGGCTCCCTGATTGGTGTGGCCAAGAAATTTGGGGAACTCGACAAGACCGAACTGGCTGCCATTGCCGGTGTGGCGGCGGGCTTTACCGCGCTGCTGAGCCTGTTCAACATTGGGGGCCGTTTTTTCTGGGCCACCATTTCCGACAAACTGGGCCGCAAGCTCACCTATGTCGTGTTTTTTGTGCTCGGCGGGGTTCTGTATTTCAGCATTCCCGGTAGCGCCGCGGCGGGCTCGAAGGTGCTGTTTGTAGCTGCATTCTGTGTGATCCTGAGCATGTACGGCGGAAGCTTTTCAACGGTTCCCGCCTACCTGGCCGATATTTTCGGAACGCAGATGGTGGGCGCCATTCACGGGCGGCTGCTGACGGCCTGGGCCACGGCGGGCATCGTGGGCCCCGTGGTGGTGAACTACATGCGGGAGTACCAGTTGGGCCTCGGGCTGCCGCGTGAGCAGGTCTATAACCAGACCATGTACATCCTGGTGGGCATGCTGGTGGTCGGTCTGATCTGCAATCTGCTGGTGCGACCCTTGAACCCCAAGTGGTTCATGACGCCGCAGGAGCTGGAGATCGAGAAGCGTCTGGCCCACGAGAAGGTCAAGGCTTCGGAAGTGCAGGGCGATGGCAGCCACGCGCACGACGCACCCAGCAGCCCGGTGTTCCTGGTGTTGGCCTGGGCTGCGGTGGGCATTCCGCTGGCCTGGGGCGTGTACCGGACCTCGCTGACCGTCGCCAAGTTTTTCTGACAACGGGGCCGTTGCAGGTTGCCCGGCACCTGCCGGGCGATGCGCGGCCTCACTTATTCCAGGCAAAAAAAACATGCTGACAGACACAACGGACCAAACCATCCAGAACGTGGTGGCGGCCAGAAAGCACGAGCGTGGGGCGCTGCTTCCCATTCTTCATGACATCCAGGACGCTCTGGGGTACATACCGGAGCAGGCTGTCGGCACCATTGCCCAGGCGCTCAACCTGTCGCGGGCCGAGGTGCATGGCGTGGTGACTTTCTACCACCACTTCCGGACGGAGCCGGCGGGGCGCAACGTGGTGCAGATTTGCCGTGCCGAGGCGTGCCAGTCCATGGGTTCGGATCGGTTGTGGGCGCACGCCTGCAGCCAGTTGGGTGTTGACCCGGAACAGGCGTCGCATGGCGCGACCACTGCCGATGGTTCCGTGACCTTGATGCCGGTGTATTGCCTGGGATTGTGCGCAACCTCGCCGGCGCTGGCGCTGAACGACAAGGTTCATGCCCGTGTGGACGCGGAAGCCTTCGACCGGTTGGTGGGAACAGCAAGGAGCACGGCATGAGCTTCAAGGTTTTTGTTCCGTGTGACTCTGCTGCCCTGGCGTTGGGGGCAGACGAAGTGGCTGAAGCCATTGCCGCGGAAGCACGGCATCGCGGCGTCGATGTGGAACTGGTGCGCAATGGTTCGCGTGGAATGTTCTGGCTCGAACCCCTGGTTGAAGTGGCGACCGAAGGCGGCCGCATAGCGTATGGCCCCGTGACGCCGCAGGCGGTGGCCAGCCTTTTCGATGCCAGTTTCCAAACGGGTGCTGCGCACGCCCTGTGCTTGGGCGCGACCGAAGACATCCCCTATTTGCGCCAGCAGGAGCGCCTGACGTTCGCCCGCATGGGCGTCACTGATCCTCTCTCGTTGGCAGATTTTGAAGCCCATGGCGGTTTTTCCGGCCTGCGTCGCGCGCTGGAGCTGCCAGCGGCGGACGTGGTGCAGCAGGTGCTTGACGCCGGCTTGCGGGGGCGGGGTGGGGCAGCGTTTCCGGCCGGCATCAAGTGGAAGACGGTAGCGGCCGCGCAGGCTGCGCAAAAATATGTGGTCTGCAATGCCGATGAAGGCGACTCCGGAACCTATTCGGACCGCATGACGATGGAGGGCGACCCCTTCATGCTGGTGGAGGGGATGACCATTGCCGCCCTGGCAACAGGTGCGACGCAGGGCTATGTGTATATCCGTTCCGAGTACCCGCATGCGGTGGCCACCTTGCAGAAGGCCATTGAAATGGCCACGACGGCGGGGTACCTGGGTTCGGATATTTTGGGTTCAAAGCGCAGCTTCCATCTGGACGTGCGCAAGGCCGCAGGCGCCTATGTCTGCGGTGAAGAAACCGCCATGCTGGAGAGCATAGAAGGCAAACGCGGCGTGGTTCGCGCCAAGCCGCCCATTCCCGCGTTGAAGGGGTTGTTTGGCCAACCGACGGTCATCAACAACGTCATTACCTTTGCCTCGGTGCCCATCATCCTGGCGCGTGGTGCGGCTTTTTACAAAAACTACGGTGTAGGGCGCTCACACGGCACCTTGCCCATTCAGCTGGCGGGCAACATCAAGTACGGCGGGCTGGTGGAAAAGGCCTTTGGCGTCACGCTACGCCAGCTCATTTTTGATTTCGGGGGAGGCAGCGCTTCAGGCCGTCCCGTCAAGGCCGTGCAGGTGGGCGGACCGCTGGGCGCCTATGTGCCCGAAGCGCACTGGGATGTCCCTCTGGACTACGAAGCCTATGCCGCCGTCGGTGCGACGGTGGGGCACGGCGGCATCGTCGTGCATGACGACTCGGCGGACCTGTCGCAGCTGGCCCGTTATGCGATGGACTTTTGCGCCATCGAATCGTGTGGCAAGTGCACGCCGTGCCGCATTGGGTCAACCCGGGGTGTCGAGGTCATAGACCGCATCACCCGGGGTGAAAGCCCGCTGCAGCAGGTCAAGCTGCTGCGGGACCTCTGCGACACCATGCTGCACGGATCTCTGTGCGCGTTGGGGGGCATGACGCCCAACCCGGTGCTGTCGGCGCTCAACCACTATCCGCAGGATTTCGGGCTGGCCGCGCCATTGACCGAAAGTGCCTGAGAAATTTTCCGCAGGAGAACCCCATGCTTGAGCATCTCAAGGAAATCGACTTCGGTACACCGCGTCGTGAGTCAACGCAAGAAATCACACTGGAAATCGATGGCGAAAGCGTGACCGTTCCGGCCGGCACGTCGCTGATGCGTGCCGCCGTGGATGCGGGTATCCAGGTGCCCAAGTTATGCGCGACGGACAGCCTGGAGCCCTTTGGCTCCTGTCGCTTGTGCCTGGTTGAAATTGAAGGGCGCAAAGGTTTCCCGGCCTCGTGCACCACACCGGCAGAAGCCGGCATGAAAGTCAAAACCCAAACGCCCAAATTGCAGGACCTGCGCAAGGGCGTGATGGAACTGTACATTTCCGACCACCCGCTGGACTGTCTGACCTGCTCGGCCAATGGCAACTGTGAACTGCAGGACATGGCCGGTGTGACCGGTCTGCGCGAGGTGCGGTATGGCGTGGGTGACCAGTATGGCGGCGCGCACCACCTCGACTGCCAGAAGGACGAGTCCAATCCCTATTTCACCTACGACGCATCCAAATGTATTGTGTGCAACCGCTGTGTGCGGGCGTGTGAGGAAACCCAGGGTACTTTTGCCCTGACGATCAGTGGCCGGGGCTTCGCATCGCGCGTGTCGCCGGGGCAGGACCAGCCATTCATGGACTCCGAGTGCGTAAGCTGCGGTGCCTGTGTGGAAGCCTGCCCGACGGCGACGCTGCAGGAGAAGACAGTCATCATGCTGGGCCAGCCCGAGCACAGCAAGATCACCACGTGCGCCTATTGCGGCGTGGGGTGCGCTTTCAAGGCCGAGATGAAGGGTAATGAGGTGGTGCGCATGGTGCCGTGGAAAGATGGCAAGGCCAATGAAGGCCATGCGTGCATCAAGGGCCGATTTGCCTGGGGTTACGCGACCCACAAGGACCGCATGACCCAGCCGATGATCCGCAAACACATTGATGATCCGTGGCAGGAAGTGAGCTGGGACGAGGCTATCCAGTACGCCGCCAGTGAATTCCGGCGCATTCAGGCCAAGTACGGCAAGGATTCGGTGGGTGGGATCACGTCTTCGCGCTGCACGAATGAAGAAACTTATCTGGTGCAGAAGCTGGTGCGCGCCGCTTTTGGCAACAACAATGTGGATACCTGCGCCCGTGTCTGCCATTCGCCCACGGGCTATGGCCTAGGTCAGACGTTTGGGACCTCTGCCGGTACCCAGACTTTCAAATCGGTGGAGAAATCCGATGTGATTCTGGTCATGGGGGCCAATCCGTCAGCAGCGCATCCGGTATTTGCATCGCGCATGAAAAAGCGGCTGCGGGAGGGCGCACGCCTGATCGTGATCGACCCGCGTCAAATCGATTTGGTGGATGCGCCCCATATCCAGGCGGACTATCACCTGCAACTCAAGCCCGGGACCAATGTGGCGGTCATTACCGCGCTGGCGCACGTAGTGGTGACAGAAGGACTTTTGGACCAGAGTTACATCGACACCCGCTGCGACGAGAAGTCCTTCCGGGAATGGCGCGAGTTTGTGGCACGCCCGGACCATGCGCCGGAGGCCGTGGCGCTGGTCACAGGGGTGCCAGCCGAAACCATTCGCGCTGCCGCGCGCCTGTACGCCACGGGCGGTAATGCCGCCATTTACTACGGTCTGGGGGTAACGGAGCACGCGCAGGGTTCCACCGCGGTCATCGGCATTGCCAACCTGGCCATGGCGACCGGAAATGTGGGGCGCGAAGGGGTGGGCGTCAATCCGCTGCGCGGCCAGAACAACGTGCAGGGTTCGTGTGATATGGGCTCGTTCCCGCACGAATTACCGGGCTACCGTCATATTTCGGATACCACCGTGCGGTCGCAGTTCGAGGCGGCCTGGGGTGTGACGCTGGATCCGGAGCCGGGTCTGCGCATCCCCAACATGTTCGACGCCGCACAGGCGGGAACGTTCATGGGGCTGTACTGCGAAGGAGAGGATATTGCCCAGTCAGACCCCAACACCCAGCACGTCACGGCTTCCCTGCGCGCGATGGAATGCATTGTGGTGCAGGACATTTTCCTGAACGAAACGGCGAAGTACGCGCACGTGTTTTTGCCCGGGTCTTCGTTTCTGGAGAAAGACGGAACCTTTACCAACGCCGAACGCCGGATTTCCCGCGTCCGTAAAGTCATGCCGCCCAAGGCGGGTTTGGCAGACTGGGAGGTGACGGTCAAGCTGGCCAATGCCCTGGGCTACCCCATGCACTATGCC
>JBAQKO010000169.1:0-3833 GCA_049301075.1 Rhodoferax sp.
GCCCAGGTCCAGCGCGGCCTCGCGCAGGGAGAGGCCGTCGGTGTGCGCGTGCTTGGCAATGGCGGCGGCGCGGTCATAGCCGATATGGGGATTGAGCGCGGTGACCAGCATCAGCGAGTGCGCCAGCAGTGCTGCAATGCGCGTGCGGTCCGGCTCCATGCCGCGGGCGCAGTGCACATTAAAACTGGCCATGGCATCGCTGAGCAGACGGACACTCTGCAGAAAATTGTGGGCGATCAGCGGCTTGAATACGTTGAGCTCGAAGTTGCCCATGGCCCCCCCCATCGCCAACGCCACGTCGTTGCCCAACACCTGGCAGCACACCATGGTGAGGGCCTCACACTGCGTGGGGTTGACCTTGCCCGGCATGATGGAACTGCCGGGTTCGTTTTCCGGCAGCTGCAACTCACCCAGCCCGCAGCGCGGGCCCGACGCCAGCCAGCGCACATCGTTGGCGATTTTCATCAGGGCCACCGCCAGCGTCTTGAGCGCGCCATGCGCGGCCACCAGCGCGTCATGCGCGGCCAGCGCGGCAAAGCGGTTGCTGGCGCAGCGAAACGGTTGGCCGGTCTCCTGTGCCAGCCGTGCGGCCACCCGGTCACCAAACTGCGGGTGCGTGTTGAGCCCGGTGCCCACCGCCGTGCCGCCCACGGCGAGCGCATGCAGCGCGTCCAGGCTGGAAGTGACCGTGTGCTCGGCGTGCTGGAGCTGGGCGACCCAACCTGATATTTCCTGTCCCAGCGTGAGCGGCGTGGCATCCTGCAGATGGGTGCGGCCAATCTTCACGATATCGGCGAATGCGGCCGATTTGTCGGCCAGTGTGGCGTGCAGCGTGCGCAGGGCGGGTAGCAGGTTCTGGGTCAGGCTGACGACGGCGGCCACGTGCATGGCCGTCGGAAAGATGTCGTTGGACGACTGGCCCAGGTTGACATGGTCGTTCGGGTGCACCTGGCGTGCCATGCCGCGTGTGCCGCCCAGCAGTTCGGATGCGCGGTTGGCCAGCACCTCGTTCATGTTCATGTTGCTTTGCGTACCCGAGCCGGTCTGCCACACCGCCAGCGGAAACGCATCCGGGTGGGCACCGGCCAGTACTTCATCGGCGGCCTGCGCAATCGCTGTTGCCAGCGTACTGTCCAGCAGGCCGAGTTCCGCGTTGACCTCGGCGGCGATGCGCTTGGTGCGCGCCAGCGCCATCAGCAGCGTCTCGGGCATGCGCTCGGTGGAGATATGAAAGTGCAGCAGCGACCGCTGGGTCTGGGCGCCCCAGAGTGCATCGGCGGGCACGGCGATGTCGCCGAAGGAATCGTGCTCCAGGCGGAAGGCAGTGGTCATGGCAATACTCCTGCGTTGCTCGTCGCATTGTGCGCTTGTGGGGCTTTACTCGTACCAGCCCTGCAGCGCATCGGCATGCAGCCGCGCGCGCGTGTCCGGCGTGGGGGTCCAGCGTGCGTGGCTGCCGGCGGCGCGCGTCAGAAAGTCCAGCAGTGACAGGTGGCGGCGCAGCACGCGGTGCTGGCGGTGCGCAATCAGGGGGTTGAAAATGCCTTTGAGCGAAAACAACTGGCGCGGGTTCTTCTTGATCCACAGCCAGGAACCCATTTCCAGCGTCAGTGGCAAAAAGACGCGGTCCGCGCGCTGGCAGGCCTGCACATACAGGTGGTCCCACACGTCGCCGTGGGCCAGGTACTGCAGGCTTTGCGGCTCGAAGACATAGGGGTGGTGGCTGTAGGTTTGCAGGAACACTTCCTTGAGCGCCTGCATCTCCGCCAGGTGGGCAATGGGCTTGCGGGTGTGGGCGTAGGGAAACCACAGGCGGTCGCTCACGCCAAAGCCCGAGTGGCAATCCAGCGCCATGCTGAACGGGCGCGTCAGCAGCTCGGACGCCACCACGCTGCACAGGGCCTGGTTCTCGGCTTCCATGGGGGCGCCGGGCTTGCCGCGGTACCAGGGCAGCCCCGCGCTGATGCGCTGGCCCCCTACCAGAAAGGGCACCTGGCCGGCGGACTCGATGGGCGCGTTGCGCATCAGATCGACCCCGCCGGGGTTGGCGCGGGTACCCAGCAGCATCCCGCCGGGGTTGACGATGGGCATGAAGACCAGGCGCATGGATTCGAGCTGGCGGTGCAAGGTGGCATCCCACTGCAGCCGCATCACGGTGCTGTGCAAAAACGCAATCACCACTTCGGCGCCTATGCGTTCCAGGCCATGCACCCCGCCAAAAAAACCAATGGCGGGAACCTGCGGGTCGGGGTTGCCCAGGCCGATGGCGTAAACGGGCAAGGCGCCAGCGCCGGCCGCGGCCACCTGGTGCACCTGGGTGACATCCAGATGGGGCGCGCCCAGGTCCAGGATGCGTTCCAGGGCGTCGAGCTCCGGTAGGTGTTTTTCCTGCATGGCGGCAATGGGATGGCGGTGAGGGCCAGAGTGCGGGGTAGCCAAGCAGCATAGTCCCACAGGCGCCGTGGTGTGCCAATCCGCAGCGCGTACCAGGGGTATCGGCCGTTGACGTGAAACTGTCACATAGGCACGCTAGTCTGTGGGTTCATTTCACAACCAAGTGGGAGCGCGCCATGATCTGGAAACTCTTGGGCTTGCAGAAGATGCTGGATTCGCTGTTTGACGACGGCTGGCTCAGCCTGGGGCTGCCCCACGAATCGGCGCCTTGCCACCCACAGGACTAAACCCATGCGGCATGTGTATGTGGTGAGCAGCGTGCTCTGGGGCGTGGTGGAGTTCGTGGCCTTGCAGCGTTCCCGCTACCAGGCCCGGCGCACGCGCGGCTAAGGGTTGCGTTGGAGCCGAGCGGCGCTCAGCCGCGCATCAGCGCTTCAATCTCGTCGGCGTGGACCGGCACATCCCGCGAGATCAGTTCGCAGCCGTCCAGGGTGACGATGGCGTCGTCCTCGATGCGGATGCCGATATTCCAGAACTCCTTGGGGATGTGGTCGCTCGGGCGCACGTACAGGCCAGGCTCGATGGTGAGCACCATGCCGGGATGCAGGATGCGGCTGGGCCGGTTCTGGATGGTTTCCCCCGACAGCGGGTCCTTGCGCTCGCTGACCTGTCCCATTTCAGACGGTTCGACATAGCTGCCGCAATCGTGCACGTCCATGCCCAGCCAGTGGCTGGTGCGGTGCATGTAGTGGGCAAAGTAGTGGCGGTGGTGGATGGCATCGTCCAGCGTGCCGACTTGGTCCTTGTCCAGCAGTTTCAGGTCCAGCATGCCCTGGGTCAGCACCTTGACCGTGGCCTCGTGCGGATCGGTGAAGCGCGCGCCGGGCCGCGTGGCGGCGATGGCCGCCTCCTGGCTGGCCAGCACCAAATCGTAGAGCGCGCGCTGCGGTCCGGTGAAGGTGCCATTGGCGGGAAAGGTGCGGGTGATGTCGCTGGCATAGCCGTCGAGTTCGCACCCGGCGTCAATCAGTACCAGCTCGCCACTGCGGATGGGCGCGTTGTCGGCCCGGTAATGCAGCACGCAGGCGTTCGCGCCGGCGGCCACGATGGAGCCGTAGGCCGGGTACTGCGAACCGTGCTGGCGGAACTCGTGCAGCAGTTCCGCGTCCAGATGGTATTCGCGCACGTCCTGGCCCTGGCGCAGCATCTGGGCCGAGCGGCGCATGGCGCGGATGTGGGCGCCGGCGCTGATCTGCGCGGCGCGGCGCATGGTGGCCTGCTCCTGCGCGTCCTTGATCAGCCGCATTTCGTCCAGCGGGCCGCACAGGTCGCGCAACTGGTCGGGGCACTGGGCGCCGAACCGCACGCGGGTGCGCACCGTCTGCAACCAGCCGTCGACGCGGGTTTCCAGCGCCTTGTGGGTGGCAAAGGGGTACCAG
>JBAQKO010000170.1:0-9971 GCA_049301075.1 Rhodoferax sp.
GCAATGGCCTTGGCGGCGTTGCCCCGGTACTTGAAGTTGGCGAAGCCCTCGCCGTGCGCCACGGCAATGGGCAGGCGCATGCCGGCCAAGTCCTTGAAGAACAGGGACGGCGACTCCAGCACCTCCACCATCGAGAGACGCGCCTCAAAGCGCTCGCTCTGGTTGGTGGTGAAGCGCGGCCAGTCCTGTGCACCGGGAATGATGTCGGCCAGCTCGGCAAACATCTGGCAGCCGTTGCACACGCCCAGGCCAAAGGTGTCCGCCCGGCCAAAGAAAGTCTTGAACTGTTCGGCCAAGGCGGCATTGAAGGTGATGGAGCGCGCCCAGCCAATGCCGGCGCCCAGCGTATCGCCGTAGCTGAAGCCGCCGCAGGCGACCACGCCCTTGAAGTCGGAGAGCTTGGCGCGGCCGGTCTGCAGGTCGGTCATGTGCACGTCAAAGGCTTCAAAGCCGGCCTCGGTAAAGGCGTAAGCCATTTCCACATGGGAATTGACGCCCTGCTCGCGCAGCACGGCCACCTTGGGGCGGGCGGTAAGAATGCCAGGCGCTCCGTTTTTAGGAGCTACCTGCGCAGATGCCACAAGGGTTTCGGGTAAGAACACATGCATTCCGGGGTCCGTCAGCGCGCCTGCGGCCACGTGCTCGGCATCGGCACAGGCTGGGTTGTCGCGTTGCTGGCAGATCTTCCAGCTCACGCTGTCCCAGACCTGGTGCAGGTCGGACAGAGTGGCCTTGAAAATGGACTTGGCATCGCGCCAGACCTGCAGCTCGCCCTTGCCGGCGTCGATCTTGGAGGACTCGGGCCGGGTCTTGCCGATGAAGTGGCTGTGCTGGGACAGGCCGTGCGCGCGCAGCACCTGCATCACGTCGCCGCGCTCCATGGTTCGCACCTGCAGCACCACGCCCAGCTCCTCGCTGAACAGGGCCTTGAGCGTGAGTTCGTCGCGGCGTCCGCTGATCTGGCCCGCCCAGTTCTTGGCGTCGCCCGCGTCCATGCGGCTGTCGGAGATGCCGTCACCCTCGGTGACCAGCATGTCCACATTCAGCGCCACGCCCACGCGCCCGGCAAAGGCCATTTCGGCCACGGCGGCCAGCAGGCCGCCGTCGCTGCGGTCGTGGTAGGCCAGAATCATGCCCTTGCTACGCAGGTAGTTGACCGCCTCCACCAGGTTGACCAGATCCTTCGGGTCGTCCAGATCCGGCACGGCATCGCCGACCTGGTCCAGCGTCTGCGCCAGGATGCTGGTGGCCATGCGGTTCTGGCCGTGGCCCAGATCGACCAGGATCAGGGTGGTGTCTTCCTCGGCATTCAACTGGGGCGTCAACGTACCGCGCACGTCCTGCAACGTGGCAAAGGCACTGACGATCAGGGACACCGGCGAGGTAACTTTCTTGTCGCCCTGCGCATCCTTCCACTGGGTGCGCATGGACAGCGAATCCTTGCCAACGGGAATGGACACGCCCAGTGCCGGGCACAGTTCCAGCCCCACGGCCTTGACGGTGGCGTACAGCGCCGCGTCTTCACCGGCCTCACCGCAGGCTGCCATCCAGTTGGCCGACAGTTTCACCCGCGACAACTCAATGGGCGCTGCCAGCAGGTTGGTAATGGCCTCGGCCACCGCCATGCGACCCGACGCCGGAGCGTCGATGCTGGCCAGCGGCGTGCGCTCGCCCATGGCCATGGCTTCGCCGGCAAAGCCCTTGAAGTCCGCCAGGGTGACGGCGCAATCGGCCACCGGCACCTGCCAGGGTCCCACCATCTGGTCACGGTGCGTCAGCCCGCCCACGGCACGGTCGCCAATGGTGATGAGGAAACGCTTGGACGCCACCGTGGGGTGCGCCAGCACGTCGATCACGGCTTTTTGCAGGTCGACACCGGTCAGGTCCAAGGGTTTGAACGTGCGCGCCACGGTCTTCACGTCGCGGTGCATCTTGGGCGGCTTGCCCAGCAGCACATTCATCGGCATGTCGACCGGGGACTCGACGCCCGCGTCCACCAGTTGCAACTGGCGCTCTTCGGTGGCCACGCCAATCACGGCAAACGGGCAACGCTCGCGCGCGCACAGGGCCTGGAACTGCTCCAGCGACTCGGGCGCGATGGCCAAGACATAGCGTTCCTGGCTCTCGTTGCACCAGATTTCCTTGGGTGCCATGCCGGACTCTTCCAGCTGCACGGCACGCAGGTCGAAACGGGCGCCGCGCCCGGCGTCGTTGGTCAGCTCGGGGAAGGCATTGGACAGACCACCGGCTCCCACGTCGTGGATGGCGAGGATGGGGTTCTTGTCACCCTGGATCCAGCACTGGTTGATGACCTCCTGCGCCCGGCGTTCGATCTCGGGGTTGCCGCGCTGCACCGAGTCAAAGTCCAGATGTGCCGCGTTGGCGCCGGTGGCCATGGAGCTGGCCGCGCTGCCGCCCATGCCGATGCGCATGCCGGGGCCGCCCAGCTGGATCAGCAGACTGCCGGCGGGGAATTCGATCTTGTGGGTCTGCGTGGAGTCGATGACGCCCAGGCCGCCGGCGATCATGATGGGCTTGTGGTAGCCGCGCTGCACGGTATCGACATCGCTGACCACGCTTTGCTCGTATTCGCGGAAGTAACCCAACAGATTGGGTCGGCCAAATTCGTTGTTGAACGCGGCGCCCCCCAGGGGGCCTTCAATCATGATCTGCAGCGGGCTGGCAATGTGATCGGGCTTGCCAAACGCACTGCCCCACAGCTTGGACACGGTGAAACCGGTCAGGCCGGCCTTGGGTTTGGAGCCGCGGCCGGTGGCCCCTTCGTCGCGGATTTCGCCGCCGGCACCGGTGGACGCGCCGGGGAAGGGAGAAATGGCGGTCGGGTGGTTGTGGGTTTCCACCTTCATCAGGATGTGGTTGGTTTTGCTATGCTTTTCATAGCTACCTGCGCAGACTCCACCCTGGTTAGCGGCCGATTTGGCCACAAAACGCTCGACCTGCACGCCTTCCATGACGGAGGCGTTGTCCGAATAGGCCACCAGCATGTGCTGCGGGTGGGTCTGGTGCGTGTGGCGGATCATGCCGAACATGCTCTGGTCCTGCGCCACGCCGTCGATGGTGAACTGGGCGTTGAAGATCTTGTGGCGGCAGTGCTCGCTGTTGGCCTGGGCGAACATCATCAGCTCCACGTCGGTGGGGTTGCGCCGGAGCTGGGTGAAGGCGTTGACCAGGTAATCGATCTCGTCCGCGGCCAGCGCCAGGCCAAAGCGGGTGTTGGCTTCCACCAGCGCGGCCTTGCCGCCGCCGAGCACGTCCACATGGTCCATGGGCGCGGCCTGCAAGGCGCTGAAAAGGCCCAGGGCCTGGGCGCGCTCCAGCATGGCGCTTTCGGTCATGCGGTCGTGCAGCAGGGCGGCGATCTGCTCCAGTTGCTCCGTGGTGAGCGCTGCTTTGGACAGCAGGCCACTCTTGAGGGCCACGCGGTATTCCACCAGCCGCTCAATGCGCTTGACGGCAAAACCGCAGTTGTGGGCGATATCGGTGGCCTTGGACGCCCAGGGCGACACGGTACCCAGACGGGGCGAAACCACAATCAGCGGGCCCTCTACCGGGCCGGTATACGGGTCGCCATAGGTCAGCAGTGCCGCCAACTGGGCCGTCAGGGCCGCGTCGGGCGCGACCTCGGACGCCACCAGGTGTACAAAACGCGCCGAAATACCGGCGATCTTGTCGTGGATGGCCGTCAGGCCGGGCAGAAGTTGCTGGACGCGAAAGCTGCTCAGGGCGTTGCTGCCCTCGAATTGGGTGATGTGCAGGGTCACTGTGGTGGCCTTGAAAATGGGCGGATGGCGTTGAGGAAACAGTCACGCAACAAGCGCTGACTGGGCCTGCATGCGAAGACTGCTGATTTTACCCGCCGGACCCGCCCCTTTGCCGGGCTGCGGACGCAAAAGCGCTGGCACCAGCAGGAAAGCGGACCCTCGGGGATAATTGGGGCATGACAATTACCTACAAAGACGCCCAGGGCATAGAAGGCATGCGCCTGGCGGGCCGACTGACGGCGGAAGTGCTGGATTACCTGACCCCCTTCGTCAAACCCGGCGTGACCACCAACGAAATCGACAAGCTGGCCCACGACTACATCACCCAGGTGCAGCACGCCATTCCCGCGCCACTGAACTACACGGGTGGCGGCAACACGCCCTACCCCAAGTCGGTCTGCACCTCGATCAACCACCAGGTCTGCCACGGCATTCCCAACGACAAGCCGCTCAAGAAGGGCGACATCGTCAACGTGGACGTCACCGTCATCAAGGACGGCTGGCATGGCGACTCCAGCCGCATGTTCATGGTGGGCGACGTCTCCATTGCCGCCAAGCGCCTGTGCACCATCACCTACGAGGCCATGTGGCACGGCATCATGATGGTCAAGCCCGGCATCCACCTGGGCGACATCGGTCACGCCATCCAGAAATTCACCGAGGCCAACGGCTTCAGCGTGGTCCGCGAGTTTTGCGGCCACGGCATTGGCCAGGGTTTCCATGAAGAACCCCAGGTGCTGCATTACGGCCGCCCGGGCACGCTGGAACGGCTGGAAGCCGGCATGACCTTCACCATCGAGCCCATGATCAACGCTGGCGGCAAGGACATCAAGGAAGGCCCCGAGAAGGACGGCTGGAGCATCGTCACCAAGGACCGCTCGCTGTCGGCCCAGTGGGAACACACCATTCTGGTCACGCCCACCGGCTACGAGGTCCTGACCCTGTCGGCCGGCAGCCCGCCCATCCCGGCGTTTGTTCCGGCGCAGTCCGCCGCCTAAAGCCCACCCCGCCGCGAAGCGCCCCCCATGGCTGATCTGCAAGCGCTACGCGCCGACTACCGGGCCCAGAAAGGCCTGCTGCTGCAGGCCATAGGCCAACGCGGCGCCAGCGCACGGGATGTGCGCAAGGCCCTGCACCGCCTGTCGCAGCTGGCCGACGGCCTGCTCATCCAGTTGTGGGACCACGCCGGCCTGCAGTCGCCCCTGGCCCTGCTGGCGGTGGGCGGCTTCGGACGCGGCGAGTTGTTTCCCCACTCCGATGTGGACGTGCTGCTGCTGCTGCCCGACGGGGCCGTCCCCGAAGACGACGCCACACTGAAGGGCCGGATTGAGTCCTTCATCGGCAGTTGCTGGGACGCCGGCCTGGAAATCGGCTCCAGCGTGCGCACACTGGGCAACTGCCTGGCCGAGGCCGAAAAGGACGTGACCGTGCAAACGGCCTTGCTGGAGTGCCGCCTCATCACCGGCAACGCCGCGCTGGTGGAGCAGTTCCAGAAGGCCTTCTTCGCGGCCATTGATCCCCAGGCGTTCTTCGTTGCCAAGACGCTGGAAATGCACCAGCGCCACACCAAGTACGAGAACACACCGTACGCGCTGGAGCCCAACTGCAAGGAGTCGCCCGGCGGGTTGCGCGATTTGCAGATCATCCTGTGGGTCGCCAAGGCCGCGGGCTATGGCAGCAACTGGAGCGCCCTGGCTGCCAGCGGTCTGGCCACACCGTTTGAGGTGCGCCAGATCCAGCACAACGAGTCCTTGCTGCTGCTCATCCGCGCGCGCCTGCACCTGATCGCCAACCGCCGCGAAGACCGCCTGGTCTTCGACATGCAGAACGCCGTGGCCGAGTCGTTTGGCTATGCCTCGTCAGCCCAGGGCACGAGCAAGAAATCGTTCATACGCGCCAGCGAAACGCTGATGAAGCGCTACTACTGGGCCGCCAAGGCCGTGGCCCAGCTCAACCAGATCCTGCTGCTCAACATCGAGGAGCGGCTCAACCCCTCCACCCACGCGCCGCAGCGCATCAACGACCATTTCAGCGACAAGGCCGGCATGCTCGACGTGGTCAGCGACGACCTGTACGTGCGCGAGCCCCACGCCATTCTGGAAACCTTCCTGGTCTACCAGCAGACCGTCGGCATCAAGGGCCTGTCGGCGCGTACCCTGCGCGCCCTGTACAACACACGCGACCTGATGGGCGCGCGCTTTCGCAGCGACCCGGTGAACCGCGAGACCTTCCGCCAGATCCTCATGCAGCCCCAGGGCATCACGCATGCCATGCGGCTGATGAACCAGACCTCGATCCTGGGCCGCTACCTGTGGGTGTTCCGCAAGATCGTGGGGCAGATGCAGCACGACCTGTTCCACGTGTACACGGTGGACCAGCACATCCTGATGGTGCTGCGCAACGTGCGCCGCTTTTTCATTGTGGAGCACGCGCACGAATACCCGTTTTGCTCGCAGCTGGCCGCCGGCTGGGACAAGCCCTGGCTGCTGTATGTGGCCGCCCTGTTCCACGACATTGCCAAGGGCCGCGGCGGCGACCACTCCGAACTGGGCGCGGCGGAAGTACGGCGTTTCTGCAAGCAGCACGGTTTTGCCCGCGAAGACGCGCAACTGATTGAATTCGCGGTACGCGAGCACCTGGCCATGAGCCAGATCGCGCAAAAGTCCGACCTCAGCGACCCCCAGGTGATTGCCGACTTTGCCAAGCGGGTGGGCAACGAGCGCCAGCTCACTGCGCTGTACCTGCTCACCGTGGCCGACATCCGGGGCACCTCCCCCAAAGTGTGGAATGCCTGGAAGGGCAAGCTGCTGGAAGACCTGTACCGCTACACCGCGCGGGCGCTCGGCGGTCGTGCCCCCGACCCCGACGCCGAGGTCGAAGCCCGCAAGCGTGAGGCTCTGATCCTGGTGGCCATGCACTCCCTGCCCTTTGAGGCCCACAAACACCTGTGGGATGCCCTGGACGTGGGGTATTTCATGCGCCACGACGCCGGCGACATTGCCTGGCACACCCGCCAGCTGTCACGACTGGTGGATTCGAACCAGGCCATTGTGCGGGCGCGCCGCTCGCCGGCCGGCGAAGGCCTGCAGGTGCTGGTCTATGCCCCCGACCAGCCCGATCTGTTTGCCCGCATCTGTGGCTACTTTGACCAGGGCGGCTTCAGCATTCTGGATGCGCGCATCCACACCGCCAAGAACGGGCACGCACTGGACACCTTCCAGCTCACCACCTCGGCCCCGCCGGAAGAGTACCGCGAGGTCAGCAGCCTGCTGGAAAGCGGCCTGACCAAGGCCATCACCGACGCCGGCCCCCTGCCGGCACCCAGCCGGGGCCGTGTGTCGCGGCGTGTGAAGAGTTTTCCGGTGACGCCGCGCGTGACCCTGAGCCCGGATGAAAAGGCGCAGCGCTGGTTATTGAACATTTCCGCCAGCGACCGCATGGGCCTGCTCTACAGCGTGGCCCGGGTGCTGGCCAAGCACCGCATCAACCTGCAACTGGCCAAGGTGGCCACGCTGGGTGAGCGGGTGGAAGACACGTTCCTCATTGATGGCCCCGAACTGCAGCACAACAAGGCGCAGATCGAAATCGAGACCGAGCTGTTGCAGGCCCTGTCCGCCTGAACGCCCGGCGCCGGAGGCGCGTCTCAGATTTTGGAAAAAATCAGGGCTTCCTCGAACACCGGGTTCAAGTCGCCCAGCGACGCAATCACCGCATCCAGCGAGCCCCCCAGGCGCTTGGCCATGGCTGGCGACAGCTCTTCGATATGCGCGTTGCCGGCAAAACCGAACTTGAGCTTTTTGCTGATCTGGTTGGCGGCAAAAACGCAGGCGATCATGTCGGTATCGACCAGGTCGTGCCCATACTGGTTGCGGATGGTCTCCACCAGGGGGGCCGCAAAGCGCCATTTCTCCACCAGCATGGCGCCCACCACCGCGTGGTCTGCACCAATGACTTCCCGCAACGCCAGGTGCAACGAGGTGCCCTGGCGCTTGCTGATCTCCAGCGCGGTGCGGAATTCTTCCGGCATGTACTGGGCCAGCACCACCTTGCCAAAGTCGTGCAGCAAGCCGGCAATGAAGCAGTCCATCGGGTCGGCGTTCTGCACACGCTGTGCCAGCTGCTTGGCGATGCCGGCCGTTGCCAGCGAATGCAGCAGGTACTGCTGGCCGTCAAAGCCCGCCTCGTTTTCCTTGGGCAGCATGCCGATGGCGGCAATGCACAGCGCCAGGTTCTTGATGGTGTTGAACCCCAGGAACACCACCGAATGGCCAATGGAGGTGACCTGCTTGGGCAGGCTGTAGTAAGCCGAATTGACGACCTTGAGAATCTTGACGGTGACCACCGGGTCCTTGTCGATCACTTCGACCAGGTCTTTGGGCGTGCAGTTCGAGTCGCGCGTCAGCTCCATGATTTTCTGCACGCTCTTGGGGAACGCCGGCATGCTTTCAACGGCGGCGGTCAGCTTCTTGGTGAGTTCGGCACTCATCATGGCGCGAGCACCTCGGGAAATGGCATGGAAAGGGACGTCAACACTGCGAAAAATCTGCTGCAATAGAAAAAAGTACGACTGTGCGACAGCATACATGAACCGTCAATCGTCCTCAGCCGCCGCGACTCCGGGAAACAACACATCCGTGTAGCCAAACTGGGTGAAGTCACGCACCCGCATGGGGTAGAGCTTGCCGATCAGGTGGTCGCATTCGTGCTGCACCACCCGGGCGTGAAACCCCTCCACCGTGCGGTCAATGGGGTCGCCATACTGGTCCAACCCGGTGTAGCGAATGCGCGTCCAGCGCGGCACCACGCCGCGCAGCCCGGGCACCGAGAGGCATCCCTCCCAATCCCACTCCTCGGTTTCCGCCAGCGGCGTGAGCACCGGATTGATCAGCACCGTGGGCGGCACCTGCGGGCGGTCCGGATAGCGGGGGTTGGCATCGTTTGAGCCAAAGATCACCACCTGCAGGTCGACCCCGATTTGCGGTGCCGCCAGGCCGGCGCCATTGACCGCGCGCATGGTGTCGAGCAAGTCACTGACGAGCAGGTGCAGGGCATCCGAGTCAAATGCTTCGGTGGGCACGGGTGGCGCCACGCGCAGCAGGCGCGGGTCGCCCATTCGCAGAATGTCACGCACGGTCATCAGCAGCTCCCTGTAACAGGGCCAACATGCCCGCTTCGTCGATCACGGCCACGCCCAACTCCAGCGCCTTGGCCAATTTGCTGCCCGCCTCTGCACCGGCCAGCACGTAGTCGGTCTTCTTGCTCACCGAACCGGCCACCTTGGCACCGGCGGCTTCCAGCAGGTCCTTGGCGGCATCGCGGCCCAGGGTAGGCAGCGTGCCGGTGATGACAAAGGTCTTGCCCGCCAGCGGCTTGGGTGTCTGCGCAGCAGGCTCACCCTCGGCCCAGACCACGCCACAGGCACGCAGTTGCTCCACCACTTCGCGGTTGTGCGGCTGGTCAAAAAAGGTACGGATGCTCTCGGCCACGATGGGCCCCACGTCGGCCACTTCCAGCAGCTGTTCGGCCGTCGCATCCATGATGGCGTCCAGCGAACCGAAATGCCGCGCCAGCGCCTTGGCCGTGGCCTCGCCCACATGGCGGATGCCCAGGCCGAACAGGAAGCGCGGCAGGGTCGTCTGTTTGGACTTCTCCAGCGCCTCCACCAGGTTTTGCGCGGACTTGTCGGCCATGCGGTCCAATGCCGCCAGGGCTGTGAGCCCCAGCCGGTACAAATCGGGCAGGGTGTTGACAATGCCAGCGTCCACCAGCTGGTCCACCAGCTTGTCGCCCAGACCTTCCACCTCCACGGCGCGGCGCTGGGCAAAGTGCAGGATGGCCTGCTTGCGCTGGGCGCTGCAGAACAGCCCGCCGGTGCAGCGGTGATTGACCTCGCCTTTTTCGCGCACCACGGCGCTGCCGCAGACAGGACAGGTGCGGGGCATGGGGAAGTTGGGCACGTAAACGGGGCGCGTCGCGGTAACCACTCCGACGACCTCGGGAATCACGTCGCCAGCGCGGCGCACAATGGCCTGGTCACCCAACCGCACTTTTTTACGCCGTAGCTCGAACAGGTTGTGCAGCGTGGCGTTGGTAACTGTCACGCCGCCCACGAACACGGGCTCCAGGCGCGCCACCGGCGTGAGCTTGCCGGTGCGTCCCACCTGCACATCAATGCCCAGCACCGTGGTG
>JBAQKO010000171.1:0-1506 GCA_049301075.1 Rhodoferax sp.
GCGGCGCGGGCCGTTGGGCGAGTTGATCTCGGGCAGGTACAGGCGCCGCCCCAGCACGGTTTCCACATAGCCCTTGGCCTTGGCGCTCTGGCGCGTCTCGTCCATGTAGCGCTTGACGCCGGAAAAACGGGCGAAGTACCGCTCGATGTAGTTCTTGGCCGCCGTGTTGTCGATGCCCAGATTGCGGGCCAGGCCGTAGGCGCTCATGCCGTAGATCAGGCCGAAGTTGATGACCTTGGCGTAGCGTCGCTGCTCGCTCGTGACCTGGTCGAGCGCCACGCCGAACACCTCTGCGGCCGTGGCGCGGTGCACATCCAGCCCCTCGTGGAAGGCGCGCAGCAGGGCCGCGTCGCCACTGATGTGGGCCATGATGCGCAGCTCGATCTGCGAATAGTCGGCGCTGGCAATCACGCTGCCGGCCGGAGCCACAAAGGCCTCGCGCACGCGCCGGCCTTCCGGCGTGCGCACCGGAATGTTCTGCAGGTTGGGGTCGTTGCTGGAGAGGCGTCCGGTCACGGCCACGGCCTGCGCGTAGTGCGTGTGCACGCGCCCGGTGCGCGGGTTGGCCAAAGCGGCAAGCTTGTCGGTGTAGGTGCCCTTGAGCTTGGACAGGCCCCGGTGCTCCAGGATCTTGGCCGGCAGCGGAAAGTCCTCGGCCAGTTTCTCCAGCACCTCTTCATCGGTGCTGGGGGCGCCGGTAGCGGTCTTCTTGACCACGGGCAGGCCCAGCTTGGTGAAGAAGATCTCGCCAATCTGCTTGGGGCTGCTCAGGTTGAAAACCTGGCCGGCCAGTTCATGCGCCTCGGTCTCGAGTTGCAGGATGCGCTGCCCCAGTGCATGGCTTTGTGCGGCCAGTGTGGGCGCGTCGATCAGCACGCCGTTGCGCTCAATGCGGTACAGCGCCTCACTGCTGGCCATTTCCAGCGCGTACACCGCAGACAGCTTGTCGTCGGCCTGCAGGCGCGGCCACAGGGTCTGGTGCACATCCAGCGTCTGATCCGAGTCTTCGCACGAGTACTCGGCGGCCTTGGCAATCTCGACCTGGTTGAAGGTCAGCTGGTGCACGCCCTTGCCGCACAGGTCTTCAAAGCTGATGCCGCTGCGTCCCAGGTGGCGCTCGGCCAGGCTGGACAGTCCATGCGGCTTGTGGACTTCCAGCACGTAGCTTTGCAGCATGGTGTCGTGCGCGTAGCCCTGCACCTCAATGCCGTGGTTGGCAAACACGTGGCGGTCGTATTTGATGTGTTGGCCCAGCTTTTTCGCCGCCGGGTTTTCCAGCCAGGGCTTGAGCCGCGCCAGCACCGCGTCGCGCGGCAGCTGGGTGGGCGCATCCGGGTAGTTGTGGGCCAGTGGAATGTAGGCGGCCGCGCCGGGCTGCACGCTGAAGGAGATGCCCACAATCTCGGCCACCATCTCGTCGAGCGAGTTGGTCTCGGTATCCAGTGCCACCAGCTCCGCCGCCTCCAGGCGGGCCAGCCAGGCGTCGAACGCCGGCCAGTCAAACAC
>JBAQKO010000172.1:0-5903 GCA_049301075.1 Rhodoferax sp.
CACCTGCGGCGCGGCGTAGTCCACGCGGTCGCGGCCCTGCTGCTTGGCCGCGTACAGGGCCTGGTCAGCGGCCGTGTACAGGGCGTCCACGGACGCGCGCTGGTTGGCCCCCAGACCGCTGACGCCAAAGCTGGCCGTGACCGGGAGCAGCAGCATGTGCCCCTGCACCGGCACTTTCAGGGGCTGTGCCCGCAGGGTCTGGCGCAGCTTCTGCGCCACGGCAAGGGCCCCTTCCGGCTGGGTATTGGGCAGCAGGACAATGAACTCCTCTCCGCCCATGCGGGCCACCACGTCACTGGCCCGGACCCCGGCACTCAGGAGGGCGGCCACCTGCTTGAGGACTTCGTCGCCAGCGGGGTGTCCATGCTGGTCGTTGATTCGCTTGAAAAAATCCAGGTCCACCATCACCAGGCAGGTGCTCAAGGAGCTGCGCGCCGCCTGGCTGAGTTCAAACTCGGCCAGACGCATGAGCTCGCGCCGGTTGTACAGACCGGTCAGCGCATCGCGTTCGGCCAGGAACTCCAGCTCCCGCTGCTTGGCCACCAGCGCCGCGTTGCTGCGGCTGAGCTGGCGGCGCAGCACCACCGTGCCGGCGTACTGGTGCCAGATGATGACCGACACCACCTGCGCCATCAGCACGGCCGAAATGGCCTGGACCTGCAGGCTGGGCAATACCCGGGCGTCCAGCCCGGCGCCTTGCAACATCTGCCAGAACACCAGGAAAGCCAGGCCGAAAACCGCGCAGGACAGTGCGGGCCGCATCAACGACAGCACGGCAACGCCGGCGCAAATCAGCATGAAGGTGGCAATGCCGTTGCCCACGCCCACATCCAGCAGGGCCGCACGGGCACCAAACGCCAGGTACGCCAGGCAAAACGCGGCCTGCAAGGCCACCGCGCCCGGGCTGGCGCGCGACTGGCGGCGCAGCAGGACATGGGCTACTGCGCCCAACAGCAGCAGAACGACCGCCATGGCCAGCTGCAGTGGGCTCAGGGCGTTGGCCCAACGCTGCATCTCCGGCTGTCCTGTGGGCGCCTGGTATTGGCCAAACCACCAGGCCAGGGCGACGTGCAAGGGCACGGCACCGAGCAGCATGGCGCGAAAGCGCCGCAGCGTCTCCCGGGTGGCCTCGCCCTGCACCGCCCGATAGGCTTGCGCAAGCGCCCGGATGCGGTCCAACCACCGCGGGGGCCTGATTTCCATGACCACCTTGGCTCCTTGTATTTTTGGGGGCGGTGCCCGGCGGCACACGCACCTTGATGGTGCGACTATCTTCCCAGCAAAAACACACCGGTGCAAGTGTTTTCCACCGGTGCTAAGGTGGCCCCTTCACCACTGCAACCCGGACCTGCCCATGACCTCCGTTTACGACTTTGAAGCCCTCACCATCGACGGCAAGTCTGTGCCGCTGAGCCGCTACCAGGGCAAGCCGCTGTTGATCGTCAACACCGCCAGCGCCTGCGGTTTTACGCCGCAGTTCGCCGGACTGGAAGCACTGCACAAAACCTATGGCGCCAAGGGGCTGGTGGTGCTGGGTTTTCCCTGCAACCAGTTCGGCGCGCAGGACAAGGGCAGCAACGACGAGATTGCCGATTTCTGCCAGCTCAACTACGGCGTGAGTTTCCCGATGATGGCCAAGATCGACGTCAATGGAGCCGGCGCACACCCGCTGTACCAGTGGCTGGCCAAGGAAGCCCCGGGGCTGCTGGGCAGCAAGGCGATCAAATGGAATTTCACCAAGTTCCTGGTCGGCCGCGACGGGCAGGTCATCACGCGCTATGCCCCGACCGACACCCCCGAGAGCCTGGCCGGGGATATTGAAGCCGTGCTGGCGGGCTGATCACGTCCCATCGCGCTTGCCTGGGCAGACGCCCGGACCTGCGTTTTTCACGCGCCTCGAGAAATTTCGGATTCAGGTTGCAGTGTTTGGCCCAACGCGCACATGACCACCCGGTTGCGCCCCTGGTGCTTGGCACCGTACAGGGCGTTGTCTGCTGCTGTATAGATTTCATCAACGCTGGCGGTTTGCCCGGCAGCCACTCCGGTCACTCCAAAGCTGGCTGTAATGGATATATGCAGGTCACCCACTTGCGCGGGTGAGTCCTGTACCTGGATGCGCAGTTTTTCGGCCAACAGGAAGGCCTCTTTGACGGACGTCTGGGGCAGCAGCACCATGAATTCCTCACCACCGATGCGTGCCACCACGTCGCTGCCGCGCACATGGCGGGACAGGCAATTGGCCATATGCCTGAGCACTTCATCTCCCGCCGGATGCCCGTACACGTCGTTGACTTTTTTGAAAAAATCAATATCTGCCATGAGGATCGCCGTATCGCCGGGATAGCGACTGACGCGAGCCAGTTCTTCCTGCGCCAACAGCGTGAACGCCCTTCGGTTGTACAGGCCGGTCAAGCCATCGTGTTGGGCCAGCATTTCCAGCTCACCCTGCTTGGCAGCCAGAGCATCGTTGCTGCTTTTGAGCGCATCGTTGATGGTCGTGAGTTCCATATGCAACAGGATATTGGCGGTCGACTGACGCCACAACACCACTGAAACAAAGAAACTCAAAACCGCCGCCGCCAGACCGTTCACCCGCCCAATATGCAGTAACGCCAGGTCGTGCTGGGTCAGGGCCAGCGCGTAATACAGCAGAACATAAGCACCCAAAAACAGGGGCAGTGCCTGCCTGGGCCGCATCAGGGGCACCGCCCCGATCAGGATGCTGCCGAATAGAAAGGCCGTGATGCCAGGCGAGTACAACTGATCCAATGTGCTCGTTGCAACGGTACTCCCCAAGGTCCAAAAAATGCTCAGACGGACCAACCCGTGCGCCAGAGGTACAGCGCGGCCCAACCGGATCACGTAGTGCGCCCCCAGCCCCAGCAGCGCCATAACACCGGCCATGGTGAAGTCGGCCCAGGCGTGCGCATGGCTCCAGGCGACCACCTGCGAATCTCCGCCGGCGGCACTCAGCCAATAAGACGCTCCCAGAACCAGGGTCAGAGGACTTACCACGAGCGCCATCAACCGGAGTCGGTGCATGTTGACCATCAGGACCGCGTCGGTCACTCTGCCGTGCTCACTGCGCACCGTTTGAAACCACTCCCTGAGATGGAAACGGTCAGTCGCCATGTCGCGTCCGCGCTTTCAGGTCATTCTGTTCGGCCGTCAATGCGGCGTTGCTGCGCTGAAGCGCCCGGTGCCGCAAGATGTCGGCGGTGGACTGGCGCCATAGCACCACTGACACAAAGAAACTCAGTACGACCGCCGCCAGCCCCGTGACCCGGCCAAGCTGCAGCAGCACCGGGTCATGCTGGGTGAGTGGCAGCGCGCAATACAGCACAACGTAGGCCCCCACAAAGACTGGCAATGACAGCTTGGGGCGCATCAAGGGCACGGCACCGATGGTGATGCTACCAAACAAAAACGCGGTAATGCCAGGCAAAAACATTTGGTCCACCGTGGTCGTCACAATCGTCACCCCGAGCGTCCAGCCAACGGTCAGTACGACCAGCGCCTGTGCCACAGGCCTAACGCGGCCCTGCTTGAGCACATGGTGTGCGGCCCAGCCTACCAGCGTGAAAACAAAGGCCATGCTGAAATCAGCCCAGGCATGCGACCGGCCCCAGGTCACTTCGCGCGGCGTCGCCCCTGTCGTGCCCAACCAGTAAGACACCCCCAAGACCAAGGTGAGCGAGGCCACCACGCAAGCCATCCACCGGAGTCGGTGCATATTGATCATCAGCACCTCGTCGGACACGCTATCGTGTTCGGCCCGAGCCGATTGAAACCAGCCATTCAAACGATCGAGATAGCCTCTCATGCGCAGTGGACCTTTCAGGACGGTTCTGTCAGACAAAACGGTCGGCGCGTCACAAGTTGTCTCAAGTCCCCGGCCGCCGTTTTTATCATTCTGGCAGGTACTCACGGCCAGGTAAACAAGACAATTCCTACGGCGTCACGCCGCAGCAAGTGCCGCATCCAGCACCTCCACCCAGTGCTTCACCGGCGTTTCGGTGCCGCTTTGCAGGTGGGTGATGCAGCCGATGTTGGCCGAAACGATCACGTCCGGCTGCAAGGCGTCCAGGTGGCCCAGCTTGCGGTCGCGCAACTGGTACGCCAGTGTGGGGTTGAGCACGCTGTAGGTGCCGGCCGAGCCGCAGCACAGGTGGGCTTCGCAGCGCGCCGTCTGGATGGAAAACCCCAGCTCGCCCAGGTACTGCTCCACGCCGCCTTTGAGCTTCTGGCCGTGCTGCAGGGTGCACGGCGGGTGAAAGGCCAAAGCCGTGGCCGTGCGCGCCACCGCGCCCACCAGCGCCGGTTGCGCCGCCTTCAGCGCCGGCACCAGTTCGGGGAGCAGTTCGCTCAGGTCCCGGGTCAGCGCGCTGATACGCCGGGCCTTGTCGGCGTAGGCCGCATCGTCCTGCAGGATGTGTCCATATTCCTTCACCGTGACACCGCAGCCCGAAGCATTCATGACGATGGCCTCGACGGCGCCATCGCGCACGTAGGGCCACCAGGCGTCGATGTTGGCGCGCATCTCGGCCTTGCCACCGTCCTGGTCGTTCAGGTGGAACTTGACGGCGCCGCAGCAGCCGGCCTGGGCGGCCACCACGGTCTGGATGCCTGCGGCATCCAGCACGCGGGCCGTGGACGTGTTGATGTTGGGGCCCATGCTGGGCTGCGCGCAACCCGTCAGCAGGAGCGCCTTGCGGGCATGCGTGCGCGTGGGCCAGACGCCGGCATCCTGCCGGGCGGGCACCTTGGCTTTCAGGCCCGCCGGCAGCAGCGGGCGCACCAGTTGCCCCAGTTGCATGGCGGGACCGAACAGGGGGGACGGCAGACCTTCCTTCAACGCCCAGCGCACCATCTTCTCCGTGGCCGGGCGCGGCACCTTGGCATCCACCAGCTTACGGCCGATGTCGATCAGGTGACCGTAGTCCACCCCGCTGGGGCAGGTGGTTTCGCAGTTGCGGCAGGTCAGGCAGCGGTCCAGATGCAGCTGCGTTTTGCGGGTGGGCGTTTCGCCTTCGAGCACCTGCTTCATCAGGTAGATGCGCCCGCGCGGGCCATCCAACTCGTCGCCCAGCAACTGGTAGGTGGGGCAGGTGGCCGTGCAGAACCCGCAGTGCACGCATTTGCGCAGGATGGCCTCGGCGGCGCGGCCATCGGGCGTGTTCTGGTACTCAGGGGCGAGATTGGTTTGCATGGCGGGAGGCGCTGGAAAAATCAAACAGCCGGCCAGGGCCAAAAATGCCCTGCGGGTCAAAGGTGTCCTTGAGACGGCGCTGGATCGCCATGAGTGCCGAATTTTGGGCAGCAAATCGAGCTGTAGCGCCCGTAGATACTGCGTCAGGAGCTACAAAAAGCGTAGCGTGACCGCCGTGCGCACGGGCCAGTGCCTGCAGCTGTGCGCCGGCATCCACCGGCGCCCACAACCAGCGCAGGCCACCGTGCCACTCCACCAGCTGCGGCCAAGGTAGAGGTAGCACGGGGGTGGTCTGGGCTACGCTCAGGCGCCACAGCACATGGCCCGCTGCCGGTGGTTGCGCGAAGAAGGGCAGTTGCTGGTTGCGGCACAGTTGCCAGTCGCCCGAGGCCTGCGCGTTGTCCATGCGGGTACCGGGCTGCCCGGCCAGCATGGTGCGGCATGCCGCCTCGACGGCGGCCACGGCGCCGCGCAGGCGCACAAACAGCAGGTCGCGCGCGCCGCCGGGGGCGGTGTCATCCCGTACCCAGCAGCTGGCATTGAGCGGCAGCGGTTGTCCACCCCAGCGGTGCAGGCAGTCCAGGGCCTGCGTCTGGTCCAGCTCGAACACCAGGGTTGCCTCGGCCGGCACCACCGGCAGCACCTTGAGCGAGACTTCGGTGATGAGCCCCAGGGTTCCCATGCTGCCCACCAA
>JBAQKO010000173.1:0-4714 GCA_049301075.1 Rhodoferax sp.
GTCCCGGGTGAAGCAGCCCAGGCCGCAACGACCACCACCCCGGACGACGGCTGGAGTCGCGTCACTAGCGTCGCACCCGAGCGCCCGCTGCGCGTGCCCGACATGGCCGACGTCAAGAGCCAGGCCGGTGCCAAGCGCGCCCTCGAAATTGCCGCCGCCGGGGGACACAGCCTGCTGATGGTCGGGCCACCGGGTTCCGGCAAGTCCATGCTGGCCCACCGCTTTGCCGGGCTGCTGCCACCGCTGTCGACCGATGAAGCCCTGCAAAGTGCGGCCATCCGCTCCCTGAGCGGGCGCTTCTCCCTGGAAAGCTGGGGGCAGCGCCCCACCGGCAGTCCGCACCATTCCGCCAGCGCCGTGGCCCTGGTGGGCGGGGGATCTCCACCCCGTCCGGGCGAAATTTCACTGGCCCACCACGGCGTGCTGTTCCTGGACGAAATGCCCGAATTCCCCCGCGCCGCCCTGGAGGCCCTACGGGAACCGCTGGAGACGGGCTGCATCACCATCTCCCGCGCGGCCCGGCGCGCCGAGTTCCCGGCCCGCTTCCAGCTCATTGGCGCCATGAACCCTTGCCCCTGCGGCTACCTGGGTTCGGCCACCCATGCCTGCCGCTGCACGCCCGACCAGATCCAGCGCTACCAGGCCAAGCTCAGCGGGCCGCTGATTGACCGCATCGACCTGCATGTGGAAGTCCCCGCCCTGCCCAGCGCCGATCTGCTCAACGCACCGGCGGGCGAAGCCACCGAACACATCCGGGCGCGCTGCACCGCCGCCCGCCAACGGGCGCTGGAACGGCAAGGCCACACCAACCAGGCCTTGCAGGGGCAGGAGCTCGAACACCACCTGCAGCTTGACCACGATGCCGCTCAGTTCCTGAACGTTGCCGCGACGCGGCTGGGCTGGTCGGCCCGCAGCACCCACCGGGCACTGAAAGTGGCGCGCACCATCGCCGATCTGGCAGGCTCTCCCAGCACCCAGGTCAGCCATGTGGCCGAGGCCATGCAGTACCGCCGGACCCTGCACCGGCCCCTCTGATTGCTACACAATTCATAGCTGCATGCGCAGCAAGAATGGATGCTACCGGTCTTATTGGTCTTTAACCGGGACGCCCATCTGGCGCAGGTAGATCAGCACATCGCGGCTGATCGGGCCTGCGGCACGGGCCCGCTCGGCCATATCGGCTGCGCTGCCCGTCTGGCCCAGCGCCGCCAGGGACACGGCCGCGCCCAGCATCCAGCGCTGCTCGTTGGGGCGGGACTGCAAGGCCGCCATGTAGGCGTGCACGCTATCCTGGTGCCGCCCCAGGCGCTGCGCCGCATTGGCGCGAACGGCCCATAAATCGGGCTGGTTGCCCAGCAGCGGCTCCAGCCGGGTGAGCCATTCCCACACGGCGCCAAAGCGGGCTTCCGCCATTTGCATGCGGGCCATTTCCCGCACCAGCAGGACCAGCAGCGGGGTACCGCCTGCCGCGCTGCCCGGATTGGCCCCGGCTTTCGCCGCGCGTTCAGCCGCCGCCACCGATTGCTGCATCAGGTCGATCGCCGCATCGCGGGATCCGGTATTCCACAGGCTTTGCGCCTGGGCAATCGCGTCCCCTCCGGCCTGCTGCTGGCGTTGGGCCACGGGGGTCGCCTCCGGCACGGGCGGTATCGCAGCCGGCGTGACCGGCACGCTGCTGGCCGCCCTGCGCGGGGGCAATGACGATTCCATGCGCAAGACCATGGGGGACGCGGCCGCCGGTACCGGTGCCTTTTTGTAGGCCACTGCGGGCTTGTCATCCACGGTCGCTGCCGGCGACCGGCTGGGCGTCACCGGCACCACAGCGGCTGGCGCCGCCACGGGCGTGGCAACCAGCGGGGTTGGCGCCGGTGATGGCGGTTCAGCGGCAACCGGCTGCGCAACCGGTGCGGATGCCACCACCACCGGAGCCTGGGCTACCATGGCAACCGGCGCCGGCACGGCGGCCACCGGCGCTACGCGGGCCTCAACAGGCCCTGCCGTTTGCCACCACCACGCAAGGGCCAATACCGCTGCGGTAACCATCAGCGCCAGCCACCACACCCAGCGGGCGCGGGGCGCAGCGGACGTAGAGGACGCGGGGGGCACGCTGGCCGTTCCCCGGCGCAGCGCAGCGTGCGGCGCCGGCACCGTCACACTGGAAACCGCCCGATTGGCCGTTTGCCGCTGATCCAGATCCCGCAGCATCTTGTTGATCACGCTCACAGCTTGCTCCCCGTATCACGTTCCACTGCGGCCCGGCGCGGGCGGCGCAGGGGCCACCCACGGCGCCACCACGGCACGCGGGGGCGCACACCGGGGGTGTCCTTGGCCGCCAGTTGCACATGCGCCAGGGTGACGCGGTGCACATTCTCGCCAAAGGCCAGCATCAGGCACTTGTGCGCCAGCACATTGACCAGGCGCGGCACCCCCCCGCTGAAAGCAGCAATGGCCCTGGCAGCAGCGGGCTCAAAGAGCTGGATATCGGTGTTGCCGTCGATAGCTGCCGTGGCCAAACGGTGCGCCAGGTAGAGCGGCACACGGTCGTTGTGCATGGGGCCCAGGTATTCGCTGAAGGTGATGCGCTGCAGCAGCTGGCGGATTTCCGGGCGGGCCAGCTTGGCGTCGAGCTCGGGCTGGCCCAGCAGCACCAGTTGCAGAAGCTTGCGTTTTTCGGTCTCCAGGTTGGACAGCAGGCGCAGGCTCTCCACCGTGCGCAGCGGAATGGCCTGCGCCTCGTCGATGCAAACCACCACGTTGCGGCCCGCCTCGGCGTGGCGCAACAGGCATTCACGCAGGGCATGGTGCACGCTGTGGCGGCTGATGGGTGGCGTGAGCTGGATGTTGAGCTCCAGCGCCAGCGCCATCAGCAAGTCGTCCGGGCCCATGTCGGGATTGGGAATATAGGCCGTCACGCATTCGCCTTGCAGCGTATTGAGCAACTGGCGGCACAGCACCGTCTTGCCGCAGCCCACTTCCCCCACGATTTTCAGGAACCCCTCGCCGCTGCGCAGTGCCACCAGCAGGGTGTTGAGCGCCGCCTGGGCACTCTCGTGGGGATAGAAGAACGCGGTGTCCGGCGTGATCGAGAACGGGGCCTCGCGCAGCGAAAAATACCCCCGGTACATTACTTCGCCAAACTGTCGGAGGCGGCCCGGTCCCCGCTGCCGTCCATGCGGATCACGCGTGCACGGGTGGCGTCCATGTCGTCCAGCGCCGAGCGCGCGCGCCGGTTCTGCGCCTCCCAGTCGTCTGCGGTGCGGATGATGGTGGGCTTGATCAGAACGATCACTTCTTTCTTGCGTCCCATGACGGCCTTGTTGCCAAACAGCGAAGACAGGACCGGTATGCTGGTGGTGCCCGGCAGGCCGGAGGCATTGCGGCTGGAGTCCATCTGCATCAGGCCCCCGATGGCAACAATACGGCCATCCGGAATGCGCACCATGGTGTCGGTTTCGTTGACACTGCTGGACGCCAGGGGCAGGCGGAAGTTGCCCACGCTACCCAGATCCACCTGCTTGGTTTTTTCCGTGACCGTGGTCACCGACGGGTGCACATGCAGCGTGACATTGACCCCTTCGTCCACCTGGGGTGTCACGTCCAGCGAAATGCCCGAGAAAAACTGGGTGAGCGACACCGTGGGCAGCGTGGTCGTTCCGGCTGCCGTGCTGGTGCCATTGGTAACGGTGCCGCCGGTCACGCTGGTCACGTAAAAATCGTCGGTCCCGACCTTGAGCACCGCCTTCTGGTTGTTCAGCGTGGCCACGCGCGGGCTCGACAGGGTCTGCACATCGCCCTGCGTTTCCAGGAAGCCCAGGACGGCTCCGAACTGCGTGGTGGCCAGGGCCAGGCCGAACAGGCCGCCACCGGTTGCCACGGAAGGCACGGACACGACGCCCGGCAACACCGTGTTACCACCCTGCAGCAGGGCATTGCTGTTCGCTACGCCGCTGCCCAGCACCCCGGCCGCCACGGTGGTTCCGCCTTCGACATTGAACGCGCCCCAGTTCACCCCGCTCTGGAAACCATCGCGCAGTTCCACCTCGACCACCTTGGCCTCCAGCATGACCTGGCGCTCCACCGCAATTTGCGCCGCCTTCAGGAATTTGTCGACCTGCCGCAGTTCCTCCGGCATGGCACGCACGGCCATGATGCCGGCCTGCGGGCTGGTGATGACACTGCGCCCCGGTCCCTCGCCCACCAGGCCCCGCACGGCACCGGTCAACTCGGCCCAGAAATCGGTCTTGGACGAGGTGGCGACCCGGCTGCTTTCCGGCTGCTGGGTGGTGCCACCCGTCCCTGGTGTACCGGCGGTGCTCGCACCGCCATTGGTGGTTTGCTGCCCGGCGCCCGAGGACACCCGCAACTCGCTGTTGCCGGTGCGCTGCGACGTGGGATAGTTGACCGTGAACACCCGGGTCTGCAGGGTGGGGGCATAAATCGTGATGCGCCGCCCCTCAATCCTGAAATCGTAGCCATAGACATCCCGGATGGCTTCCAGTGCCTCGGTCACCGTCACGCCGCGCAGGGTGACCGACAGCGTGCCTTTGACGTCGGGGTGCATCAGCATGCTGTAGCGCGTATCGGCCACGATGGCCAGAAACACATCGCGCGCCTGTGCATTGTTCACCAGCAGGTCCAGTCGCGGTTCAGCGGGTACCGGCACCGCCGGCAAGGCCGGCTCGGCCAGCGCCTCGCTCACGCGCGCCGGCACTCC
>JBAQKO010000174.1:0-3371 GCA_049301075.1 Rhodoferax sp.
GCCTACGCCGCCGCCGACGCCGACGCCGCCGACGCCGACGCCTACGCCGCATGCCGAACTGAAAAACAATGGCAATTGGACCGTGTACGGGCCGCGCTGTATGCCGAGTCTGAGCGAGTCGCTTCTACCTTTTCCAAAGGAAGCGATGCGGTAAGGGAGGGAGTAAGCGCATGAGAACAACCATCAAAATTTCCAGAGAAAAGGAAATAGTTGTGCGTCCGTCGCTCGGGGGGGGCGGTGTTGACTTAACAATTTTTCCAGCGGCGACGGTGGGTAGCGAATACCTACAGGGCGTGGCACTAACACCAGACCAGTGTGGGGCGCTGATTTTCGGCATCGAGCAGGCCCTTGAAACCATGGCCGTGCGCAACGCGGTACAGGCGGCGCGGTAATGTTGCACCACTTCGCCACCAACCATGAAACCGTAGGCCCGTGCGTGGCCTATTACCACGCCGGCCTGGGCGTCTGCATGTTGGTCTGCGAATGCACCACCGAGCAGCAGGCCAACAGCGAAGCGGCGCGGCTCAACTACGAAGCCCAGGCCCGCGCCGCCATGGCCGCAAGAACACGAACACACCACTACGGAATGCGCCGCACGGTGCGCTATTTCGAGCCGGACGAATTCGCCTGAAAAGGCCCGCCGTCGGGGCGGTCCCCCGGCAAATTCTGGAGATAGAAAAATGCAAGTTAACGATTTGGTGAAGGTGATCGGAGCCGACGAAACATATGAAGGGCTGGCCGGCATCGTGGTCAAGGCCGAAGGCAACATGAACGAGGTCAAGCTGGACTTGGTGGCCGAGCCGCAGCACTTCGCGGATACCAGCCTGCAATTCCTGGGCCGCTGAAATGTTCCAGGTGCACGACAAGGTAATGGTCACTCCGAAGGGTGCGCAATGGCGGGAATTTTTCGCCTTCGTGGACGGCTGGCGGGGAGAGGTAACAGGCTGGAATAACGGCTTCGTGATGGTCGTGTGCCAGCAGCAGGAAGGGCCGAAAACCCTTTTTGTGCCGCCTGACTGCCTGACGCTGACAGTCTGATGCGCCTGGAGTCATCACAGGAATGGGCTACGCGCCTCACCGGGGAATTGCCGCCCCGGTGGGAATCGCGCCTTATGGGCCGCTGGCAACAGCAGATCCGCGCCCATGCCAAAGGTGACTTTATCGCCAGCGTCCAGGCCGAGCGCACGGCCAACCTGGAACTGCGCAAGTTGATAGAACGCCTGGAGGTCGTGCGCCTGCCGCTGGACGCCAACGACAGCGACATTTGCAGGGCGGCGGACGAACTGGCAAGGCGTTGCGCCGAGCTGGATACCGCCACCATGGCCGGACAAAAGCCGGGGCCATACCGCTTTAATCCTGTATTTGGGGTGGGGGTTCCAGAGACCCCCCTAATGCGCAGCCCCACAATGCGCAGATTCGCAATGGCACGCATTGCAGAGGGGCACGGCATCACGCCGCCCCTGTACCGTTGGCTACTGGAGCCCGAGGCCAGCGGGACGCACGTAGAGGACTTGCCCGCCATCGCCCGCATGAAGGATGCCCAATGGTGGCGCCGCAAGCTGCGCGGCGTCCACGCCACCCAGGTGGAGGGAGCGGCAATCGGCCTGGGCTACGTGAACAAGGCCCGCGACCCCTACGTGAGCAATGAGAGTGTGATGCGACGGGCGCAGCAGAACGAGCGCAACGCCGCCGCGCTGGAGGCCACCACCGCCACCAATGAGGACGGGCAGGAGTTCACCCTGGCCGAACTCGCCGCCAAGGGGCCGGCCAACAAAGCTATCCGCCGCGCAGAGCTTATGACCCGCATTGCCGGGTTTGAACGCATCGCGGATGACCTGGGCCACGTCGGTCTATTCATGACCATGACCTGCCCGAGCCGGATGCACAAATGGGCCACCCGCAAGGGCGGGGGCGTACGAGAAAACCCTACCTATGACGGAACCCTACCCCATGACGCACAAAAACACCTTGCCAAAGTCTGGAGCCGGATTCGGGCCGCTCTCGCACGTCGCGGAATGCATCAGTACGGCTTTCGGATTGCAGAACCGAACCACGATGGCACACCCCATTGGCACCTTCTGGTGTTTATTGACCCCAAGTTTCCAGGCGACAGCCAGAGGGATGCGGTACGTCGATTTTGCGCACTGGTGCGACGTTATGCATTGGGAGCGGGCGCGGATCGCACGGAACGCGGGGCGAAAAATCACCGTTGCGATTTCAAGCCAATTGACAAAGGACGGGGCAGTGCAGCTGGATATATCGCCAAGTACGTAGCCAAGAATATCGACGGCTACCGGCTGGATAAGGATTTGATCGGCAATGACGCCATCGAAACCAGTCACCGGGTGGAAACCTGGGCCAGCACCTGGCGCATCCGGCAATTTCAACAGATCGGCGGGCCACCCGTCGGGCCATGGCGCGAACTGCGCCGCGTAAAGGACGTGCCGGCCAATGCGCCCGCGCACCTGATCGCCGCGCATCGGGCCGTCAACAAAACCAAGGCACTGGACAACCTGAGCGACAGCCAGCAGCAGGCCGTCAAGGGGGCGCAGTGGGACGCCTACGTGCAGGCCCAGGGCGGGCCGCATTGTGGGCGGGCCTACGCCATCAGAGTGGAGAAGGTACAGCCAGCGGGAGAAAGCAAATACGGGGAGCCATTGGCACCCGTGCCAGTGGGCGTCAGCACATTGGAAACCTACACACCGGCTCACATGATTTGGATGGGCGGTAAAGCTGTGCGGCGCGTGATTGTGGAATCGGCGCGGCATGTGTGGACCATCGTTAAAAAAGTGACGCTGGCCATTGGGAGGGTATTCAATGGGACGGGGGCGCAGCCCCTGGCCCCTTGGACTCGTGTAAATAACTGTACGGGGGAAAACGAAAATGAAGCAGAAAAAAGCGCGGGACGTGACGACAGACACGTTATACGCGGCGCAAAGGGCATGGGCAGCGGCACCCATGCACGTGAAAGCCATGGCGGGGGCATATATGGCCCCGATTTTGGAGGCGCTGGCGGCAATCAATGCAGAGCTTGAGGAAGTCAAGGGGGCGCAGCCATGAAGGTATCCAAAGCCATCGGGAAAATGCCCTGTCTGTGCTGTGGCGACGTGCTGACGGTGAAACAGGCCGAGACGGGCACCGTGTCGGTATCCTGCCCTGACTGCGATTTTTCCGGCTACGGGCGGGCGGGCACCACCGCGCACCGGCTGATCATGGAGCGCGTCACGCTCAAGGCCACGCCCGTGGCGGCAGCGGTGGCCGAAGTGGTCAAGCCAGCCGCACCGGCCACACCCGCCGCGCCACCGGCAAAGCCCGCCACACCGGCACCCGACAAGCGCACCGCAGCCGCACGGCCCGCACCGGCCATGCCC
>JBAQKO010000175.1:0-9242 GCA_049301075.1 Rhodoferax sp.
GTGGTACAGGTATCCGGTCTGTACCTTGCGCACGACGCCCGAAACCAGCCCAACCAGTTTCCATGAACCGTTCACCATCACGCCGTCAATGACGGTCTGGTCGCCGAACTTCCACAGGCCGGTGCCCAGCAGGCGCGCGCCCCGGGCCAGGATGTTTTCATTGATCCAGTCCAGGTAATACTTGTTCTCAAGCAGGTTGAAGATCGGCATGGCCTTGCGCTTGATTGCGGCCGGCAGGGCCGGGTTGACCATGTACATGTAGTACGCCAAGGCAACTCCGCCCAGAGCGAGCCACAGAGGCAAGGTTGACACGGCATGCAGTGCCATCTGCACGGGGCCATGGAATGCATGGGCCATTTCTTCCATCGCGGGGTGCTTCTCCAGGTTGATGAAGATGGCGTCCTTGAAAAAGTCGCCGTACAACATGGGGGAGATTGTCAGGAATCCGATCACAACCGACGGAATGGCCAGGAGAATCAAGGGGACCGTCACCACCCAAGGGGACTCGTGCGGGCCGTGGTGCGCACCATGGTCGTCGTGGTGATCGTCGTGGCCGTGGTGGGCATCAGGGTTCTGGTCAAAGCGCTCTTTGCCGTGGAACACCAGGAAATACATCCGGAAAGAATAGAAGGCGGTCACGAACACGCCGGCCAGCACGGCAAAAGACGCGAAACCAGCCGCAGGCAGGTGGCTTTCCAAAACGGCTTCAATGATGCTGTCCTTGGAATAGAAACCGGCGAAGAACGGCGTGCCAATCAGGGCCAACGAGCCCAACAGCGAGGTCATCCATGTGATGGGCATGTACTTGCGCAGACCACCCATCCAGCGAATGTCCTGGTTGTGGTGCACACCCATGATCACCGAGCCGGCCGCAAGGAACAACAGGGCCTTGAAGAAAGCGTGGGTCATCAGATGGAACACGGCCACCGAGTAAGCCGATGCGCCCAGAGCAACCGTCATGTACCCCAGCTGTGACAGGGTGGAGTACGCAACGACCCGCTTGATATCGTTCTGGATGATGCCCAGGAATCCCATGAACAGCGCCGTGATGGAGCCGATGACCATGATGAAGTTCAGGGCGGTATCGCTGAGCTCAAACAGCGGTGACATCCGCGCCACCATGAAAATGCCCGCAGTCACCATCGTTGCGGCGTGAATCAGCGCGGAGATGGGTGTGGGACCTTCCATGGAATCGGGCAGCCAGACGTGCAGGGGAAACTGCGCTGACTTGCCCATGGCACCAATGAACAGGCAGATGCAGATAACCGTAACCAGCATCCAGTCGGTTCCCGGGAAGCTCAACGCCGCCAGCTCCGCCGACTTGGCGAAGGTTTCGGTGTAGTTCAGCGTTCCGGCGAAGGCAGCGATCAGGCCAATACCCAGGATGAAGCCGAAATCGCCGACCCGGTTGACCAGGAACGCCTTCATGTTCGCGAAAATGGCCGTTGGCTTGTTGAACCAGAAGCCGATCAGCAAATAGGACACCAAGCCCACGGCTTCCCAGCCAAAGAACAGCTGGAGCATGTTGTTGCTCATCACCAGCATCAGCATGGAGAAGGTAAACAGCGAGATGTAGGAGAAGAAGCGGTTGTAGCCTTTGTCCTCGTGCATGTAGCCAATGGTGTACAGGTGCACCATCAGGGACACGAAGGTCACCACGCACATCATCATGGCCGTCAGGCCATCCACCAGGAAGCCGATCTCCATTTTGAGGCCACCCACCACCATCCAGGTGTAGAGGGTTTCATTGAAGCGCGCGCCATCCAGCACGACGGACTTCAGGGTCATGGCAGAAATGACGAAGGCCACCAGCACGCCCAGAATCGTCAGGGAGTGGCTGGCGCTGCGACCGATCCGGTTCCCGCCAAAGCGGGTACCAAAAACGCCGGCCAGCACCGAGCCCAGCAACGGCGCGAGAGGCACCGCCAACAACGTAGAAGCAGACAGGGTTTGACTCATCTTGATTAACCCTTGAGCGTATTGAGTTCATCCACACTGATGCCGGACTTGTTCCGGAACAGCAGCACCAGTATCGCGAGCCCGATTGCGGACTCTGCGGCGGCAACCGTCAGTATGAAAAACACGAAGATCTGACCGTGCATGTCATGCAGGTAGTAGGAAAACGCGACGAAATTGGTGTTGACTGCCAGCAACATGAGTTCAATGGCCATCAACAACACGATCAGGTTGCGACGATTCAAAAAAATACCAACCACCGACAGCGCAAACAGCATGGCGCCCAGCGAGAGGAAGTGTCCAAGTGTCAGCGTCATGCTTTTGTCTCCGCTTGGGTGGGAGCTGCAACCGGCTCGGCAACTGCCGCCTGGGTTGCAGCCATTTTTATGACGGTCATGCGATCCCGCGCCTTGACCCTGACCTGATCGCCCGGGCTCACGTACTTGCTGTCCTTGCGTGCACGCAAGGTCAAAGCGATGGCCGCGAACATGGCCACCAGCAGGATGGCCGCAGCCACTTCAAGCGGGTACAGGTACTGGGTGTACAGCAGCTTGCCCAGCTGCTTGGTGTTGGACAGCTGCGCCGCACCAGGCAGCACGGCGGCGACAGCCGGGGACTCGTCGACCACGCGGAAGCCCCCCATCAACACGGCTGCCATTTCCAGCGCAATGACCACGCCCACAATGGCTGCGAGCGGAAAATGTTTCCAGAAACCGACGCGCATGTCTTCCACGTCGATGTCCAGCATCATCACCACGAGCAGGAACAGCACCATCACCGCCCCCACGTAGACCAGCACCAGCGTGACGGACAGGAACTCCGCCTTCAGGAGCATCCAGATCATGGCCGCCTGGAAAAAGGTCAGCACCAGAAACAGGGCTGCGTGAACCGGATTGCGCGCCGTGATGACGCGGAAGGCCGCGAACAGCAGCACCGCCGAAAACAGATAAAACAAACCTGCCGTAATACTCATGATTCAAACTCTTTCTTGCGACGGATCAGCGGTATTTGGCATCTGCCTGCTTGTTGGCGGCGATTTCGCTTTCGTAGCGATCGCCCACGGCCAACAGCATGTCCTTGGTGAAATACAGATCTCCGCGCTTCTCTCCGTGGTATTCCAGAATGTGCGTCTCCACGATGGAATCCACCGGGCAGCTCTCTTCGCAAAAACCACAGAAAATGCACTTAGTCAAATCGATGTCGTAGCGCGTGGTACGGCGGGAACCGTCTGCCCGCTGGTCGGACTCGATGGTGATAGCCATGGCTGGGCACACTGCCTCGCACAGCTTGCAGGCAATGCAGCGCTCCTCACCGTTTTCATAACGGCGCAAAGCGTGCAACCCGCGAAAACGGGGCGACAGAGGTGTCTTTTCCTCAGGGAACTGTACGGTTACCTTGCGGCGAAACGTATACCGGCCAGTCAGTGCAAGACCCTTGAACAATTCCACCAGCAGAAAGCTGTAAAGAAAATCCTTGAGCGAGAAAGCAGAGGGCATACGGACTGCGTTGTTTGAAGACATGGTTGGGACCTCTTACTTCCAGATGTTGAAGGAGGTTTGCATCCAGGCGCCCACGACCACCAGCCACACCAGCGTGACGGGGATGAACACCTTCCAACCCAGACGCATGATCTGGTCGTAACGGAAACGGGGGAACGTGGCCCGAACCCAGATGAACAGGCTAACGATGGCGAAGGTCTTGATACCCAGCCAGATCCAGCCCGGAATCCAGTCCAGAGCGGCAACCGGCGACAACCAGCCACCCAGGAACATGGTGCTGGCCAGAATGGACACCAACCACATGTTGGCGTACTCTGCCAGATAGAACATGGCATAGGACATGCCCGAGTACTCCACCATGTGGCCCGCCACGATTTCGGCTTCACCCTCAACCACGTCAAACGGGTGACGGTTGGTTTCAGCCAGACCGGAGATTACGTACACCACAAAAATCGGCAACAGGGGCAGCCAGTTCCACGACAGGAAACCCAGACCCATTTGCGCGAATTGCCCCTTGCCTTGGCTGGTGACGATGTCCGTCATGTTCATGCTGGCCGACACCATCAGCACCACCACCAGGCAAAAACCCATGGCGATTTCATAGCTCACCATCTGGGCTGAAGCGCGCATGGCACCCAAGAAGGAGTATTTGGAATTGGCTGCCCAACCAGAGATGACCACGCCATACACTTCCATGGACGTGATGGCCATCACCAGCAGCAAACCGGCGTTGACATTGGCCAGTACCACTTCCGGGCCAAAAGGGATGACTGCCCACGCGGCCATGGCCGGCATGATGGTCAGGATGGGACCAATAAAAAAGAGCCCCTTGCTGGCAGCGGTCGGAACCAGAATTTCCTTGACCAGCAACTTCAGCGCGTCCGCAATGGGCTGCAGCAATCCCCAGGGGCCTACCCGGTTGGGGCCAATGCGAACCTGCATCCAGCCCAGCAACTTTCGCTCCCACAGCGTTGTGTAAGCCACAGCGCCCATCAACGGCAGCACCACGGCCACAATCTTGATAAGCGTCCAGATGATGGGCCAAGCGACGCCCGTCCACCATACGGCGGACACCAGTCCCATGCCGGCGTTGTACCACGTGTCAATCATGCCAGCGTCTCCTGAGCAGTCTGCGTTTGCGTAGCGGCACGCCCGTCAGCCGTCAGCTGCAGCGATGTCGCGCGTCGCACAATGCCATCGAGTTGATAAATGCCTGCTACCGCCGGCTCCGTCGCACACGCGGACAGGTCGACAGCGACCCGGCAGCTATTGCTCAGGCGTTCAGCCGGAACCTGCGCGGGCACGCCCCCGTTGTCGGCGTGCATGTGGACCAGCACGTCCTGCGAGGATTCAAATGCGAATCCTGGCAATTCCAGGAGGTTGGCCAGCACACGCAAGACCTTCCACGCCGGACGGGTCTCGCCCAGCGGCTTGACCACGGCGTGAAAGCCCTGCACCCGTCCTTCGGCGTTCACAAAAGTTCCCGACGTTTCCGTGGATGGCGCAATCGGCAACAGGACGTCGCTGAACTCCATATTGGCCTTGAACGGGCTCAGGGTCACAACCATCTCGCACTGCCCCAAAGCCTTGGCTGCAGCAGCACCCGCCGCCGAGTCAAACTCGGGTTCGTTGTTCAGCAGGAACGCTGCCTTCAGGCCACCGGCCAACATCTGACCAGCGTGGAGACCACCCTGGCCAGGTACGGCGCCCGCAAGCTGGGCGCCCACCGTATTGGCAGCTTCGGTCAGGAAGCCCACCGTAGCGCCCGTCTGCTCGCCAATCCAGTTGGCCAGCGACAGCAGGCTGGAAGCACGCGCGTGGTGCGCCGCCGCATTGCCCAGCAAAACCGCCTTGCGCTCACCGCCCAGCAAGGACTTGGCGATGGCCTGCGCCACCGGGGTTGCGGTTCCGGCGACCGGAGCGGCAACACCCTTTTCAGCCGCCACCGCCACAGCGATGTCGGCCAACGCCTGCACCCACTGTGCGGACGGGGCCACCGAGGTATGGGCGACCGGCATAGCCCAGTCGACCGGCACAGCACTCACGGTGCTGACGACACAACCCACCCGGGCTGCCTGGCGGATACGCTGGGCAAACAGGGGATGGTCCTTGCGCAAATTCGAACCCACCACCAGCACCCGCTGCAATTGCGACAGGGCCGCAATGGAGGTACCCAGGTAACGGGCACCACCGGAAGCGGTGTCAAACTCGGCATTGCGCAGACGGTAATCGATATTCTCACTGCCCAGGCCACGCACCAGCGCACCCGTCAGGTACAGCTCTTCCAGCGTGCTGTGGGGGCTCACCAGTGCGCCGATGGCGCCAGCGCCGTGGTCGGCCTTGACGTGCTGCAGCCCGTTGGCCACATATTCCAGCGCGGTCTGCCAATCCACCGTGGTCCATTTCCCGTCCTGCTTGAGCATCGGCTGGGTCAGACGCTCATCGCTGTTGAGCGCCTCGTAGGAGAAACGGTCGCGGTCGGCAATCCAGCACTCGTTGACGGCCTCGTTTTCCAGGGGCACCACGCGCATGACCTTGTTGTTCTTGACCTGAACAATCACATTGGCGCCCGTGGAATCGTGGGAGCTGACCGACTTGCGACGCGACAATTCCCAAGTCCGGGCGCTGTAGCGGAACGGCTTGCTGGTCAGCGCACCGACGGGGCAAATATCAATCATGTTGCCCGACAATTCGGAGTCCACCGAGTTGCCGACAAAGGTTTCGATCTCGGCATGTTCGCCGCGGTTGGACATGCCCAACTCCATCACGCCGGCTACTTCCTGCCCGAAACGCACGCAGCGTGTGCAGTGGATGCAACGGCTCATTTCCTCCATGGAAATCAGGGGCCCCACGTCCTTGTGGGCCACCACGCGCTTTTCTTCCTCGTAACGCGAGGCCGAAGCGCCGTAACCCACTGCTAGGTCCTGCAACTGGCATTCGCCACCCTGGTCGCAAATGGGGCAATCCAGCGGGTGGTTGATCAGCAGAAACTCCATGACCGACTTCTGGGCCTTGATGGCCTTGTCGCTCTTGGTACGCACCACCATGCCCTGGGTAACCGGCGTCGCGCAAGCGGGCATGGGCTTGGGCATTTTTTCCACATCCACCAAGCACATGCGGCAGCTCGCCGCAATGCTGAGTTTCTTGTGGTAACAGAAATGAGGAATGTAGGTGCCCGCCTTCTCAGCCGCATGCATGACCATGCTGCCTTCGGTGATTTCAACCTTTTTGCCGTCGAGTTCGATTTCAATCATCTTGGGACTCGCTCAAACGTGAGCCGGGACCATACAGGTCTTGTGCTCAACGTGGTACTCAAATTCGTGCCGGAAATGCTTGATCATGGCGCGCACCGGCATGGCTGCCGCGTCGCCCAGTGCGCAGATGGTGCGCCCCTGGATGTTTTCCGCCACGTTGTCCAGCAGATCCATGTCACTGGCACGGCCCTGGCCATTTTCAATACGGTCCACCATGCGCGACAACCAGCCCGTGCCTTCGCGGCAGGGGGTGCACTGCCCGCAGGACTCGTGCATGTAGAAATAGCTCAAACGCTGCAGGGCCTTGACCATGCAGCGCGTATCGTCCATGACGATGACGGCACCAGAACCCAGCATGGACCCCGCCTTGGCGATGGAATCGTAGTCCATGGTGCATTCCATGATGACGGAAGCCGGCAATACCGGCGACGAAGATCCGCCCGGGATCACCGCCTTGAGCTGCCGGCCTGCGCGCACGCCACCTGCCAGTTCCAGCAGCTTGGAGAAAGGCGTCCCCATGGGAATCTCGTAATTGCCCGGACGCTCCACGTCACCACTGATGGAGTAAATCTTGGTACCGCCATTGTTGGGCTTGCCACATTCCAGGTAAGCCTGACCGCCATTGCGAATGATCCATGGCACCGCAGCAAACGTCTCGGTGTTGTTGATCGTGGTGGGCTTGCCGTACAGGCCAAAGCTGGCCGGAAACGGCGGCTTGAAGCGGGGCTGGCCCTTCTTGCCTTCCAGCGATTCCAGCAGCGCCGTTTCCTCGCCGCAGATGTAGGCACCGAAACCGTGCGCCGCATGCAGCTGGAAGCTGAAGTTGCTGCCGAGGATGTTATTTCCGAGCAGACCGGCAGCCCGGGCTTCTTCCAGCGCCTCTTCAAAACGCTCGTAGGCGGAGAAGATTTCGCCGTGGATGTAGTTGTATCCCACCGTGATGCCCATGGCATAGGCCGCAATGGCCATGCCTTCGATCACGATATGCGGGTTGAACTGCAGAATGTCGCGGTCTTTGCAGGTACCGGGCTCACCCTCGTCGGAGTTGCAGACCAGGTATTTCTGGCCTGGAAACTGACGGGGCATGAAACTCCACTTCAGGCCGGTCGGGAAACCCGCACCACCCCGTCCGCGCAGCGACGACTCTTTGACCGTGGCAATGACCTGGTCCTGGGTCAGCCCCTCGCCGCCATCCTGGCCCAGAATCTTGCGCAGGGCCTGGTAGCCGCCACGGGCTTCGTAGTCCTTCAGCCGCCAGTTGGAACCGTTCAATCCCGCGTAGATTTGCGGGTTGATATGCCTGTCATGAAAGCAGGTCTGAACACCGGTAGCCCGGAATTGCGACAGGATGTTTTGTGCGCTCATGGCTTGTCTCCCGCCGCGCGCAGGCCGTCCACCAGCTGGTCGATCTTGTCGGACGTCATGAAGCTGCACATGGAACGGTCGTTCACCAGCAGCACCGGCGAATCGGCGCAGGCACCCAGACACTCGCTTTGCTGCAGCGTGAACAGGCCATCCGGGGTGGTTTCACCCATGGAAATGCCCAGCTTCTGCTCCAGATACTGGAGGGTCTTGACACCATCGCGCAGCTGACACGGCAGATTGGTGCACACATTGAGCTTGTACTTGCCAACCGGCTTCTGGTTGTACATGTTGTAGAAGGTGGTGACTTCGTGGACTGCCATGGGCGGCATGCCCAGGTATTCCGCAACCGCCTTCTCACTGTCTGCGCTCACGTAGCCCAGCTCTTGCTGGACAATGGACAGACAGGCCATCACCGCAGACTGTTTCTGTTCCGCGGGGTACTTGGCGACTTCTTTGGCGAAGCGCGCTTGGGTAGCTTCAGAGATCATCGATCAATCTCTCCAAAAACAATATCCATGGTGCCGATAATCGACACCGCGTCGGCAATCATGTGACCGCTGGCCATTTCATTGAGGCCGGCCAAATGGGCAAATCCTGGCGGACGGATCTTCATGCGGTACGGCTTGTTGGCGCCGTCACTGACCAGGTAGATGCCGAACTCGCCCTTGGGATGCTCGACTGCCGCATAGGCCTCTCCTTCGGGCACATGGAAACCCTCGGAGAACAGCTTGAAGTGGTGAATCAGCTCTTCCATGCTGGTCTTCATGGCTTCGCGTGACGGCGGGGCAACCTTGTGGTTGTCGGTAATGACCGGACCCGGGTTGGCGCGCAACCAGTCCACGCACTGCTTGATGATGCGATTGGACTGCTTCATCTCTTCCACGCGGACCAGGTAGCGGTCGTACACATCGCCCGTCTTGCCCACCGGGATGTCGAAATCCATCTGGTCGTACACGTCGTACGGCTGCTTCTTGCGCAAATCCCAGGCAATACCGGAGCCACGCAACATGGGACCGGAAAAACCCATGTTCAGGGCGCGCTCGGGTGTTACCACGCCGATATTGACCGTGCGCTGCTTCCAGATGCGGTTATCGGTGAGCAGCGTGTGGTATTCCTCCATGCACTTCGGAAAGCGCTGGGTGAAATCGTCGATGAAGTCCAGCAGCGA
>JBAQKO010000176.1:0-13514 GCA_049301075.1 Rhodoferax sp.
CGGGAATGTCATCGGCGGTCACGCCCTGGGTTGCCAGGCAGGAGCGGGCAATGTCGTCAATACGGATTTTGGTCAGCGACGTGGAATGCCCGCTGCCGCGACGCGGGTCCAGGTTCACCTGGTCCACCAGTTGCGTGATGGTGTGGACGCCGTCGCCCACCACCGTGGGTGGGTCGCGGCGGGCCGCGGCCACCAGCTTGTTGCCCACCACCAGCAGGCGGAAATCGTTGCCGGGCATGTAACGCTCCACCAGGATGTCATCGCGGAACTGCGTGGCTATGGCGTAGGCCTTCAGCAGGTGTTCCTGGGTGGTGATGTTGACGGTGACTCCCTTGCCCTGGTTGCCGTCGTTGGGCTTGACCACTACGGGCAGGCCGATCTCGCAGGCGGCGGCCCAGGCGTCTTCCGCATCCCGCACCTCGCGTCCCATGGGGACGGGCACACCGGCGGCGGCCAGCAGTTTCTTGGTCAGGTCCTTGTCCTGTGCAATGGCTTCGGAAATGGCGCTGGTGGTGTCCATTTCGGCGGCCTGGATGCGCCGCTGTTTGCTGCCCCAGCCAAAGCGCACCATGCTGCCTTCGGTCATGCGGCTGTAGGGAATGCCACGGGCCACGGCCGCGTCCACGATGCAGCCGGTGCTCGGGCCCAGACGCACGTCTTCATCCAGGTCGCGCAACTGGGTCAGGGCATCGGCCAGGTCAAACGGCGTGTCGTCCCGTGCGGCCAAGCACAGGGCCTGTGCCAGTTCCAGCGCCAGCCGGCCCACCGTCTCTTCGCTGTACTCCACCACCACCTGGTATACGCGGGGCTCCATGGTCGGGGTGGTGCAACTGAAGGTGACGGGGCAGCCGGCCTGCGCCTGCAGGCCCAGTGCAGCCAGTTCCAGCACATGGGCCATGGAAATGGAGGTGTCGTGGCCGGTGGGCTGGAAGGGAGCGATTTCGGGGAAACGGGCCCGCAAGCGCGTTTCGAACCCCTCGATGCCGCTGACCGGGCATTCCTCGGCGTCGCAGGACACGACCGACTGTATGGCCGTGTGGTGGCTCCAGAGATTGGGTCCACGCAGGGCTCGGATACGGGTGACTTCCATGGTGTGTCTCGTGGTTGCGGGGTGGGCCTTGGCGCCTACCCAGGCATGCATTTAATAAGGGGTTTTCTTGGGGCTGGATTCAAACGTGCACAGGCCTGCGCCGATCAGTTCCGGCGAAATATTCAGGGCCCAGGCGGCGGCCACGGCCGCCATCACCATTTCGGGCTGGGAGGCCTTGGCGGGCTTGAGGCTGGACAGGGGGAACAGCGCAACTTCCTCGGTACCCAGGGCCAGCACGATCTGCTCGTCGCGCAGGTACACCACGCGCTTGCCGCCGGCGCGGTGCGCGGCCATGGTGGGCTGGTTCGGGTCCAGGCCATAAAAAATGACCTCGCCATCGCACAGCTCGGCCATCTCCACGACCTGGGGATCGGCCGAGTTGAGGACCACAGTGCCGCTGGGCAGCACGACGTCGACTTGGGTGCGCACCACCTTGTAGGTTTGCTCGGCGTCCAGGATGTCGAAGGCGGCCAGTGGCTCCTGCCAGCTGACGTCGGTGACCACGCCGACGGTGCACTTGTCGTAGGCCAGACCTTCGGCCAGGATCATCTGGCTGCTGTTCTCAAACACGGCAGCCTGCACGGAGCGGTTGATCAGCAGGCGCTGCCCGGCTTCCCAGTGGGCACAGTCCCGGGCGTCGACCTGGCGTCCATCCAGGTACAGGCCCTCGCTGCAGGCCAGACCCACGTGCTTGCCGCTGATATGGGCCAGCCACGCCACCAGGCGGGCAATGCGCGCGGTTTTTTGCGTGCCGGTGATGCCCACCACGGGAATGCGCCCGTCCTTGTCGGCGCCGAACAGGTGTTCCACCACGGCTTTGCCCACCGGGCGGCCCTGGCCCTCGGCCGGTTTGATGTGGGCCAGCAGTCCGGGGCTGGCATTGACCTCGATGACGGCGCCCCGCTGGCTGGTCATGGGCCGGGTGATGTCCTCCAGCACCATGTCCACGCCGGCAATGTCCAGCCCCACCACCCGCGCGGCCAGGGCGGCCGTGGCGGCTACCGACGGGTGCATGGTGTCGGTGACGTCGAACGCCACATTACCGTTGCGCTGGATCAGCACCTTCTGGCCCTGCGCGGGAACGGCGTGTGGCGTCAGGCCGACGCGCTCGAGTTCCAGGATGACCTCGGCGCTTTCGCTGGGGATGACCACGTTGAGGGGGAACTCTTCTCCGGTGCCCCGGCGCGGGTCGGTGTTGATCTGGGCCTGGGCCAGCGCGTCGATGTTGGAAACGCCGTCGCCGATCACGGACAGCTCTTCACCGCGTGCGGCTGCCACCACGCGTTTGCCCACCACCAGCAGGCGGTGCTCGTTGCCGCGGATGAAGGTTTCGACAATGACGCTGCTGCCACCACCCTTGCGCAGGGCCAGGTGGTAGGCGGCCTCCACGTCGCTTTGCGTCTGCAGGTTCAGGGAAACGCCGCGTCCGTGGTTGCCGTCGTAGGGCTTGAGCACCACGGGCAGGCCGACGTCCTGGGCCGCTTCCCAGGCTTCTTCGACGCTGCGCACCAGCCGGCCCTCGGGCACGGGCACGCCGCAGGATTGCAGCAGGGACTTGGTGAGGTCCTTGTCGCTGGCGATTTCCTCGGCGATGGCCGAGGTCTGGTCGGTTTCGGCCGTCCAGATGCGGCGCTGGTGGATGCCGTAACCCAGCTGCACCAGATTGCCGCCAGTCAGGCGGATGGACGGAATGCGCCGGTCGGTGGCGGCGTCCACAATGTGCGCGGTGCTGGGCCCCAGGCACAGGGAATCCACCTGTTCGTCCAGGTGGCGCACCGTGGCGGCCACGTCAAAGGGGGTGTCGTTGATGGCAGCCATCACCAGATCGCGGGCCGCTACCAGCGCCTGGCGGCCGACTTGCTCCTGGCGGGTGCGAAACGCGATTTTGTAGACCCCGCGCTGCGAGGTTTGCCGGGATTTGCCAAAACCGGTGCGCATGCCGGCCAGGTTCTGCAGCTCCAGGGTGACGTGTTCGATGATGTGCGCCGGCCAGGTGCCGTCGCGCAGGCGCTGCAAAAAGCCGCCGGGCACGCCGGGGCTGCAGCGGTGCTCGGCCAGGCTGGGCAGAAACGCGGTCAGCCGTTCGTAGAAGCCGGGCAGGGTGTTGGAGGGGTGGTCTTCCAGCTCGCCAATGTCTACCCAGGCCTCAATCACGGGGCGGTAGGTCCAGATGTTGGGGCCACGCAGGTGTGTTACCCGAAGAATCTCAATATTTCTCTTGTGCGTCATGGCTCATTCTGGCTGGGGCAGTGCACCGATGTGCCGCTGCCCGCGTTGTGTATTCTCGTTTGCCTTGACTCTGTGGGGGCAGAACGCGGGGGCTCCAAACCGGGTATCGTAAAGTATGACACTTGTCATAAACGGGCGCGCCCGGGTTTCCCATTTAAAAAGTTACAAAAATTCCTGCTCTCAATGACCACTGAAGCCCTTGCAGTCAGCCCCTTGCCTGGCGACATTTCTGCCCACTGGCGCACCGAGGTGCAAGCACAGCTCCATCCACGGGAGAACGTTCTGGCCGCCCTGGAGGTTGACCTGAGCACGCATTTGCATTTCGTCAACGGCCTGCTGGTGGTTACCAACCTGCGCCTGCTCAGCCGCGCCGACGGGGAAACCCAGTGGCGGCACTGGGATTACGCGGCGGGCATGGCTCTGCACCACCATGACCACGCCGGGGTGGGGCACCTGGATCTGGTGAACCCGCAGGGCCTGCTGGCCACCTGGCGCTTTACCCTAGGGCAAAACCTGCAGGCCATCCGGCTGGTGGACCAGTTCCAGGCGCAGCTGCACAGCCGCGTGACCGGGGAGCCGCTGGCCGTGGCGGCGCACAACGTGTGCCCCACCTGCAAGGCCGTGCTGGACCCCGACCAGGAAGAGTGCCCGGTGTGCACCAAGGTGGTCCACACGCCGCCCTCCACCTGGACGCTGTTTCGCCTGTGGCGCTTTGCCCAGCCTTACCGCGGTCAGTTGCTGCTGGGCTTTGTGCTCATGCTGCTGGGCACGGCGGCCAGCCAGGTGCCGCCCTACCTCACCATTCCGCTGGTCGACGAGGTGCTGATTCCCTTCCAGAACGGCCAGCACATCGAACCCCGCACCATTGCCTGGTACCTGTCCGGCCTCCTGGGGGCCGGCTTGCTGGCGTGGGTGCTCAGCTGGGCCAAGACCTATGTGCTGGCGCTGGTCTCCGAGCGCATCGCGGCCGACCTGCGCACCACGACCTACGAACATCTGCTGCGTCTGTCCCTGGAGTACTTTGGCGGCAAGCGCACGGGGGACCTGCTCTCGCGCGTGGGCAGCGAAAGTGACCGCATTGCGGTGTACCTGTCGCTGCACCTGACCGACTTTGCCAGCGACGTGATCATGATCGTCATGACCGCCGTGGTGCTGTTTTCCATGAACCCCTGGCTGGCCCTGATCACCCTGGTGCCGCTGCCGTTCATTGGCTGGATGATCCACTTCGTACGCTTTCGCCTGCAAACCGGCTTCGAGAAAATCGACCGGGTATGGGGTGAGGTGACCAACGTGCTGGCCGACACCATTCCCGGTATCCGGGTGGTCAAGGCGTTTGCCCAGGAGCAGCGGGAGGCCCGGCGTTTCCGCGACGCCAACAAGCACAACCTGATAGTCAATGACCGCATCAACAAGATCTGGTCGCTGTTCTCGCCCAGCGTGTCCCTGCTGACCGAAATCGGTCTGCTGGTGGTGTGGGGCTTTGGCATCTGGCAGGTTTCCAAGGGCGACATCACGGTGGGTATGCTGCTGGCCGCCATCGCCTACATCGGGCGCTTCTACGGGCGGCTCGATTCGATGAGCCGCATCGTGTCGGTCACGCAAAAATCGGCGTCGGCTGCCAAGCGCATCTTTGACATCCTGGACCATGTCTCCAGCGTGCCCGAACCGACCCAGCCGGTGCACGTGGGCAAGGTGCAGGGGCGCATCGAGGTGCGCGATGTGGGCTTCCGCTACGGCAACCGCGAGGTCAACCGGGGCATTAACCTCTCCATCGCGCCGGGCGAGATGATCGGGCTGGTGGGGCACAGCGGTTCCGGCAAGAGCACGCTGGTCAACCTGATCTGCCGTTTCTACGACGTGTCCGAGGGCTCCATCAAGGTCGACGGCGTGGATATCCGCTCCTACGCCATTTCGGACTACCGCCAGAACATCGGACTGGTGCTGCAGGAGCCGTTCCTGTTTTTCGGCACCATCGCCGAGAACATTGCCTATGGCAAGCCCGATGCGACCCGGGACGACATCATTGCCGCGGCACGGGACGCGCACGCCCACGAGTTCATCCTGCGCCTGCCGCAGGGCTATGACTCCATGGTTGGCGAACGCGGTCAGGGCCTGTCCGGCGGTGAGCGCCAGCGCATCTCCATTGCGCGGGCCCTGCTGATCGACCCGCGTATTCTGATTCTGGACGAGGCGACCTCGTCGGTGGACTCGGAAACCGAAAAGGAAATCCAGAAAGCGCTGGAGAACCTCGTGCAAGGCCGCACCACCATTGCCATTGCGCACCGCCTCTCCACCCTGCACCGGGCCGACCGCCTGGTGGTGCTGGACCGCGGCCGGGTGGTGGAGGAAGGCTCGCACGATGCCCTGATGGCCAAGGAGGGGGCTTATTTCGCCCTGTACCAGGCGCAGGCGCGCAACATGGACATCGACATGGACGAAGCGAAATGACCGCAACAACCGAATTGACCACCCTGCCGGCCACCACGCACCTGGCGCTGGTGCGCGATGGTTTTGGCAAGCTGGTGCTGACCGTGGGTGACCAGCGCTATGAAGGCGTGGCGCCGGTGCGGGCGTTTCCCATCCAGTCCCCCGAAGTGGGCATTGCCCTGGTGAGCCAGGACGGCCGGGAGGTGGCCTGGGTCGAGCGGCTCGATGCCGTGGCCGAGCCGGCCCGCACGCTGATCCGGGAGGAGCTGGCCACCCGCGAATTCATGCCCGTGATCCAGGCCATTGCGTCGGTGACGAGTTTTTCGACGCCCTGCACCTGGAGCGTGCAAACCGACCGCGGAGCCACTGCGTTTGTGCTGCGGGGCGACGAGGACATTCGCCGCATCGGCACCGCCGGCAGCCTGCTGGTGGCCGACTCGCACGGCATCCAGTTCCTGATCCGCGACCAGTACGCGCTGGACGCGCACAGCCGCAAGATCCTGGACCGTTTCCTTTAAACGGCGCGCGCCGTTCAGACTTCCAGGTTGTCGATCAGGCGCGTTGCTCCCAGTCGCGCGGCGGCCAGCACCACCAGCGGGTCCCCGGACTGGGGGGGCTGCAAATCGGCCTGGCGGCGCACGGCCACGTAGTCGGGCTTCCAGCCGGCGCTGCTGAGCGTCTGCATGGCCTGGGCTTCCAGGCGGGCGATGTCGCCGGGCGTGCTGGCGGCGCCGGTGCGCAGGGCCTGGGCCACGGTTTTGAGCGCGGCGGAGAGCTGCACGGCCTGCTGGCGTTCCGCGGGGTTGAGGTAGCCGTTGCGCGAGGACAGGGCCAGGCCGTCTTCGGCGCGTTGGGTCTCGCCCCCCACGATGTCCACCGGCATGGCGAACTGCTTGACCATGTTGCGGATCACCATGAGCTGCTGGTAATCCTTCTTGCCAAACAGGGCGGTGCGGGCCTGGGTGCACGACAGGAGCTTGAGCACCACCGTGCAGACCCCGATGAAAAAGCCGGGGCGGAAATGCCCCTCCAGAATGTCGCTCAGCTCGGTGGGTGGGTGCACCTTGAAGGTTTGCGGCTGCGGGTACATCTCTGCTTCCTTGGGCGCAAACACCAGGTCGCAACCGGCGGCCTCCAGCTGGGCGCAGTCGGCGTCCAGGGTGCGGGGGTAGGTGTCGAAGTCTTCGTTCGGCGCGAACTGCAGGCGGTTGACGAAGATGGTGGATACCGTGATGTCGCCCAGCGGCTTGGCCTGGCGCACCAGCGCCAGGTGGCCGGCGTGCAGGTTGCCCATGGTGGGCACCACGGCAGGGTGACGGTAGGACGCGAGGTGGCTGCGCAGGTCAGCCAGGGTGTGTACAACGTGCATGGGAGGGTCTTTTTCGGGGTTACCAGGCGTGCAGGGCATCCACGGGGAAGCTGCCGTTCTTGACGGCGGCCACGTAGGCCTCCATGGCGCCGCGGATGCTGCTGGCATCCTGCATGAAATTGCGCACGAACTTGGGGTTCTTGCCCAGGTTCACGCCCAGCATGTCGTGCAGCACCAGCACCTGGCCGGCGGTGCCACTGCCGGCACCAATGCCAATGGTGGCGCACTGTGTCAATTCGGCCGTCAGCTCGCGCGACAGCGGTGCGGGCACCATTTCCAGTACCAGCATGGACGCGCCGGCGTCCTGCAGTTCGTGCGCCTGGCGCTTGAGGACGTCGGCACTGGCCTGCGACTTGCCCTGCACGCGGTAGCCGCCCAGGGCGTGCACGGTCTGCGGTGTCAGGCCCAGGTGGGCGCACACGGGAATGCCGCGCTCCACCAGAAAGCGCACGATGTCGGTGGTCCAGCCGCCGCCTTCGAGCTTGACCATGTGGGCGCCGGCCTGCATCAGCACGGAGGCGCTGCGAAACGCCTGTTCTTTGGACTCCTGGTAGGTGCCAAACGGCAGGTCGCTGATGAGCCAGGCGGTGGCCTGCGCGCGGTGCAGCCCCCGGGCCACGGATTCGGTGTGGTAGCGCATGTCTTCCAGCGTCACGCCCACGGTGCTGTGCAGGCCCTGGCAGACCATGCCCAGCGAGTCACCCACCAGAATGCACTCCACGCCGGCGGCGTCGGCCACGGCGGCAAAGGTGGCGTCGTAGGCGGTGAGCATGGTGATTTTTTCGTTGCGGGCGTGCATCTCCAGCAGGCGCGGCAGGCTCAGGGGCTTGCGGCTGGCCATGGGAGACGCCGGTGGCAGCGTGCCGTAGGGCGAGGCGGCGGAGGCAGCCGTGCTGCCAGCGGGTTCTTGGGCCATGTGAGGGACTCCTTAAACGGGAATGTGTGCGGGAACCGGCCCGAATACTAACCGCATCGCTGTGCTGCGCATGGGCCAGTCAGGTGGGGGCGTAGGCCAGGCGCACGTAGATGGGGGCAAATGCCTCGGCCTGGGTGATTTCGATCAGCGTTTCCTTGGCCAGCTCCAGCAGGGCGATGAAGGTCACCACCAGCACCGGGGCGCCACTGCTGGCGTCAAACAGGTCTTCGAAGCCGACAAAGCGCCGGCCCTGCAGCTTCTTGAGCACGATGCCCATGTGCTCGCGTACCGAGAGCTCCTCGCGGGTGATCTTGTGGTGCTGCACCAGCTTGGCCCGCTTGAGGATGTCGCGCCAGGCTTCCTGCAGGTCGGTCAGGTTAACTTCGGGGAAGCGCGGCTGCAGGGACTGCTCGATGTAGACCTCGGCCTTGAGAAAGTCGCGCCCGTATTGGGGAATGGCGTTGAGTCGGGCTGCGGCCTGCTTCATCTGCTCGTATTCGAGCAACCGGCGCACCAGCTCGGCACGGGGGTCTTCGGCTTCCTCGCCCTCGGCCACTTTTTTGGGCGGCAGCAGCATGCGCGACTTGATCTCGATCAGCATGGCCGCCATCAGCAGGTACTCGGCGGCCAGCTCCAGGTTGCGCTTGCGGATCTGGTCCACGTAGACCAGGTACTGCCGCGTCACGCTGAGCATGGGAATGTCCAGAATGTTGAAATTCTGTTTGCGGATCAGGTACAGCAGCAGGTCCAGCGGGCCCTCAAACGCCTCCAGAAACACTTCCAGCGCATCGGGCGGGATGTACAGGTCCTGCGGCATCGCAAACAGCGGCTCGCCATACAGGCGGGCCAGTGCCACCTGGTCCACCACGTCGGGCATGGCGGGCAGCACGGTGACTTCCGGCTCGGTGGAGGCGGCGTCCGCAGAGGTTTGCGTCATGGTTTTGCTATGAAAACGAGAGCTGTCCGCGCAATATCTACGCCGGTTTCAGCCTGTTTTGGCGCTTAATTGTTGTCGGTCTGGTAGACGTAGGGCTTCTGCGCGACGCGGGCGCTGCGAAAGCCTTTCCAGATGAGGCGGTCCACCACCTTGTCCCACAGCAGGCTGCGGCCCTGGCGCTGCTGCGCTTCGAGCTGGGGCTGGGCGACCTTGAGCTGGTCAATGAACTGGGTGGCGTCGGACTTGTAGTCAGGGCGGCGGAAAAAACTCATGGCAATAACCTTGGTGAAGCTCGTTGGCGCATTTTACCGGGCTGGCGGGTCAGGCTGGCGCGGCCGGGGCTTGTGCGGCGGCGGCCAGGCCCGCGCTCAGGTCCGGGTACAGGTGGTCGGCACCCACCAGGTACACGAAGCCGCTGCGCCGGGCGATGTCCAGCGGCTGGTGGCTCAGGCCACACACCAGCAGGCGCACGCCGGCCCGGGTGCAGGTGCGCGCCAGGTCGTTGAGGGTATCGACACCGGAGGAGTCGATGTAGATCACGTTCTTCAGGTCCAGCACCAGGGTGTTGGCCGGGAGCTGGTCCTGCAGGTCCTCCACCAGTTTGACGGCGCCAAAGAACAGGGCACCGTACAGGCGGTAGCCGGCGATGTCGCGGCCCGGTCCGCTCAGCGCCGGGTGGTTCGACAGGTCCACGGCCTCGCAGCGCGACAGGCTGGAGATGCGGTAGATGAACGTGATGCAGGCAGCCACCAGCCCCACTTCCACGGCCACCGTCAGGTCGAACACCACGGTCAGGAAAAAGACCGCCAGCAGCGTGATCCGGTAAGGCAGGCGGAACTGGCGCAGGTGCAGAAACTCACGCCACTCCCCCATATTCCAGGCCACGAACATCAGGATCGCTGCCATGGCCGCCAGCGGAATGTCTTGCGCCAGCGGTGCCGCCAGCAGGACGACCAGCAGCAGGGTGAGCGAATGCACGATGCCGGCCACGGGGCTGCTGGCGCCGCTCTTGACGTTGGTGCCGGTGCGCGCAATGGTGCCGGTGGCGGGCATGCCGCCAAAGAACGGGGTGACGAAGTTGGCAATGCCCTGGGCCATCAGCTCCTGGTTGGGGTCGTGGCGGTCGCCAATCATGCCGTCGGCCACGCGCGCGCACAGCAGGGACTCAATGGCGCCCAGCAGCGCCAGCGTGACGGCCGGAATGAACAGGAAGCGTGCCGAGGCCCAGGAGAATGCCGGCCACTGCAGCGCCGGCAAGGCCGATGGAATGCCGCCGAAGCGGCTGCCGATGGTTTCCACCGGCAGCTTGAGCAGCGACACGCCCAGCGTGGCCAGCACCAGCACCACGACCGAACCGGGCACCACGGTCAGCCGGCTGGCCCAGACGTGGCGCACGCCCAGGCGGGGCATGACCATGCGCCACAGCACGATGCCCGCCAGGCTCAGCGCAGCCACGACCGTCGCCTGCAGGTTGAACGTGGGCAGCGCGTGTTGCAGGGTGGACAGGATGCCAAAGAAGTCGGCCGGCATGGTGGTGACGCGCAAGCCCAGGAAATCCTTCACCTGCGAGAGGGCAATCAGCACCGCAATGCCGTTGGTAAACCCGATCACCACGGCCACGGGAATGAAGCGCACCAGGGTGCCCATCTTGAAGAATCCCATGGCAAACAGGATCACGCCCGACATGGCCGTGGCCAGGATCAGGTTGGCCAGGCCGTAGCGTTCGACGATGCCGTAGACGATGACGATGAAGGCGCCCGCAGGGCCGCCAATCTGCACGCGGCTGCCGCCCAGCAGGGACACCAGCAGGCCGGCAATGATGGCGGTGAACAGGCCGGCCTCGGGTTTGAGGCCGCTGGCAATGGCAAAGGCCATGGCCAGTGGCAGTGCCACCACGCCCACGGTGAGGCCGGCGCCCACGTCGCGCACGAAACGCTGCTGGGTGTAGCCCTGCAGTGCGACCCGGATCTTGGGGTGGAATTCCCACGTTGGCCAGTTCATCGGGTTGTCCTGTCCAAAAGCCTTGCCATGGGATGCCGTCCGGTTCCGGTCAGTGAATCCGCATGCCCGGCTGGGCACCCGGCCAGGGGTTGAGGACGTAGATGCCCGGCTGGGCGGCTTCATCGGCGTGGCTGGCGGCCAGCACCATGCCCTCGCTCAAGCCAAATTTCATCTTGCGCGGCGCCAGGTTGGCCACCAGCACCGTGAGCTGGCCCACCAGCTGGGCTGGCTGGTACATGCTGGCAATGCCGCTGAACACGTTACGGGTGGTGGGCTGGCCTGCGGCGTCCTTCTCGCCCACGTCCAAGGTGAGGCGCAGCAGCTTGGTGGAGCCTTCCACCGCTTCGCACGCCACGATTTTGGCAATGCGCAGGTCGATCTTGGCGAAGTCGTCGATGCCGATGGTCGGCGCCAGCGCTTCGCCGCCGGGGGCGTTGGGGTCCACCGGGGTGGCGGGCGCTGCTTTTGCTCCTTTTTTAGGAGCTGTCTGCGCAGGTGCTGCGGGCGCTGCAGGCTCTTTTGGTTCAAAAAGTGCGTCCAGCTGTTCGGGCGTGACGCGTTGCATCAGGTGCTGGTAGGGCTGGATGGCGGCCACATCGGCGCTCACGTCCCAGGTTTGCATGCTGGTGCCCACAAAGGTTTCCACGGCCGCGGCCAGCGCGGGCAGCACCGGTGCCAGGTAACGGGTCAGCACGGCAAAGGCATTGATCAGCACCGAGCACACCTGGTGCAGGGCTTCGTTGTTGGCCGTGTCCTTGGCTAGGTCCCAGGGCTTGTTCTGGTCCACGTAGGCGTTGACCTTGTCGGCCAGCAGCATGATCTCGCGGGTGGCCTTGCTGAATTCGCGCGTCTCGTACATCTGGGCCAGTGCAGGACCCGCGGCGCGGATCTCGGCCAGCAAGGCGCTGCCTGCAGCACCGAAGTTGGGGGTCAGCTTGCCCTCAAAACGCTTGGTCAGAAAGCCCGCTGCCCGCGAGGCAATATTCACATACTTGCCAATCAAATCGCTGTTGACGCGCAGCATGAAGTCGTCGGCGTTGAAGTCGATGTCCTCGTTGCGCGCCGACAGCTTGGCCGCCAGGTAGTAGCGCAGCCACTCGGCGTTCATGCCCAGGCTCAGGTATTTGAGCGGGTCCAGGCCGGTGCCGCGGCTCTTGCTCATCTTCTCGCCGTTGTTCACGGTCAGGAAGCCGTGCACAAAGATGTTGTCGGGCGTCTTGCGGCCGCTGAAATGCAGGGTGGCGGGCCAGAACAGGGTGTGGAAGGTGACGATGTCCTTGCCGATGAAGTGGTACTGCTCCAGCGCCGGGTTGGCCATGTAGGCGTCGTAGTCCTGGCCGCGCTGGTCCAGCAGGTTCTTGAGGGACGCCAGGTAGCCGATGGGGGCGTCCAGCCAGACGTAGAAATACTTGCCCGGCGCATCGGGAATTTCGATGCCGAAGTACGGCGCGTCGCGGGAGATGTCCCAGTCGCCCAGGCCTTCGCTTTGCGTGCCGTCGGGGTTGGTGCGCACGCTGAACCACTCTTTGACCTTGTTGGCCACCTCGGGCTGCAGGCGCCCGTCCTGCGTCCAGCGGGACAGGAACTCCACGCAGCGCGGGTCGGAGAGCTTGAAGAAAAAGTGCTCGGAGTTCTTCAGCACCGGCTTGGCGCCCGACAGGGCCGAGAACGGGTTGATGAGATCGGTGGGGGCGTAGACCGCGCCGCACACCTCGCAGTTGTCGCCGTACTGGTCCTTGGCGTGGCACTTGGGACACTCGCCCTTGATGAACCGGTCGGGCAGGAACATGGCCTTCTCGGGGTCGAAGAACTGCTCAATCGTGCGGGTTTCGATCAGCGAGCCGTCGGCGTTGTCGCGCAGGTCGCGGTAGATCTGCTGCGCCAGGGCGTGGTTTTCCGGGCCGTCGGTGCTGTGCCAGTTGTCAAAACTGATGTGAAAGCCATCCAGGTATTGCTTGCGCCCGGCGGCGATGTCGGCCACGAACTGCTGGGGCGTCTTGCCGGCCTTCTCGGCCGCGATCATGATGGGCGCGCCATGGGTATCGTCGGCGCCGCAGAAGTCCACCGCGTTGCCCTGCATGCGCTGGAACCGCACCCAGATATCGGCCTGGATGTACTCCATGATGTGGCCGATGTGGAAATTGCCGTTGGCGTAGGGCAGGGCGGTGGTGACGAAGAGTTGGCGTGGCATGAAAACGGGGCTTTCTGGATACAGCCTCTGATTTTAGTCGTGGGCGGTCTTTTGCGAGACCGACCCCGGTTGGGGCGCCGCTTCACCCAGCAGGGGCAGCAGCAGGGCGAGCGCCTCCTGGAACGCAAAGGCGTCAATGGCCTGCCCCAGGGCCTTGGCCTGTTGCGGGTAGTGCCGCTCCAGTGCGGGCTGCAGATCGGCAAACCGGTCGGCCGCGTCCAGGTCGTCGGCGGCCAGCAGGTCGCGCAGGGTCTGGAGCGGGGCCTGCAGTGTGGGCAGCAGGCGCTCGGGTGCCGACCCGCTGGCGGGGGACTGCGCCAGCGGCTGCAAGGCGGCCACCGTTCTGGCCAGGGC
>JBAQKO010000177.1:0-3782 GCA_049301075.1 Rhodoferax sp.
GCATCGGATGGGTTCATGGTGCTCTGTGTTTTCATTAACATGCCAGCATACTACCAGCCTTTAATCAGTAAGGTTTTTGGCTGCAAGCCCCCGCGCCTTTTGCGCAGACAGCTATCAAATCAATAGCGGCTACCGGTCAGAAACAGCATCAGCCGCATCAGCCAGAACGCCAGCCGGTCCAGGAAACGCTGGCGCCACGGACGGCTGGCAAACACCTGCGCGTCCAGCCGCACGGCCTGGGTGTCCATGGCCGTCGTCAGGCAGGTGCGCAACTCCTGCACAAACGCCCCGTCTTCGACCACCACATTGGCCTCCCGTGCCAGCAGCAGGCTCAGGGGGTCCAGGTTGGACGAGCCCACGGTGGCCCATTGCCCGTCAATCACCGCGACTTTGGCATGCAGGAAGCTGGCGGCGTACTCGTGGATTTCGATCCCCGCAGCCAACAACTGGCCGTACACCGGCCGGGCGGCATGGTACTGCATGAAGTTCTCGTAACGCCCCTGCAACAGCAGGCGCACGCGCACACCCCGCCCCGCCGCATGCACCAGCGCCCGGCGCAACTTGCCACCCGGTACAAAGTACGCATTGGCAATCAGCACCTCCTGACGGGCCTCCGCAATGGCCTTGCGGTAGACCTGCTCGATGCGGGTGCGGTTGCGCACGTTGTCCCGCAGCACCAGCGCGGCGCTGGCGCCAAAACCGGCGTCGGAACCGGCGGTGGCGCCCGGCATCGCCACGGCACCGGGCTCCTGCATGAAGACCTTCTGCAAGGATTGGCGGGCCTCCTCGAACTCCAGCCGTTCCAGCTGACGGGTGATTTGCAGCCGCTCCCAGAACTGGGCCATGACGCGGTGGGCATCGGCCACCAGCGGCCCCTCCACCTGCACCGAGAAGTCAAAGCGGGGGGCGTCCAGCGTCGTGTGGTCCGGTTCGTAATAGTCGTCCAGGATGTTGATGCCACCGCAAAAGGCGACGCGCGCATCCACCACGCAGAGTTTGCGGTGCAGGCGCCGCCAGCGCCCCGGAATCAGCAAGCCCCAACGCCCCAGCGGCGAAAAGAGGTGCCAGCGCACCCCGGCTTCGGTAAAGCGGTGCACCCAGTCGGCCGGGACCGAGGGGGTTCCGATACCGTCCATCACCAGGTACACGGGCACGCCCCGCCGGGCAGCGCGCACCAGCGCGGCGGCCACCCGCTCACCCGAGGCGTCGAAACTGAAGATATAGGTCTCCAGCCGCACCTCCTGCGTGCTGCGGTCGATGGCCGCCACCATGGCGGCAAAGCACGCCACCCCACCCTGCAGGAGTTGCAGCCGGTGGCCCGGGCTGACCGATGGCACCGTCAAGACGCACCCAACGGCAAATCGAACTCCGCAATCAGGGGCAGGTGGTCCGACATGCGGCCCCAGATGCGTCCCCGCGGAACCTGCAGGCCCAGGGGAATGAGTCCGCGCGCATACACATGGTCCAGTTGCACCACCGGCAGGCGTGAGGGGAAAGTGCCCACGCGCTGCTGCCCGCAGGTGACCAGCCCGGCGGCCCCCAGCGCGTTCTGCACCAGCGAGCCCCAGTCATTGAAGTCACCGGCCACGAGCAGCGGTGCTCCGGCAGGTATTTCACGCTCGACAAACCGCTGCAGCTGCGCCAGCTGGCGCACGCGGCTGGCCTTGATGAGGCCCAGGTGCACCACCAACACATGCACGGCGCGCCCTTCCACGAGCACTTCCGCGTGCAGCAGGCCCCGCTGCTCAAACCGGTGGTCCGACATGTCCTCATGCTGGTGCGCAATCACCGGCCAGCGTGACAGCATGGCGTTGCCGTGCTCGCCGTGCCGGGTATGGGCGTTGGTGCGGTACACAGCCTCATAGCCCTCCGGCGCCAGAAAGTCGGCCTGTGGCTGCTCCGGCCAGTGGGTGAAGTATTCGGCCTCGCGCCGGTGCACCTTGCGCACCTCCTGCAGGCACACGATGTCGGCATCGAGCTGCTCAATGGCGTGACCCAGGTTGTGGATCTCCAGCCGCCGCCGCGGACCGATGCCCTGCACACCCTTGTGGATGTTGTAGGTCGCTACGCGCAAGAGTGTCATGCTGTCTGGTCCTTTCCCAATGGCGCTGCCGCCGCAAACCGCGCCAGCTGCAGTATGGCCTCGGCGTTGGACGGTGAAAAGCACTGTTCGGCCGCCTCCCGGTAGGGCAACCACCGGTAATGGGTGTGCTCACGCGGGTTCAGGGTAATGGGGGTGCCCGCCGGCACCTGCAACCCGAACAGGCGCTCGGTATTGTGCGTCACCCCGGGCGCGTAACGGTGCAGCCAGCGGGGGTAGATCGTGTACACATTTTCCAGATGCCAGTCCCGCAACACCACGTCCGAACGGCTGCCGGGTCCGCAATCGATACCGGTTTCCTCGGCCACTTCACGCACCGCGGTCTGCTCCCAGCGCTCGTTAGGCGCGTCCTTGCTGCCGGTGACCGACTGCCAGAAGGCAGCGTCCCCCACGCCCTCGGTTCGACGGATCAGCAAAACCTCCAGCGCCGGGGTGTGGATGACCACCAGCACGGATTGGGGAATCTTGTAGGACGTGGACATAAAAAAGGGCGCTACCCGAGCGCCCTTTCATTGTGCACCAGACCCGCCTAGCCGGCTGTCTTGGCGGCTTCGGGGGTACGCAGACGGATGTGCAATTCGCGCAACTGCTTTTCGTCCACGGGAGACGGCGCCTGGGTCAGCAGACACTGGGCACGCTGCGTCTTGGGGAAGGCAATCACGTCGCGGATGGACTCGGCACCGGTCATTAGCGTGACGATGCGGTCCAGGCCAAACGCCAAGCCGCCGTGCGGGGGCGCGCCGTACTGCAGGGCATCCAGCAGGAAGCCGAACTTGAGCTGGGCTTCTTCGGGCGTGATCTTGAGGGCGTCAAACACCTTCTGCTGCACGTCGGCACGGTGGATACGGACCGAGCCGCCACCCATTTCCCAGCCGTTGAGCACCATGTCGTAACCCTTGGAGATGCACTTCTCGGGGGCCGTGACCATCCAGTCCTCGTGGCCGTCCTTGGGGGCGGTGAAGGGGTGGTGGGTGGCGGTGTAGCGCTGGGCTTCCTCGTCGAACTCGAACATCGGGAAGTCCACCACCCACATCGGGCGCCAGCCCGTGGTGAACAAGCCGTTTTTCTTGCCGAATTCGCTGTGGCCGATCTTGATGCGCAGGGCGCCAATGGCGTCGTTGACGATCTTGGCCTTGTCGGCGCCGAAGAAGATCAGGTCGCCATTCTGGGCACCGGTACGCTCCAGCACCGCGTTGAGCGCCGTGTCGTGGATGTTCTTGACGATGGGGCTCTGCAGCCCGTCACGGCCCTTGGACAGGTCATTGACGCGGATGTAGGCCAGGCCCTTGGCGCCGTAGATCTTGACGAACTCGGTATACGCGTCGATCTCGCCGCGGCTGATGCCGCCGCCCTCGACCGAGCCACCGGGCACGCGCAGGGCGACCACGCGGCCATTCTTCATGGTGGCGGCACCGGAGAACACCTTGAAGTCCACATCCTTCATCACGTCGGTGAGTTCGGTGAACTGCAGGTTCACGCGCAGGTCGGGCTTGTCGGAGCCGTACAGGTGCATGGCTTCCTGGTAGGTCATGACCGGGAACTCGCCCAGATCCACGCCGATGGTGTTCTGGAACACGGTCTTGATCATGCCCTGGAAGATGTCACGGATTTCTTCCTCGCTCAGGAACGAGGTTTCGATATCGATCTGGGTGAACTCGGGCTGGCGGTCGGCGCGCAGGTC
>JBAQKO010000178.1:0-14565 GCA_049301075.1 Rhodoferax sp.
CAACCCGACTGCGTCACGGTCATGTCTGACACGGCTATCCGTGGCAAGGATCTGGACGACGAGAAAGCCAACGCGGCCAAGGCGGCTGCGGAAGAAGTGGCCAATTCGGCGGTGGCACGGGCCAGGTCAATCTCGCTCTTGGCGTTCTTGAGCGCTTCTTCCGCAGCCGCCTTGGCCGCGTTGGCTTTCTCGTCGTCCAGATCCTTGCCACGGATAGCCGTGTCAGACATGACCGTGACGCAGTCGGGTTGCACTTCCAAGATACCGCCGGCCACGAAGACAAACTCTTCGGTACCGTCGGCCTTTTCGATGCGCACCGAACCAGCCTTGATGCGGGTGATCAGGGGCGTGTGGCGGGGATAAATGCCGAGCTCGCCAGCTTCTCCGGGCAAGGCCACAAATTTGGCTTCACCCGAGAAGATGGACTCTTCGGCACTGACCACATCAACATGGATGGTGGACATAGTGTTTCCTTTTACCGTTGAAGATCAATCAGGCGATTAAACCTTCTTGGCCTTTTCAATGGCTTCGTCGATGGTACCCACCATGTAGAACGCTTGCTCAGGCATGTGGTCGCACTCGCCGTTCACAATCATCTTGAAACCACGGATGGTTTCCGACAGGGGAACGTACTTGCCGGGGGAGCCGGTGAACACTTCAGCCACGTGGAACGGCTGGCTCAGGAAACGCTGGATCTTGCGGGCGCGGGCCACGGCCAGCTTGTCTTCCGGTGCCAGGTCATCCATACCCATGATGGCGATGATGTCGCGCAGTTCGCGGTAGCGTTGCAGCGTGCCCTGCACGGCACGGGCTGTGTTGTAGTGCTCTTCGCCCACCACGTTGGGGGACAGCTGGCGGCTGGTGGAGTCCAGCGGGTCCACAGCGGGGTAGATACCCAGCGAGGCGATGTCACGGGACAGCACCACGGTGGAGTCCAAGTGGGCAAAGGTGGTAGCAGGCGACGGGTCGGTCAAGTCATCGGCAGGCACGTAAACGGCCTGGATGGAGGTAATGGAACCCACCTTGGTGGAGGTAATACGCTCTTGCAGACGGCCCATTTCTTCAGCCAGCGTAGGCTGGTAGCCCACGGCGGAAGGCATACGGCCCAGCAGGGCGGACACTTCGGTACCGGCCAGTGTGTAGCGGTAGATGTTGTCCACGAAGAACAGCACGTCCTTGCCTTCGTCACGGAAGGACTCGGCAATGGTCAGGCCGGTCAGCGCCACGCGCAGACGGTTGCCCGGGGGCTCATTCATCTGGCCGTACACCATGGCCACCTTGGAGTCTTCGAGCTTCTCGAGGTTCACAACGCCGGAGTCGGCCATCTCGTGGTAGAAGTCGTTACCTTCACGGGTACGCTCACCCACACCGGCAAACACGGACAGACCGCTGTGTGCCTTGGCGATGTTGTTGATCAACTCCATCATGTTCACGGTCTTGCCCACACCGGCACCACCGAACAGACCGACCTTACCGCCCTTGGCGAACGGGCAAACCAGGTCAATCACCTTGATACCGGTTTCCAGCAGCTCTTGCGAGGGGCTCAGTTCGTCATAGGCAGGGGCCTTGCGGTGAATGGAGGCGTGCAGTTCGGAATTAACCGGACCGCGCTCGTCGATGGGCGCACCCAGCACGTCCATGATGCGGCCCAGTGTGGCCTTGCCCACGGGCACCATGATGGACTCGGCGGTGTTCTTCACCATCATGCCGCGGCGCAGGCCGTCGGAAGAGCCCAGCGCAATCGTGCGGACAATGCCGTCGCCGAGCTGCTGCTGCACTTCCAGCGTCAGCGCGGAGCCGTCCATCTTCAGTGCGTCATAGATCTTGGGCATCTTGTCGCGTGGAAACTCCACGTCCACCACAGCGCCAATACACTGAACAATTTTTCCCTGAACGCCTGCGTTCACATTTGCTTGAGCCATTACGTTTGCTCCAAAAATAAATACGTTTAAACCGCTGCTGCGCCTGCCACGATTTCCGAAAGTTCTTTCGTAATCGCCGCTTGCCGCGTTTTGTTGTAGACCAGCTTGAGTTCGGCAATGACATTGCCGGCGTTGTCCGTGGCGGCCTTCATGGCCACCATGCGCGCCGCATGCTCCGAGGCCATGTTTTCTGCCACCGCCTGCAACACCAGTGCCTCGGCATAGCGCACCAGCAACTCGTCGATTACCGTCTGAGCGTCGGGCTCATAGATGTAATCCCAGCTGGGCTGCGAGCCGCTTGCCTTGGTCTCTTGCTGCATGGTTTCGGCAGACAGGGGCAGCAGTTGCTCCACCACGGGTTCCTGCTTCATCGTGCTGACAAACTTGTTGTAGCTCAGATAAACCGCGCTGACTTCGCCGTTGACGTAGGCATCGAGCAACACCTTGACGGGTCCAATCAACTTGTCCAGATGCGGTTTGTCGCCCAGATGCGTGACGTGCGAGACCACCTTGGCGCCAATGCGTCCCAGGAAGCCCAAACCCTTGCTGCCGATCGCCACCGTCAGGGGAGATTTGCCAGCGGCCTGTGTGTCACGCAACTTGCCGGTCAATGCCCGAAACAGGTTGGTATTCAAACCGCCGCACAAGCCCTTGTCGGTTGTCACCACGATGAAGCCCACTGACTTGGCGTCGTTGGGTTTCATGAACGGGTGCACATACTCGGGATTGGCTTTCCCCAGGTTGGCGGCGATGTTGCGAACCTTCTCGCTGTAAGGACGGGCGGAGCGCATGCGCTCCTGCGCCTTGCGCATCTTGGACACGGAAATCATTTCCATGGCCTTGGTGATCTTCTTGGTGTTTTCCACCGATTTGATCTTGCTGCGTAGTTCCTTGCCTGATGCCATATCTGCCCCTTTTGCTTAAACTGATTCGTGACTCTTGATGGTCCGAATCAAGCAAACGACTTCTTGAAAGCGGTCGTAGCAGCGGTCAATTCGGCTTCAGCCTCTTTGTCCATCGCCTTGGTGGCTTCCAGCTTGGCCAGCAGGGCCGCGTGCTTGTCTTTCAGATAGCCGTGCAGGCCATGTTCGAAAGCCAGCACCTTGTTCACAGCGAGGTCGTCCATGAAACCCTTGTTCACCGCGAACAGCGTGGCACCCATCAGGCTGATGGGCAGCGGGCTGTACTGGGACTGCTTGAGCAACTCGGTCACGCGGGCACCGCGGTCCAGCTGCTTGCGGGTCGCTTCGTCCAGATCGGAGGCGAACTGCGCAAAAGCAGCCAACTCACGGTACTGGGCCAAGTCGGTACGGATACCGCCGGAGAGGTTCTTGATCAGCTTGGTCTGGGCAGCACCACCGACGCGCGACACCGAGATACCGGCGTTGATGGCGGGGCGGATACCGGCGTTGAACAGGCTGGTTTCCAGGAAGATCTGGCCGTCGGTGATGGAAATCACGTTGGTAGGCACGAAAGCCGACACGTCACCTGCTTGCGTTTCAATGATGGGCAGAGCCGTCAAGGAACCGGTCTTGCCTTTGACGGCACCCTTGGTGAAGTCTTCAACATACTTCTCGTTCACGCGGGCGGCACGCTCCAGCAGACGGCTGTGGAGATAGAACACGTCGCCAGGGTAGGCTTCGCGGCCTGGTGGGCGGCGCAGCAGCAGCGACACTTGACGGTAAGCAACAGCCTGCTTGGACAGGTCGTCATACACGATCAGGGCGTCTTCGCCGCGGTCGCGGAAGTACTCACCCATGGTGCAACCGGAGTAGGCCGACACGTACTGCATGGCAGCCGATTCGGAAGCGGTCGCTGCCACCACAATGGTGTATTCCAGCGCGCCGGCTTGCTCCAGGGAGCGCACCACGTTCTTGATCGACGAAGCCTTCTGACCGATGGCAACGTAGATACAGGTCATGTTCTGACCCTTCTGGTTGATGATGGCGTCAATGGCCACGGCAGTCTTGCCGGTCTGGCGGTCGCCAATGATCAGTTCGCGCTGGCCACGGCCCACAGGCACCATGGAGTCGATGGACTTCAGACCCGTTTGCATGGGCTGGTCAACCGATTTACGGGCGATCACACCCGGAGCGACCTTTTCGATCACGTCCGTCATCTTGGCATTGATCGGGCCTTTGCCGTCAATGGGCTGACCCAGGGCATTGACCACACGGCCTTTGAGCTCGGGGCCCACGGGCACTTCCAGAATACGACCCGTGCACTTGACGGTGTCGCCTTCGGAAATGTGCTCGTACTCGCCCAAGATCACGGCGCCGACGGAATCACGCTCCAGATTCAGGGCCAGACCATAGGTGGGCAAGCCATCGCTGCCCGCCGCGAATTCAAGCATTTCGCCCTGCATCACGTCGGACAGGCCGTGGATGCGGCAAATACCGTCCGTCACGGACACCACGGTACCCTGGTTGCGAATATCGCTGCTCGCGGCCAGGCCTTCGATACGGCTCTTGATCAGTTCAGAAATTTCTGCTGGATTGAGTTGCATGACTCTTTCCTTCTTTCTTTAGTTGGGCTTACGGCAGGAGGCAGGTGCCTCAGGCTGTGAGAGCCACTTTCATTTGTTCCAGACGGGCCTTGACAGACGTGTCAAGCACTTCGTCACCCACCACCACACGGATGCCACCGATCAACTCGGCGTCATGCGCAACCTGAACGTTCAGCTTGCGACCAAAACGCTTTTCCAACGTTGCTGCCACTTCCACCAATGCCGCAGCATCGATGGGGAAGGCACTGTACACCGTGGCATCGGAGAGTCCGCTCAGTGCGTTCTTCAGCACCCGGAACGACGCTGCAATTTCTGGCAGCGCCGCGAGGCGTCCGTTTTCAATCACTGTGCGCAGGAAGTTCTTGCCCTGCTCCGGCAAGGTCGACTTGGCCACGCTGGCGATCAAGTCAAACACTTGCTGGTCTGTCACCTTGGGGTTGGCGGCGAACTGCTGAAGCTGCACATTGGCGGCAATTTCAGCAAGCTCATCCAACCACACGGCAGCAGCATTCAAGTCGGCCTTGGCAGACTTGAAGAGGGCTTCGGCGTAGGGCCTGGCAATGGTGGCGAGTTCAGCCATGGTGACTTCCTTACAGCTCGGTCTTCAGGCGCGACAGCAAATCTGCATGCACACCCGCGTTGACTTCTTTGCGCAAGATTTGTTCGGCACCCTTGACAGCAAGAGCGGCGACCTGCTCGCGCAGAGCTTCACGGGCCTTCACAGACTGCTGCTCGGCCTCAGCCTTGGCAGCGGCAATGATCCGGTTACCTTCTTCGGTAGCACGGGCCTTGGCGTCTTCCACAATCGTCTGACCGCGACGCTCGGCATCCGCCAAACGCGTTGCCGTTTCATTGCGGGAGGTTGCCAGCTCGGCTTCCACACGCGAATTGGCAGAGGCCAGTTCAGACTTGGCTTTATCGGCGGCAGCCAAGCCGTCGGCGATTTTCTGCGCCCGCTCGTCCAGCGCTTTCGTGATCGGGGGCCACACGAATTTCATCGTGAACCACACCAGGATCGCAAAAACGATAGCCTGCAGGAACAGGGTTGCGTTAATGTTCACGGTTTGATTCCTTCTCTAACGTGAAGGGCCGTTGATTACTTCAGAACGAAGGGGTTGGCGAATGCGAACAGCAGAGCGATAGCAACACCGATCAGGAACGCAGCGTCGATCAGACCGGCCAAGATGAACATCTTGGTTTGCAGTTCGTTCATCAGTTCAGGTTGGCGAGCAGAAGATTCCAGGAATTTGCCACCCATCAGCGCAATGCCGATAGATGCGCCGATAGCGCCCAGACCAACGATGATGCCGCAAGCCAGTGCCACGAGGCCGAGAATGTTTTCCATGAGAAGCTCCTAAAAGTTAGTGGAAAAAGAAAAAAGAAAACCAGAAAGAAACAGTTACATCAATGTGCGTCGTGCGCTTGACCGGTGTAGATCAGCGTCAACATCATAAAGATGAAGGCTTGCAAAGTGATCACCAGAATGTGGAACAGTGTCCACACGGTTCCGGCGATGACATGGCCGATAGCCAAGCCAACACCCGTTGCCGACAGTGCCCAGCCGCCACCCATCAGGGCAATCAACATGAACACCAGCTCACCTGCAAACATGTTGCCAAACAACCGCATGCCATGCGACACGGTTTTGGCAAGGTACTCGATCATCTGCATCAGGAAGTTCACCGGATACAGAGCCCAATGGTCACCAAAGGGGGCCGCAATCAGCTCATGCGCCCAGCCACCCAAACCCTTGATCTTGATGTTGTAGAACACACAGATCAACAAAACGGAGCAGGACAGACCCAGCGTGGTGGAGAGATCAGCGGTGGGAACCACGCGCATGTAATCCTTGAAGCCCAGCGCCGGACCGGCGCCGTGCCAGAACGAGGGAATCAAGTCCACGGGCAACATGTCCATGGCATTCATCAGGAAAATCCAGACAAACACGGTGAGCGCCAAAGGCCCAATGACCTTGCGGCTCTTGGCGTTGTGGATCACGCCCTTTGCCTGGTTGTCCACCATTTCGGTCAGGATTTCAACAGCCGCCTGGAATCGTCCGGGGACGCCAGAAGTCGCTTTGCGTGCCGCATTCCACAGCACGAAGCAGCCGATCGCGCCCAGCAGGAGCGAGAACACCAGCGAGTCGAAGTTGAACAGGCTGAAATCGACGATGCTGTGCTGCTCGACGTTTTCAAAATTGAAGTTCTTCTGCAAATGATGCAGGTGATGCTGGATGTATTCTCCAGCGCTCGGGGCATGTGTTCCAGCGTGTTCAGCAGCCATATGTCACCAATAGTCAATTCTTTACAACAACTTCGACCGAACCGGGCGCAACCACACGGCCACCCAGTACACCTTCATCGTCACCACAAACCCACCCAGGAGGGCCAGCCAATTGAGCTGCGAGATCAGCCTTGGCGCGGCAAACAACATCGCCACCGTCAAGGCAATCTTGACCATCTCCCACACAAAAAACCCTGCCAGCACCGCACCCGCGCGGCCCACCGCCTGCTGGCGCTGCAAACCCCTGGCAAACAATGCCGCGGGAAGCACCACCGCGAGAGCCCCGTAAGCGACTGACACACCCAGCGATCCCTGGCCACTGAGCCAAGCAACCGCCAGCGCCAGCAAACCACCGGTAACCGCCTGAAGCCCCACAACCCGCCACGGGGATACCGCTGGGTTGCTTCGCCGCCATGACTGTGCCTGTTCGGCCGTCAGGGGCTTGAAATCGGACTCTGGCGCCTCATCTTGATCGTATGGGGCGCCCTGCTTGTGTTCTGGGTTCACGATTTTCACCATTGAAATTACACCCAGTTGACAAACCGCGTTTGGTGCGCAGCCTCCGATTATACGTAGAAACCCGGCAACTCCCAACACATTGACAGGATTTCTCACGGGGAATCACCGCACTGCCATAATTTCGCCATGTCCAAGCCGCCCCTTCCCATCAACGTTTCCGCGCCGGACACCACCCGCGCCGAGTCGCTCATCGAGTACCCCAGCCTGTTCCCCATCAAGGTCATGGGCCTGCGGGCAGAGGGTCTGGTGCATGCCATTACCACGGTCGCCCACCACTTCGACCCGGCATTCGATGCCTCCACCATTGAGCTGCGCGAAAGCAAGGGCGGTAAATACCTGGGCGTCACCATCACGGTCACCGCCACCAGTCGCGAACAGCTCGACGAGCTGTACCGCACGCTGTCCACACACCCCATGGTGAAAGTGGTGCTGTAGGCACGCACGCCCATGTCCATTGACATCCGCCAGCTTGGCCATGTGGATTACGCGTCCACTTACGTGGCCATGCAGGCGTTCACTGCCAGCCGCACCAGCGATACGCCGGATGCGCTGTGGATTTGCGAACATGCGGCGGTTTACACGCAGGGGCTGGCCGGAAAGAACGACCATATCCTGAACCCCGGCGACATTCCCGTCATTGCCACCAACCGCGGGGGCCAGGTCACGTTCCATGGCCCGGGACAGGTGGTGGCCTACCCCCTGATAGATCTCAAGCGGGCCGGCTATTTCGTCAAGGAATACGTGTACCGCATCGAAGAAGCCGTCATCAAGACACTGGCGCACTTCGGCGTCACCGGCCACCGGGTAGCGGGCGCACCCGGCATTTATGTGCGGATCGACGACCCCCGTGGCCACACGCCGCTGGCCCAGCGCCCCATGAAGGCTGACCCGCGTGCGGCGACGGTTCCCAGCACCACCAGCCCCAATTTCCAGGGCCTCGGAAAGATCGGCGCCCTGGGCATCAAAGTCAGCCGCAACTGCACCTACCACGGTGTGGCCCTGAACGTGGCCATGGACCTGGAGCCCTACTCCCGCATCAATCCGTGCGGGTATTCCGGCCTGCAAACGGTGGACCTTTCTACAATCGGCGTATCCGTCGGCTGGGCTGAGGCCGCTGACGTCCTGAGCCACAAGCTCGCAACCTATCTGGCCCCCTGACGCCACACCGCGCACCACACCATGAGTCACAACCCGACCGCCACTCCCGGCAGCAGCCCCACCGTACGTGAGGCCCAGACGCAGGAAAACTACGACCCCACGGCCAAGCAGAAGGCGGCGGCCAAGCTCTCGCGCATCCCGGTGAAAGTGGTTCCTGGCGAAGTGCTGAAGAAGCCGGACTGGATCCGCGTCAAGGCGGGCTCGCCCACCACGCGTTTTTACGAGATCAAGGACGTGCTACGCCAGAACAAGCTGGTGACCGTCTGTGAAGAAGCCAGCTGCCCCAACATTGGCGAGTGCTTCGGCCACGGCACGGCCACCTTCATGATCATGGGCGACAAGTGCACGCGACGCTGCCCGTTCTGCGATGTGGGCCACGGCCGACCCGACCCACTGGATGCCAACGAGCCGGAAACCCTGGCCCGCACCATCGCGCAGCTCAAGCTCAAGTACGTGGTGATCACCAGCGTGGACCGCGACGACCTGCGCGACGGCGGCGCCCAGCACTTTGCCGACTGCATCACCCGCATCCGCGAACTCTCACCCGGCACGCAGATCGAAGTGCTGGTACCCGACTTCCGCGGCCGCGATGACAAGGCGCTGGCCATCTTGCACGCGGCGCCGCCCGACGTGATGAACCACAACCTGGAAACCGCACCGCGCCTGTACAAGGAAGCGCGCCCCGGTGCCGACTACCAGTTCAGCCTGACGCTGCTGCAGAAGTTCAAGGCACAGAACCCCGGCATTCCGACCAAGAGCGGCATCATGGTCGGCCTGGGTGAAACCGACGAAGAAGTGCTGCAGGTCATGCAGGACATGCGCGACCACGGCATCGAGATGCTGACCATCGGCCAGTACCTGGCGCCCTCCACTTCGCACCTGCCCGTGAAGCGCTACGTGCACCCGGACACCTTCAAGATGTTCGAAGCCAAGGCCTATGCCATGGGCTTCAGCCACGCCGCCGTGGGCGCCATGGTGCGCTCCAGCTACCACGCGGACCAGCAGGCACACGCCGCATCGGCCGCCAGCAAGACCACAGGCATGTAAGCCGCCGCGGCCACCACGCCCTATTGACGCGGAGTTCCCCATGTACCAGGCCGCACCCACCCGCTACGACACCCTGCCCTACCGCACCTGCGGCAGAAGCGGGCTGAAACTGCCTGCGGTATCGCTGGGCCTGTGGCACAACTTCGGCGATGCCACGCCCCTGGAAACGCAGCGCGCCCTGTTGCGCACCGCGTTCGACCTGGGTATCACGCACTTCGACCTGGCCAACAACTACGGTCCACCCTACGGCAGCGCCGAGACCAACTTTGGCGAACACCTGCGCCGCGACTTCAGGCCCTACCGGGATGAGCTCATCATCTCCAGCAAAGCCGGCTGGGACATGTGGCCCGGCCCCTATGGCCAAGGCGGCGGCTCGCGCAAGTATGTGCTGGCCAGCCTGGACCAAAGCCTGCGGCGCATGGGCCTGGACTACGTCGACATCTTTTACTCGCACCGCTTTGACCCCGACACCCCGCTGGAAGAGACCATGGGCGCACTGGCCAGCGCCGTGCAGCAGGGCAAGGCACTGTACGTGGGCGTCAGCAGTTACTCGGCTGGCAAAACCCGCGAGGCCGCAGCGCTGCTGCGCTCGATGGGCGTGGCGCCGCTGATCCACCAACCGTCCTACAGCCTGCTCAACCGCTGGGCGGAAGAAGACCTGCTCGACGCACTGGACGACACCGGCATGGGCTGTATTGCCTTCAGTGCGCTGGCCCAGGGCCTGCTCACCAACAAGTACCTGAACGGCATTCCGGCCGATGCCCGCATCAACCGCCCCGGCGGCGGCTCCCTGAAGGCCGAGCATCTGAGCGCGCAAAACCTCACGCATGTGCGGGCTCTCAACGCCATTGCCCTGGCACGCGGACAAAGCCTGGCCCAGATGGCCACGGCCTGGGTGCTGCGCGACCCGCGGGTGACCTCGGCACTGATTGGTGCCAGCCACCCCGAGCAGATCACCGAACTGGTGGGCGCGCTGCGTAACCTGCACTTCACCGCCGAGGAGCTGACGGCCATTGACCAGCATGCCGTGGAGGGCGGTATCAACCTGTGGCAGCGCCCCTCCACCGACCAGCGACCCGCCTGACTACGCCTTGTTGGGGTCCATCTTTTCCCAGGCTGCGAGGGTTTCGGCGGCATACATCAGCGCCGGGCCACCGCCCATGTACACGCAGACCGCCAGCATCTCTTCCAGCTCGGCGCGCGTGCAGCCCAGCTTGTGCAAGGCCTTCACATGAAAACCTACACACCCCGAACAATGCTGCGTGATGCCGATGGCCAGCGCAATCAATTCCTTGTGCTTGGCCCCCAACGCCCCATCCGCCATGGACGCGCGGGCCAACTGGCCAAAACCCGCCATGGCTTCGGTCTGGGTCTTGCGAAACGGTGCCAAACTCGCGTTAATGTCCTGAATCAAACTGCTGTGATCAAACGTACTCATTTCTCGTCCTTGTCGGTTTGCGCCACCCGTGCGGGGGGCGCTACATGAAAGCCAATCTCTATGCCCTGGGCACCATCGCCTTGTGGTCCACACTGGCGACTCTGGGCGTGTCGCTGTCGCATGTGCCGCCCTTTCTGCTGACCGGGCTGGCCCTGCTGCTCGGTAGTGTGATGGCGCTGCCGCTGTTGCGCGTTGACCTGCATCAATGGCGAATTCCCGCAAGCACGCTGGCGCTGGGCGTGTATGGCCTGTTCGGTTACCACTTCCTGCTGTTCATGGCACTGCGCAGCGCCCCGCCCGTGGAAGCCAACCTGGTGAATTACCTGTGGCCCCTGCTGCTGGTCGTGCTGGCGCCCCTGTTTCTACCCGGCATGCGCCTGCGCGCCGTGCAGGTGGTGGCGGCCCTGCTGGGCTTCGCCGGTGCCGCCATGGCCATTCTGGGCAGCAGCAACGGCAGCGGTTTGCAAGCGTGGTCCTGGGGCTATCTGCCGGCGCTGGGCGCCGCCGTGGTCTGGGCCAGCTACTCGCTGCTGTGCCAGCGCGTGCGGACCTTTCCCACGGCCGCGATTGGCCTGTTCGGACTGGTCTCCGGGCTGCTGTCGCTGCTGTGCCACTGGCTGCTGGAACAACCGGTGACCCTGAGCGGCCACGACTGGTTGCTGATCGGCGCTATGGGGCTGGGCCCGCTGGGCGCCGCCTTCTTTCTGTGGGACAAGGCCCTCAAGCTCGGGGACGCGCGGCAGATCGGCGTCCTGAGCTACCTGACGCCGCTGGCTTCCACCACCCTGCTGATGCTGGTGGGGGGCCGCGCGTTCACCTGGAATATTGGACTGGCCGCGGTGCTGATCATGGGCGCCGCGTTGCTGGGAACCCGGGCCCGCTAAAACAATTTACGCCCAAAAACAGGCTCTCTGCCGCACAAACACTGCGCAGATAGCTCTGTTTTTAATAGCAATACAGCGCACACCGCGACACCAGCGTCGCTAGGTTGACGCCATCGCCTGCGCCGGGTCTTCGGCTTCCAGGACCTGCTGCGCCCACGGTGCGAGCTTGCTGGTGTCAGCACGCAGCACCTCCTGCTTGACGGCCAGGATCTGCGCCGGGTGCATGGAGAAGCTGCGCAGCCCCAGGCCCAGCAACAACCGGGTCAAACCCACGTCGCCCGCCATTTCGCCACACACGCTCACGCCCTTGCCCTGGGCCCGGCATTCGGCAATGGTGTCGGCCATCAGGCGCAGCACCGCCGGATGCAGGGGGTCGTACAGGTGCGCCACCGACTCGTCGGCCCGGTCAATGGCCAGCGTGTACTGGATCAGGTCATTGGTGCCAATGGACAGGAAATCAAAGTGCTTGAGAAACAGCCGCAGGCTCAGGGCCGCGGCCGGAATCTCGATCATGGCACCCAGCTTGACCGGGCCATAGACGACCCCCCGGTTATCCAGTACGGCCCGCGCGTGGTCCAGATGCGCCAGCGTCTGGCGAATCTCGCGGGCATGGGCCAGCATGGGCACCAGCAGGTGGACCTGGCCATGGGCAGCCGCACGCAGGATCGCCCGCAGTTGGGTCTGGAACATGGCCGGGTCGGCCAGGCTCCAGCGAATGGCCCGCAGGCCCAGGGCCGGGTTCAGGTGGGCGTCGTCGCGCAGGGTGCTGTCCAGCGGCTTGTCGGCCCCCACATCCACCGTGCGGATGGTCACCGGCAACCCCTGCATGCCTTCCACGGCACGCTTGTAGGCCTGGTACTGCTCCTCTTCGCCGGGCAGGCGGCCCTGGCGCCCCATGAACAGGAATTCGCTGCGAAACAGCCCCACGCCCAGGGCCCCGGCGCTCAGCGCGGCGGGGGCGTCCTCGGGCATTTCGATATTGGCCAACAACTGCACCTTCTCGCCGTCCAGGGTGACGGCGGGGGTGTGCAGCAGCCGCTGCAGGCGGCCGCGTTCCAGCTCGCCCTGGCGTTGTTTGAAGCCGTACTCGGCCAGGATGATGGACGAGGGGTCGACGATGACCACACCGGCGTCGCCATCGATGATCACCCAGTCGTCCTGGCGCACCAGCTGGCTGGCCTGGCGTGCGCCCACCACGGCCGGAATGTCCATGCTGCGCGCAACGATGGCGGTGTGCGAGGTTTTGCCGCCCACATCGGTGATGAAACCGGCGAACACGCTTTGCTTGAACTGCAGCATGTCGGCCGGTGACAGGTCGTGGGCAATCAGGATCAGCGGCACGTCCACGGTGTCGTCCAGCAGCAGATCCTGCTGCGACGGCTTGCGGGGACTGCGCTGGCTGTGCACCACCAGGGGCGAGCCGGTGTTCTTCATGGCCCGCAGAACCCGCTCGGCAATCTGCTCCAGATCGGCCTTGCGTTCGCGCAGGTACTCGTCTTCCATCTCATCGAACTGCCGCGCGATGATTTCGAGCTGGGTGGTCAGGGCCCATTCCGCGTTGTACAGGCGCTCGGTGATCCAGCGCTTGACGCCGCCAATCAGCTCCTCGTCCTGCAGCAGCATGAGGTGCACATCGAGCAACGCGCTCAGTTCATGCGGCGCCTCTTTGGGGCCCATGTGGGCAATGCTGCCCTGCAGACGGAAAATTTCTTCCACCACCAGGTCGCGGCCCTTGCGGACGCGGTCAATTTCGGCCGCGACTGCGCTGGCGTCGATGAAGTAATGGGCAACGTCCACCCGGCTGGAGGCCACCAGCACGGCCCGCCCGATGGCGACGCCTTTCGAAACCGCCAGTCCGTGGATGGCAAACGTCATGGCGCGATCCGCAAAGCGACTGACGCGGGGGCCATATTTACTCGCCCTCGCCGAATTTGTCGGCAATCAGCGCCAGCAGGGCGTCCATGGCCTCCTGGGCGCGATCACCCTCGGTGTCGATCACGATTTCCGACCCGATGCCGGCGGCCAGCATCATCACACCCATGATGCTCTTCGCGTTGACGCGGCGTTCGCCCTTGGTGACCCAGACCTCGCACGGGAAACTGCCCGCCAACTTGGTCAGCTTGGCCGACGCCCGGGCATGCAGGCCCAACTTATTGATGATGGTCGCTGTGGTGGTGATCATTCGGCTTTCTTATCTGGTTTTGCGGAGCGGTGACGGCGACTTGCATGATGCACTGGGTACCGCCGGAGAGGGCCCGTGCAACCAGTGCATCCAGCGGTTCATGGCGGTAATTGACGGTGCGCAGCAGCATCGGCAGGTTGACGCCCGCCACCAGCTTGGAATGGATGCCGTCGACCACCTTCTGCGCCACGTTGCACGGGGTCGCCCCAAACATGTCGGTCAACACCAGCGTGTTGGGCGCATCGAGTTGGGCCAGTTGGGCCAGCGCAGCCAGGCGGGTGGTCTCCGTGGATGCGTCCGCCTGCACGTCCAGCGCCAGAATACCGCTGGCGGATTCGGGGTACACATGCAGCACACACTCCCGCAAGGCGCTGGCCAGCGGTGCATGGGCGATGATGAGGATGCCGGTATTCATGGTGCGCAGGTAGTCGATTATCACCCCTTCCGCACGACCGTCATTGGAGCTGCAGCTCGGAAAACAGGATGTCGGTCATATCGGAATTGAGGCGCGGAGCATACACCGCCACATGAAAAATTCCGGCACTGGTGGTGATCCAGGCCAGTTGCGCCTGCACGGCACGGCCGTCGGGGCGCTGCCCCAGGGCAGCCACCATCACGGCATGGGT
>JBAQKO010000179.1:0-5461 GCA_049301075.1 Rhodoferax sp.
GGGGTGACCCGGCTGCCGTGAGCTTCGACGCCGTGAGCGCCGGCCGGGCCCGGGGCAAGGACGTGGTGCTGATCGACACCGCCGGACGCCTGCCCACGCAGCTGCACCTGATGGAAGAGCTGAAGAAGATCAAGCGTGTGATCCAGAAGGCCGACGCCACAGCCCCGCACGAAGTGCTGCTGGTGATCGACGGCAACACCGGGCAAAACGCCCTGACCCAGGTGCGCGCCTTTGACGATGCGCTGGGCCTGACCGGCCTCATCGTCACCAAGCTCGACGGCACGGCCAAGGGCGGCGTGCTGGCGGCCATTGCCCGCGAGCGGCCCATTCCCGTGTACTTCATTGGCGTAGGCGAAAAGCTCGAAGAGCTGGAGACCTTCAACGCCCGCGAATTCGCCCAGGCGCTGCTGGGTTAACTTTTTTCATAGGCTGCACCATGTTCCCTTCTCTCTGCGGCCAGGACGCCCCCGCCCTTACCCGCCGCCACGCACTCACCCTGGCCACCGCCAGCCTGGCACTGCCCGCCTGGGCCCAGAACCCCACCGCCTGGAGCGAGATCGAGCGCGCGGCGCGCGGCCAGACCGTGTACTTCAACGCCTGGGGCGGCGGCGACACCATCAACGCCTACATCCAGTGGGCGGCGGAACAGGCCCTGCAGCGCTTTGGCGTGCAGGTGCAGCACGTGAAGGTGAGCGATGGGGGCGACGTCGTCAAGCGCGTGCGCAACGAAAAAGCCGCCGGCAAGTTCACCAACGGCACGGTGGACATGGTCTGGATCAACGGCGAGAACTTTCTGGCCATGAAGCAGGGCGGCCTGCTGGCGGGCCCCTTTGCCGAACGCCTGCCCGCCTACGCCTATGTGGACGTGAAGGGCAAGCCCACCACCCGCATCGATTTTTCCGAGCCGGTGGACGGCATGGAAGCCCCCTGGGGCATGGCCCAGCTCACCTTTTTTGTTGACCGGCAGCGCGTGCCCGAGCCGCCGCGCAGCATGGCCGACTTGCTGGCCTTTGCCAAGGCGCACCCGGGGCGCGTCACCTACCCGCGCCCGCCCAACTTCCACGGCACCACCTTTTTGAAGCAGGCACTGCTGGAACTCCACACCGATCGCAGCGCCCTGTACCAGCCGGTCACGCCCGAGGCCCTGGCCCGCATGACCGCGCCGCTGTGGGCCTACCTGGACGCGCTGCACCCGCACCTGTGGCGCTCGGGCAAGCAGTTCCCGCTGAACGTGGCCGCCGTGCAGCAGATGATGGCCGATGGCGAGCTGCTGCTGGCCTTTACCTTCAACCCCAACGAACCGGCCAACGAAATCGCCGCCAAGCGCCTACCGACCAGCGTATACAGCTACCAATTTGCTAGCGGAACGATTGGCAACACGCACTTTCTGGCCATTCCCTTCAACTCCCGCGCCAAGGAAGGCGCGCAGGTGTTCATCAACTTCCTGCTGGGCGCCGAGGCACAGGCGCGCAAGGCCGACATTGCCGTGTGGGGCGACCCCACCGTGCTGGCCGTCAACCGGCTGCCCGCCGCCGAGCGCGCCCGCTTTGCCACCCAGCCCCAGCCCGGCCAGGTGGCGGTGAGCGCGCCGGCCATTCCCGAGCCGCACGGCAGCTGGGTAGACCCGATCGAAAAAGAATGGCTGCGGCGCTACGGCGTCTGAGCGCCCGTCTGTCAGTCACCTAGGTGGCAGCCTGCCGAAGGCTTTTGCCGACAATGGGCCGCTTCCATCACAACGAAGGAGGAGAAGGCTCATGAAAAAAATAGTCCAACTGGTCGGCGGCGTGGTCATCGCGGTGGCGGCGTACCTGCTGCTGTGGCCCATACCCATTGCCCCGGTGGCGTGGATCGCGCCCCAGGCGCCCGGCTACGTGGGGCCCCACGCCGTCAACACCCGGCTGGCCAACCTGCAGATCATTGACCTGCATGGCGAAGTGGGCCCCGAGCACATCGCCTTTGGCCCGGACGGCAAACTCTACACCACGGTGGCCAGCGGCAACATCCTGCGCATGGCTGCCGACGGCTCGGCGCAAGAGGTGTTTGCCAACACCGGTGGCCGCGTACTGGGTTTTGACTTCGACGCCAAAGGCAACCTGATTGCGGCCGACGCCGTCAAGGGCCTGCTGGCCATTGCGCCGGACCGCAGCGTCACCGTGCTGACCGACACCGTGGGCAATGACCCCATCCGCTACGCCGACGGCGTGGTGGTGGCCAAGAACGGCAAGATGTACTTCAGCGATGCCTCCACCCGCTTTGCACCCAAGGACTGGGGCGGCACCTTCGAGGCCAGCGTGCTCGACATCCTGGAGCAGTCCGCCACCGGGCGCATTCTGGAATTCGACCCGGCCAGCAAAACCACACGTGTGGTGGCACAGGGCATCAGCTTTGCCAACGGCGTGGCCCTGAGCCAGGACGAGCAAAGCCTGTTTGTGAACGAAACCGGCAAATACCGCGTCTGGAAAATTGCCGTGACCGCCAACGCGCTCGACCTGGCCCAGACCGCGGCCCAGCCCAGTGCGCAGGCCCGCGTGCTGCTGGACAACCTGCCCGGCTACCCCGACAACCTGATGCGCGGGCGCAACGGCAAGATCTGGCTCGGCTTTGCCAAGCCCCGCAACCCAACCATCGACAACCTGGCCACCAAGCCCCTGATGCGCAAGATCACCCTGCGCCTGCCGCGCGCGCTGTGGCCCATTCCCAAGGCCTACGGTCACGTCATCGCCTTCACCGAAGACGGCAAGGTGGTGGCCGACCTGCAGGACCCCAGCGGCGCCTACCCCGAGACCACAGCCGTCACGGAGACCGCGGACCGGCTGTACGTGCAAAGCCTGCATGCGCATGGCCTGGGCTGGCTGCCCAACAAGTAAAGATGGCGCGCGCCACCGCGCGGGCGCTCAGGTTTGGACGTTTTCTGCCGATACAGGTAGGTATCCGTCCAACCCGAAACCCACGCGGCATGCACTCACCCTTACTCCGCCCCATCACCCGCGAACTGGAACTGCTGCAGTGGTGCGGCCAGTTGCGCAAGATCCACTTCAACGAGTACGCGGCGCTGCGCTTTGCGACCAACGCCGTCCAGACCCTGCGCAATGCCCGCCAGACCGACGGCAACCCGCTGGTCCAGTACACCAGGGCCTACGAAGGCGTCTACGCCCTGTGCCTGGGCTCCATCTACCTGCATGGCCTACTGCCCACCGGCCAGGCGCGGCAGCGGCCGCTGGTGATCCAGCTGGCCTGCGACATGCTGCAACTGCCCATCCGGGACCGCGACAAGATCCTCAACGCCAGCAAGTACCGGGAACTCATCACCTGCGACGCGCCCGAGCCGGTGGAAGACGTGGTGGCCCAGGACATGCTGGCGCTGGGCAGCCGGGCCCTGGCGCAGGCGCGACGCGCCTATCCGGACTGGTTCCTGTAAGCCCGGGCAGGTGGCGCGCCGCACCGGGGATGGCGGCGCACTGGGGCCACACGCTGCATAATCCGCAGTCGCTTTGAGGCCATCCCATGACGTTCCTACTTCCCCGCATTGAACTTGAAAGTGCTCCCAACCCCACCGCCGCCGTCATCTGGCTGCACGGTCTGGGGGCGGATGGCAACGACTTTGCCCCCCTGGTGCCCGAACTGGCGCTGGACGGCTGCCCGCCCATCCGCTTCGTGTTTCCGCACGCGCCCAGCATTCCGGTCACGCTCAACGGCGGCTACGTCATGCCGGCCTGGTACGACATCTACGGCATGAACCTGGTGGACCGCCAGGACGACCAGGGCATCCAGAAGTCCGAATGGGCCATCCAGGCCCTGATCCAGAACGAAGTGGCGCGCGGCATTCCTTTTGAACGCATCGTGCTCGCCGGCTTCAGCCAGGGCTGTGCCATGGCGCTGCACACCGGCCTGCGTCTGCCGCACCGGCTGGCCGGCATCATGGCGCTGTCGGGCTACCTGCCGCTGGCCGACCGTTTCCCCAGCGAGCGCCACGCCGCCAACGCCCACACCCCCGTGTTTATGGCGCACGGCACGCAGGACCCGGTGGTGGTGCTCCAGCGCGGCGAAGACTCGCGCAACGCCCTCACCCGGCTGGGCCACCCCGTCGACTGGCACACCTACCCCATGCAACACAGCGTGCATCCGCAGGAGATTGCTGACATCTCCGTGTTCCTGACCCGCGTGCTGGGCAACGCCAACGCCACGCCCGCAGCGTGAGCATCCCGGCCACGCACCCGCTCACGCTGGGCATCGACTTCGGCACCTCCAACTCGGCGGCCGCGCTGGTGGACGCCAATGGCCAGCTCCACGTGATCACGCTGGACGGCAGCCGTGCGGAAATGCCCACCGCCCTGTTCTTCTCCAGCGAAACCCACACCGTGCTGTATGGCAGCGCGGCCATGCAGGCCTACCTGGCCGGCACCGAGGGGCGCCTGCTGCGCTCGCTCAAGAGCCTGCTGGGCAGCAGCCTGATGGACGAGTACACCGCCGTGGACGGCCACAGCGTGCGCTTCTTCGACATCGTGGTGCTGTTCTTCAAGGAGCTCAAGCGCCGCTGCGAAGCCCAGGTGGGCCAGCCCTTGACCCGCGCCATGCTGGGCCGCCCGGTGCACTTTGTGGACGACAACCCCGGACGCGATGCCCTGGCCCAGGAAACCCTGGCCCAAGCCGCCCGGGAAGCCGGTTTTACCGACATTGCCTTCCAGCTCGAACCCATTGCCGCAGCACTGGACTACGAGCAGCGCGTGGCGCACGAGACCACGGCGCTGGTGGTGGACATTGGCGGGGGTACCTCCGACTTCACGGTGATCCGCCTCAACCCGGCGCGCAGCACCGTGCGCGACCGCACAGCCGACGTGCTGGCCACCACCGGCGTGCACATCGGCGGCACCGACTTCGACCGTCTGCTGGACTTGGCCACCGTGATGCCGCTCCTGGGCTACCGGCACATCGGCACCGGCGGACGCCCCGTGCCCAACAGCGTGTTTTTTGACCTCTCCACCTGGCACCTGATCCACCAGGCCTACACCCGCAAGGCCATGCACTTCGCCAAGGAGCTGTGGACCGACTACACCGACCTGACCCTGCACCGCCGCCTGATGGACGCATTGGAAGGCCAGCACGGCCACCGCATGCTGGCTGGAGTGGAGGCGGCCAAGATCGCCTGCTCCATCACCGGCGCAGACGCCCCGGTGGAGCTGGACTTTCTGGCCGCACCGGGCACAGGCCCCGGCGGCCACCTGGGCGCCACCGTCACCGCGCCCGCCATGGCCGACGCCTTGCAGCAGGCCCTCGGCCAGGTGGTGCAGTGCGCGCAGCGGTGCGTGCAGCAGTCCGGCCTGGCGGCGGTGGATGCGGTGTACCTCACCGGCGGCTCCTCGGCCCTGCGTCCGCTCATCGACGCCCTGCGCGCCGCCATGCCAACCGCCACGCTGGTGGAAGGCAACCGCTTCGGCGGTGTGGCCGCCGGCCTGGCCTATGC
>JBAQKO010000180.1:0-13218 GCA_049301075.1 Rhodoferax sp.
GGTCAAGACCATGCGTGCGTCCGTGCTGGCGCTGGGGCCGCTGCTGGCGCGCTTTGGCGAGGCGACAGTGTCCCTGCCCGGCGGCTGCGCCATCGGTTCGCGTCCGGTGGACCAGCACCTCAAGGGGTTGGCAGCCATGGGGGCCGACATCGTGGTCGAGCATGGCTACATGCTGGCCAAGCTGCCCAAAGGCCGCACCCGGCTCAAGGGCGCTCGCATCACCACCGACATGGTCACAGTGACCGGCACCGAGAACTTTTTGATGGCCGCCGCGCTGGCCGAAGGCGAGACCATTCTGGAAAACGCGGCGCAGGAGCCGGAGATTCCGGACCTGGCCGAAATGCTGATCCGCATGGGCGCCCGGATTGAAGGCCACGGCAGCAGCCGCATCCGCATCCAGGGCGTGGAAGCCTTGCATGGTTGTACGCACCAAGTCGTGGCCGACCGCATCGAGGCCGGTACTTTCTTGTGTGCCGTGGCCGCCACCGGGGGCGACGTGGTGCTCAAGCATGGACGCGCCGACCATCTGGACGCCGTGATCGAGAAACTGCGTGAAGCCGGCGCCACGGTGACCGCTCTGGCCGATGGCATCCGCGTGCAGTCGCAGGGACGGCTGAAGGCCCAGAGCTTTCGCACCACCGAATACCCGGGCTTCCCCACCGACATGCAGGCCCAGTTCATGGCACTCAACGCCATCTCGCACGGGCCGAGCAAGGTGACCGAAACCATTTTCGAAAACCGCTTCATGCACGTCAATGAGCTGGTGCGCCTGGGCGCCAACATCCAGATCGACGGCAAGGTGGCGGTGGTCGAGGGGGTGGAGCGGCTGTCGGGTGCCACCGTCATGGCTACCGATTTGCGGGCTTCCGCCAGCCTGGTGATCGCTGGACTGGTGGCCGATGGCGAAACCGTGGTCGACCGCATTTACCATCTGGACCGTGGTTACGACCAGATGGAAGCCAAGCTGCGTGGCATTGGCGCCGACATAGAGAGAATGAAATGATTACCCTTGCCCTCTCCAAAGGCCGAATTTTTGAAGAAACCATGCCCCTGCTGCAGGCAGCCGGCATTGAGGTGCTGGACGATCCGGAAAAATCGCGCAAGCTGATCCTGACGACCAACCAGCCTGATGTGCGTCTGCTGGTGGTGCGTGCCACCGATGTGCCCACGTACGTGGAGTACGGCGGCGCCGACATGGGCATTACGGGCAAGGACACTCTGCTGGAGCACGGCAGCCAGGGCCTGTACCAGCCGCTGGATTTGAAAATCGCCAAGTGCCGCATCAGCGTGGCCGTGCGCGCCGATTTTGATTACGCCTCTGCGGTGCGCCAGGGCGCGCGCCTCAAGGTGGCCACCAAGTACGTGGCCATTGCGCGGGAATTCTTTGCCTCCAAGGGCGTGCACGTGGACCTCATCAAGCTCTACGGCAGCATGGAGCTGGCACCCCTGGTGGGCATGGCCGACGCCATTGTCGACCTGGTGTCCACCGGCAACACCCTCAAGGCCAATCACCTGATCGAGGTCGAACAGATCATGGACATCAGCTCGCGCCTGGTGGTCAACCAGGCGGCACTCAAGCTCAAGCGCGAGCCCATCCGCAAAATCATTGACGCCTTTGCTGGCGCAGTGGGTACCTAACGCAATTTTTGCTATGACTTTGATAGCTGCTCCCGCACGTCTTTCAACGGCCAACAGCCAATTCGAGGCTGATTTCAAGGCCCGGCTGCACTGGGCGGCGGATACCGACGCAGCCATCGAGCAGCGCGTGGCCGACATTCTGGCGGACGTGCAGGCGCGGGGCGACGCCGCCGTGCTGGCGTACACGGCGCAGTTTGATGGCCTGTCCGCCGCGTCCCTTTCGGCGCTGGAGCTGACGCAGGCGGAACTGAAGGCCGCCTTTGAAGCCATACCGGCTGCCCAGCGCACCGCCTTGCAGGCGGCCGCGGCCCGCGTGCGCAGTTACCACGAGGCGCAGAAGGCCGCCTGTGGCGAGAGCTGGAGCTACCGCGACGACCACGGCAGTCTGCTGGGCCAGAAGGTCACGCCGCTGGACCGCGTCGGCATCTATGTGCCCGGCGGCAAGGCGGCGTACCCGAGCAGCGTGCTGATGAACGCCATTCCCGCCCACGTCGCCGGCGTGGCCGAGATCATCATGGTGGTGCCCACGCCCCGGGGTGAGAAGAATGCCCTGGTGCTGGCGGCGGCCTATGTGGCGGGCGTGAGCCGCGCCTTCACCATCGGCGGCGCGCAGGCCGTGGCCGCGTTGGCCTACGGCACCGCCACCGTTCCCAAGGTGGACAAGATCACCGGTCCCGGCAACGCCTACGTGGCGGCCGCCAAGCGCCGCGTGTTTGGCGCCGTGGGCATCGACATGATTGCCGGCCCGAGCGAAATCCTGGTGCTGGCCGACGGCTCCACGCCGCCCGACTGGGTGGCCATGGACCTTTTCTCACAGGCTGAGCACGACGAGCTGGCGCAAAGCATCCTGCTGTGCCCCGATGCAGCCTACATCGACGCCGTGCAGGCTGCCATTGACCGCCTGCTGCCCACCATGCCGCGCGCCGAGATCATCGCCAAGAGCCTCACCGGGCGTGGCGCGCTGATCCACACCCGCAGCATGGAAGAGGCCTGCGCGATTTCCAACCGCATTGCCCCCGAGCACCTGGAAGTGTCCAGCCGCGAGCCGCACCGCTGGGAGCCGTTGCTCAAGCATGCCGGCGCCATTTTTCTGGGGGCCTTCACCAGCGAATCGCTGGGCGACTACTGTGCTGGCCCCAACCACGTGCTGCCCACCAGCGGCACGGCCCGCTTCAGCTCGCCGCTGGGCGTGTATGACTTTCAAAAGCGCTCCAGCCTGATCGAGGTCAGCGAGGCCGGCGCGCAGGTGCTGGGCCCGATTGCCGCCGAGCTTGCCTACGGCGAGGGCCTGCAAGCCCATGCGCGGGCCGCGGAGTTGCGTCTGAAATGAAGGCCACGCGCGCAGCCGTTCTGATGGGCGCCCTGTGCGTGGCCGGCATGGCCTCTGCCATGAGCCTGCGCGAGTTGCATGCGCTGGAAAAATCGGACAAGCGCGGTGAAGACTACGTGCAGTACTACCTGGTGGGCGCGATGGAGGGCATTCTGGAAGCCCAGGCCCAGGCGGTGCGCGCCGGGGCCAAGCCCACGATCTGTCTGAATGGCCGCCGGCTGGAGCCGCGCATGGCCAAGCCGCTGCTGGACGCCGAGCTCAAGCGCGCCGAAGGGGTGTACGAGGCGGACATGCCGGTCACGCTGGTGCTCACCCACGCGCTGGCAACGGTTTACGCCTGCTGATGTCTTGAGCCGGTACTGCGCATGTCCCACTACGACGATTCCGTAAACGCCCTGATCCAGCGTCGCATCCGCCAGGATGTGCAGTCCATGCATGCCTACGCCATCCAGGATTCCCGGGGCATGGTCAAGCTCGACGCCATGGAGAACCCGTACCAACTGCCGGTCGCACTGCAGGCTGAGCTGGGCCAGCGTCTGGGCGCGCTGGCGCTGAACCGCTACCCGGACAACCGGGTCAATGACCTGCGCCATGCGCTGGCGGCCTACGCCGGCATGCCCAAGGGTTTTGACATCATGCTGGGCAACGGCTCGGACGAGTTGATTGCGCTGCTGGCCCTGGCCTGTGATGTGCCGGTCGCCGCAGGCGGCAAAAAGCCGGTGGTTCTGGCGCCCACGCCCGGCTTTGTGATGTATGCCATGAGCGCGCAGCTGCAGGGGCTGGAGTTTGTCGGGGTTCCGCTCACTGCCGACTTCGCGCTCGACGAAGCCGCCATGCTGGAGGCCATCCGCATCCACCAGCCGGCCATTGTGTACCTGGCCTACCCGAACAACCCCACGGCCAACCTGTGGGATGCGGACGCCATGGCCCGCGTGGTGGCCGCTGCCGGACAGACCGGCAGCATCGTGGTGATTGACGAGGCCTACCAGCCGTTTTCCAGCCGCAGCTACATCGATCTCCTGCACCAGCACCCGGCACAGCATGCCCATGTGCTGCTCATGCGCACACTGAGCAAGTTCGGTCTGGCGGGCGTGCGCATGGGCTACCTGATGGGGGCCCAGGCCCTGATCGCCGAGATCAACAAGGTCCGCCCGCCCTACAACATCAGTGTGCTCAACTGCGAGTGCGCCCTGTTTGCGCTGGAGCACGCCGACGTGTTTGCCGTGCAGGCCGCCGATCTGCGCGCCCAGCGCGTGCGCCTGCTGGCGGCCTTGCGGGCGTTGCCGGGCGTGCATGCCTGGGATAGCGACGCCAACATGGTGCTGGTTCGGGTGGGCGACGCAGAAAAAGTTTTCCATGGACTCAAGGTCCGGGGCGTTCTGGTCAAGAACGTTTCTAAAATGCACCCATTGCTGGCCAACTGCCTGCGCTTGACCGTCGGCACCGCCGACGAGAACACGCGCCTGCTGGCCGCCCTTCAGGAGTCCTTATGACGAATTCCCCGCCGACCGTATCGACCGCCGCCTCCACGGACCGCATTGCCGAAGTCTCCCGCAACACGGCCGAGACTCGCATCCGCGTCCGGGTCAACCTGGACGGTACCGGCCAGGCCCGCCTGGCCACCGGCATCGGCTTCTTCGACCACATGCTCGACCAGATCGCCCGCCACGGCCTGATCGACCTGGACATTGAAGCCCAGGGCGACCTGCACATTGACGGCCACCACACGGTGGAAGACGTGGGCATCACCCTGGGGCAGGCCGTGCACCAGGCGGTGGGCGACAAGAAGGGCATCCGCCGCTACGGCCACGCCTATGTGCCGCTGGACGAGGCACTGTCCCGCGTGGTGGTCGATTTTTCCGGCCGCCCCGGGCTGGTGATGGACGTGCCCTTCAAGAGCGGCATGATCGGCACCTTTGACAGCCAGCTGGCGCACGAGTTCTTCCAGGGCTTCGTCAACCACGCCTTTGTGACCCTGCACATCGACAACCTCAAGGGCGAAAACGCCCACCACCAGGCCGAGACCGTGTTCAAGGCCTTTGCCCGCGCCCTGCGCGCCGCGCTGGAGCGCGACCCGCGCGCCGCCGGCACCATTCCATCGACCAAGGGTTCGCTCTGAATTTATGAGTCAAATGGGTCTCTGGGCGGCATCAATATTGCGTGAGAAGCTATGAAAACAGTAGCAGTCGTGGATTACGGCATGGGCAACCTGCGCTCCGTGACGCAGGCCGTCATGCATGTGGCGGCCGATGCGGGCGTGGAGGTGGTATGGGCCCGCACGCCCGCTGAGGTGATGGCCGCCGAGCGCGTAGTGCTGCCTGGCCAGGGCGGCATGCGCGACTGCATGCGCGAGTTGCACGACTCCGGTATGTTCGGCGCCGTCATGCACGCAGCGGCGCACAAACCCCTGATGGGGGTGTGCGTGGGCATGCAGATGCTGCTGGACCACAGCGAGGAGCTCGACACCCCCTGCCTGGGCCTGATCCCCGGTGAGGTGGTCAAATTTGACCTGGCGGGCCAGACGCAGCCCGACGGCAGCCGCTACAAGGTGCCGCAAATGGGCTGGAACCAGGTGTACCAGGCCGGGCATGGTGCGGCCCGCCACCCGGTGTGGGGCGATGTGCCGGACGGCAGCTACTTCTATTTCGTGCACAGTTACTACGCCCGACCGTCGGATGCGCGCCACAGCGTGGGCGAGACCGACTATGGCCAGCGCTTTTCCTCGGCCATTGCACGCGATAATATTTTTGCTACCCAGTTTCACCCTGAAAAAAGTGCCGACCACGGTCTGGCGCTCTACCGTAACTTCCTTCACTGGAAACCTTGAAACCTCCCGGTTCTCGTTGACACCATGCTTCTCATTCCTGCCATCGACTTAAAAGACGGTCACTGCGTGCGCCTCAAACAGGGCGATATGGACCAATCCACCACCTTCGGCGAAGACCCCGCGGTCATGGCCCGCAGCTGGGTGGACAAGGGGGCGCGGCGCCTGCACCTGGTGGACCTGAACGGGGCCTTTGCCGGCCACCCCAAGAACGAGCAGGCCATCCGCAAGATCCTCAAGGAAGTGGGCAGCGAGATCGACGTGCAACTGGGCGGCGGCATCCGCGACCTCGACACCATCGAGCGCTACCTGGACGCCGGCCTGCGCTACGTCATCATCGGCACGGCGGCCGTCAAGAACCCTGGCTTCCTGCAGGACGCCTGCACGGCGTTTGGCGGCCACATCATCGTCGGCCTGGACGCCCGTGACGGCAAGGTCGCCACCGATGGCTGGAGCAAGCTCACCCGCCACGACGTGATCGACCTGGGCAAGAAGTTCGAGGATTACGGCGTCGAATCCATCATTTACACCGACATTGGCCGCGACGGCATGCTCAGCGGCATCAACATCGATGCCACCGTCAAGCTGGCGCAAGCCCTGACCATTCCCGTGATCGCCTCGGGCGGCCTGTCCAACATGGCCGACATTGAAGCCCTGTGCGCCGTGGAAGACGACGGCGTCGAAGGCGTGATCTGCGGTCGTGCCATTTACAGCGGCGACCTCGACTTCGAAAAGGCCCAGGAGCGGGCCGATGAACTGAATGGCTGATCGGTGCTAGCCAAGAGAATCATTCCCTGCCTGGACGTGACCGGTGGCCGCGTGGTCAAGGGCGTCAATTTTGTGGAGCTGCGCGATGCCGGCGACCCGGTGGAAATTGCGGCGCGCTACAACGCGCAGGGCGCGGACGAACTCACCTTTCTGGACATCACCGCCACCAGCGACGGGCGTGACCTGATCCTGCACATCATCGAGGCCGTGGCCTCGCAGGTGTTCATTCCGCTCACCGTGGGCGGTGGCGTGCGGGAAGTGGCCGATGTGCGCCGCCTGCTCAACGCCGGGGCGGACAAGGTCAGTTTCAACTCGGCGGCCATTTCCAACCCGCAGGTGATTGAAGACGCGTCAGCCAAGTACGGCGCGCAGTGCATTGTGGTGGCCATTGACGCCAAGCGCCGCTTTGGTGACGATGTGCTCTCGCGCGGCGAGGGCTGGGACGTCTACAGCCATGGCGGGCGCAAGAACACCGGGCTGGACGCCGTGGCCTGGGCCACCGAGATGGCGCGCCGCGGCGCCGGTGAGATTCTGCTGACCAGCATGGACCGCGACGGCACCAAGTCGGGCTTCGACCTGGCGCTGACCCGGGCTGTGAGCAATGCCATCAGCGTGCCAGTCATCGCCTCCGGTGGTGTGGGCTCGCTGGAAGACCTGGCCGACGGCATCACCTTGGGCGGGGCCGACGCCGTGCTGGCAGCCAGCATTTTTCACTACGGCGAATTCACCGTCGGCCAGGCCAAGGCCTGCATGGCGCAGCGCGGCATTCCGGTCCGAATGTAAAGCGTTTTTGGCGTTTAGCCACCGTGGATACTGCGCCAGCAGCTATCAATTTACTAGCAAAACCAAATCACCGACAATCCTCCAATGAACTGGTTGAACAACATTCGATGGGACGACAAAGGCCTGGTGCCGGTGATCGCGCAGGAGCAGGGCACGAATGATGTGCTGATGTTTGCCTGGATGAACCGCGAGGCCCTGCAAAAAACGGCCGAGCTGGGGCGGGCGGTGTATTTCAGCCGTTCGCGCGGCAAGCTGTGGTTCAAGGGCGAGGAGTCCGGCCACGTGCAGACCGTGCATGAAATCCGCATGGATTGCGACAACGACGTCATTTTGCTCAAGGTCACCCAGCTGGGGCATGAGCCTGGCATTGCCTGCCACACCGGACGCCACAGCTGTTTCTTCAGCGTGCTGAAAGACGGCGTCTGGCAGAGTGTCGATCCGGTCTTGAAAGACCCGCAAAGCATCTACAAATAAGCCCATGACTTCCAACCTGAACACTTCCGATGCGCTGGCCCGTCTGGCTGCCGTCATCGAGACGCGCAAGGCCGCCAATGGCGGCGACCCCGCCACCAGTTACGTGGCACGCTTGCTGCACAAGGGGCCCGATGCGTTTCTGAAAAAAATCGGCGAAGAGGCGACTGAAGTCGTCATGGCCGCCAAGGATGTGGACCACGGCGGCGACAAGGCCAAGCTGGTGGGCGAGGTGGCCGACCTGTGGTTTCACAGCATGGTGGCGCTGGCCCATTACGGTCTGGCGCCGGCTGACGTGGTGGCCGAACTGGAGCGCCGCGAGGGCACCAGCGGCATCGAGGAAAAAGCCCTGCGCAAGGTGCAGGCGCGCGAGGGGGGACAGCCATGAGTGCGGACGACATCGACGGCGGAAACGGCGACCGGGCCTTGCTGGAAAAACTGCAGGCGCTCAATACGGTGGGCACCATCAGCTACGTGCTGCACCTGATCGTCGCCATCGGGGCGCTGATTCCCGGCGGCCAGTTCGGGCCCGTGCTGTTGATTGCGGCGCTGGTGCTGGACCTGGTGAAGAAAGACGACGCCCAGGGCACCTGGCATGCATCCCACTTCCGCTGGCGCATCCGCAGCGTGGTGGTGGCCGGACTGCTGTACCTGGTCACGGTGCCGCTGTGGCTGCTGTTTCTGTTCCCGGGCTGGATCGCATGGACCGCGATTTCGGTCTGGTTCCTCTACCGCATCGTCACCGGCATGGTGGCCATGAACAAGGGTTTGCCCATGGAGATATCCGCATGACTGCGACGGTCACCGACCACGATCCCGATTGCCTGTTCTGCAAGATTCTGGCGAAGAAAATTCCTTCCCGTGCCGTGTACGAGGATGATGAGTTCTACGCCTTCCACGACATTCATCCCTGGTCGCCGGTGCATTTTCTGATCATCCCCAAGCTGCACATTCCCAGCATGGCCCAGGTCAGCGCCGAACACGCCGGCCTGATGGGGCGCATGATGGCCCTGGTGCCACGGCTGGCCTTGCAGGAAGGGTGCAATCCCTATCCGCAGGGCGGCTTTCGGCTGGTGACCAACACCGGCGCCGAAGGCGGGCAGGAAGTTAACCATCTGCACTTCCATGTCATGGGCGGCCCGCGCCCCTGGCTGCGGGGGTGAGAGTCTAAAATCGCGCAACTACCAAGGAGTTAACCATGGGTTTATCCACCACACACCTGATTATTTTTCTGGTCATCATCGTCCTGATCTTCGGCACCAAGAAGCTCAAGAACATTGGTTCGGACCTGGGTGGCGCGGTCAAGGGTTTCAAGGACGGCATGAAGGACGGCAGTACGCCGGAAAAGCCGGCAGAAACGACCCCGCCCACCCTGGTCGCCAGCGAAAAAACCGAAGCCAAGTCCGCGATTGACGTGGACGTCAAGGTCAAGCACTGAGATGGTGTTGGCGCTGCGTTCGTCCTGATCCGCCTGCTGCATGCTTGACATCGGTGTAACCAAGATCGCCATCCTGGGCGCCATCGCCCTGGTGGTGATCGGTCCGGAGCGCCTGCCTGGACTGGCCCGCACCATCGGTACGCTGGTGGGGCGCGCGCGCAGCTATGTGGCCGACGTCAAGGCCGAAGTCAGCCGCTCCATGGAGCTGGACGAGTTGCGCAAAATGAAGGACACGGTGGAGGGTGCCGCGCGGGACGTGGAACAATCCATCCAGACCACCGCCAGCACGTTTGAGCAAACCTGGAAAGAGGCGACTGGCACCGCAACCGATGCCGTGCCAGCTAGTGAATATCCGCAGTATCAGCATCCCCAAAAACACTGGCGTCTCAAGCGGGGTGCCACGCCGCACTGGTACAAGGCCCGTTCCGGTGTGCGTACCAAGGCCCTGTCGGGTGCCGCCCGGGTCGCCCGGTTTCGCCCACCCAAGATGCACTGATGGCACACGACAAAGACCCCCAGGACGAACTCGCCGGTACCGAACAGCCTTTCATGCAGCACCTGCTGGAGTTGCGTGATCGCCTGATGTACTGCCTCTATGGCATTGGTGCCGTGTTTGCGGTGCTGGTGTTTTACCCCGGTCCCTCGCACCTGTACGACCTGCTGGCCATGCCACTGGTGCGGGCGCTGCCCGAGGGCTCCCACATGATTGCCGTGGGCGTGGTGTCGCCGTTTCTGGTGCCCATCAAGGTTTCGGCGCTGGCGGCCTTCGGGCTGGCGCTGCCCTGGGTGCTGTATCAGGTCTGGGCCTTTGTAGCCCCGGGGCTCTACAAACACGAACGCAGACTGGTGCTGCCGCTGGTGATCTCCAGCACCGTGCTGTTCTACCTGGGGGCTGCGTTCTGCTACTTCCTTGTTTTTGGCCAGGCCTTTTTGGCGATCCAGAAGATGGCGCCGGCATCCGTGGCGGTCAGCCCGGACATTGACGCCTATCTGGACTTCGTCATCACCATGGTCATCGCGTTCGGGTTGGCCTTCGAGGTGCCGGTGGTGGTGGTCATTCTGGCGCGCATGGGGCTGGTCACCGTGGCGCAGCTCAAGGCGTTCCGTTCCTATTTTGTGGTGGGTGCGGCGGCTATCTCCGGCATGGTGACGCCGCCCGACCCGGTGTCCATGCTGGCCTTGCTGGTGCCCATGTACCTGTTGTACGAGGTCGGTATCTGGGCGGCCCAGGTCTTCATCAAGCACACGCAGCCGCCGGAAGACGACGCTGCGGCCAGCCAGGCCTAGCGCCTGCAGCGCCCGTCGCCGCACCCGCGGCGTTCCGCGCTACCCCATCACTCCTGCCGGTTGACGGCGCGGGGCCGGGGGCGCACCCCGGGGGTCACGTCCAGCTCCAGCGTCTGGTTCTTGCGTTCGATGGCAAAGCGGGCGGCGACGCCGGGCTTGAGGCCAGCGACCTGCGACAGCAGTTGGGTCACGTCGGTCACCGGCTGATTGGCAATCTTCACGATCACGTCACCCGGGCGGATGCCGGCCTGCGCCGCAGGGCCGTTTTGCAGCACCCCAGTGATGATGACGCCCTGGTGGGTTTTGACGTCAAAGGTTTGCGCCAGCTCGGGCGAGAGGTCGTTGGGTTCCACGCCAATCCAGCCGCGGGTGATCTGGCCGTCTTTCACGATGCCTTCCAGCACCTGTTTGGCGGTGGACACCGGAATGGCGAAGCCGATTCCCATGTTGCCGCCCGAGCGCGAGTAAATGGCGGTGTTGATACCCAGCAGGTGGCCGTTGGTGTCCACCAGCGCACCGCCGGAGTTGCCGGGGTTGATGGCGGCGTCGGTCTGGATGAAGTTCTCAAAGGTGTTGATGCCCAGCTGGTTGCGCCCCAGGGCGCTCACAATGCCGCTGGTCACAGTCTGGCCCACGCCAAAGGGGTTGCCAATGGCCAGCACCCGGTCGCCCACCTGGGCGGCATCGGAGTTGCCCAGCACGATGACGGGCAGCTTGTCGAGTTCGATCTTGAGGATGGCCAGGTCGGTATCCGGGTCGGTGCCAATGACCTTGGCGCGGGTGCTGCGGCTGTCATTGAGAACCACCTCGATTTCGTCCGCCCCGTCCACCACGTGGTTGTTGGTCAGGATGTAGCCATTGGGGCTCACGATGACGCCGCTGCCCAGCCCGGCCTGTGGCTCATTGCCCTGGTCGCCGAAAAAGAACTTGAACCAGGGGTCTTCGCTGTTGGGGTTCTTGCGGGCGGTTTTGCTGGTGTTGATGCTGACCACGGCGGACGATGCTTTCTGCGCCGCCAGGCGCAGGCTGCCCGCGGGTGGCTCTCCGGCCGGTGCTACCGGGGCTTCGATCAGCGCGACGGTACCGGCCACGGACGGAGCGTGCCCCAGCCATTGGGGCTTGAGCGTGGCGACGACAAAGTAGGCCGCCAGCAGCACGGTGGCGGTTTGGGAGAACAGCAGCCAAAGACGTTTCATGGAGTTTCCAGATGGGGCCGCGCACACAACTTGCAACCCGGGCCCAAATTGTAGGGTGCCAGCGCCATTCTTGGCGGGCCGTGCGGGTTTTATGCAAGGGGCGCGGTACATTCGGGACTTGCCATGGCCCATACCGAACAGATCATCCATATCCACCGGCAGGCGCCTGCCAAGCCGGCCGAGGGCGCCGCGTGCAACGGCTGCGGTGTGTGCTGTCTGAGCGAGCCCTGTCCCCTGGGCATGGTGTTGTCCGGCCGGCGCACGGGTGCCTGCCGGGCGCTGCGCTGGGACGGTTCGCTGGCACAGTACCGCTGCGGTGCGGTGCTGGCGCCCCGGACGGCGCTGGCGCACGCCCTGCCACCGGTTCTGCGGTGGCTGGCCGGGCCACTCGCTCCGGTGTTGCGCCGCGTGGCGCTGCGCGGCATTGCGGCGGGCCGGGGGTGCGACAGCAGCCTGGAGGTGCAAGCGGAGCGTCTGGGGGAGCCCGCCGTATCCGGGGCGGCTGCTTCAACGACAATGCCCCCTTCGATGGAACCCCGTGCGCACGCCGCAGACCCTACGCCATGACCGATCGCCCCACATTGCATGCCGCGCTGGACGCTTTGCTCCAGCCGGACCGTTTCAAGGACTATTGCCCCAATGGCCTGCAGGTGGAAGGGCGGCTGGAGGTGCGCAAAATCGCCTCCGGCGTGACCGCCAGCCTGGCGCTGATTGAAGCGGCCATTGCCGCGGGGGCCGATACCCTTTTTGTGCACCATGGCCTGTTCTGGCGCGGCTACGACGGCCGCGTGACCGGCTGGATGCGCCAGCGCCTGGCGCCTTTGCTGGCGCACAACATCAACCTCTTTGCCTACCATCTGCCGCTGGATGCGCACCCCGAGTTGGGCAACAACGCGCAGCTGGGGAAGCAGCTGGGTTTGCAGGAAGTGGGCCGTTTTGGTGAGCAGCAACTGGGCTGGGTCGGCGAGCAGGGCTTTGCCAGCGCGCAGGCCCTGGCGAGCCGGGTCGAGGCGGTGCTGGGGCGTGCGGTGGTGCTGGTGCCGGGCAAGGCCGGGCCCGTGCGGCGCATCGGCTGGTGCAGCGGGGGCGCGCAGGGCTATTTTGAGGACGCCATTGCCGCCGGTGTGGACGCCTTTATCACCGGCGAGATCTCCGAGCCGCAAGCCCACCTGGCGCGCGAATGCGGGGTGGCGTACCTGGCGTGCGGACACCATGCCACCGAGCGCTATGGGGCTCCGGCACTGGCGGCCCATGTTGCTGCCCAGCTCGGGCTTGAGCACACGTTCATCGACATTGACAACCCGGCTTGACCGTCCAGGAGCCCTCTACCGCCATGACACAGTCCGTCACACCGCTCAAGCCCCTGGCCATCACCATGGGAGACGCCGCCGGCATCGGGCCGGAAATCATTGCCAAGGCTTTTCGGGCCCAACCCCAGACCCTGCGGGGGTGCTTCGTCGCCGGCGATGTGGGCACCCTGCGC
>JBAQKO010000181.1:0-9866 GCA_049301075.1 Rhodoferax sp.
GTACTACCACCCGCAACGCCATATGGGTACCGTGATGTGCCACCGCGCCCACCAGGCTGACGGCGACCCCCTGGCGGACGTGGGCAGCAAGGACATCACGGCGCATGTCAACTTCACCGGCATTGCCGTGGCGGCCCAGGACGCCGGGCTGGAGGTGCTGGGCTACACCAACCAGGCCCATTTCCTGATCAACTGTGGCCTGGTCGAGGCCATGCAAGAGGCGCCGTTACCTGAGCGGGTGGCGGCGCAAAAGCTCATTCTGGAACACGAAATGGGCGAATTTTTCAAGGTAATTGGCCTGACCCGGGGCCCGTATTGGGAGGCCCTGGGCTTTGCCCACGGTGACAAAACCCACCGCCTCTGAGAGGGGCGCCGTGCTTGGCGCGCAGGATCTTGAAGATGGGCGCCAGATACCCATATGGGTATGCAAAGAGGACCTTTTTATATGACTGAAGCCCTGCACATCGTTTGTCCCCACTGCCACACCACCAACCGCGTCCAATCCGCGGACCTGTCCAGCGCGCCCGATTGCGGCAGCTGCCACAAGCCCCTGTTCGTTGCCCATTCGGTGGCACTGGATGCCGCGGCGTTCGAGCGCCACCTCACGCGCAACCACATTCCCCTGCTGGTGGACTTCTGGGCGCCATGGTGCGGACCCTGTCGCCAGATGGCTCCGGCGTACGAGCAGGCGGCGGCGCAACTGGAGCCCCGCGTGCGCGTGGCCAAGGTCAACACCGAGGAGGCACAGGCCCTGGGCGCGCGGTTCAACATCCGCAGCATTCCCACGCTGGCCCTGTTCGTGAACGGACGCGAGGTGGCGCGCCAGGCCGGCGCCATGGGGGCGGCCGACATCGTGCGCTGGACGCAGGCGCACCTGCGCTGACGGCGCCGCGGTGGCCTCAGCCGGCGCCACCGGGCACGGGGGTCAGCACTGTGACTTGCGGTATTGCTGGTAGCAGAGTTCGCGGATGCGTTGCTGGTCCGCGGCCAGCCGGCGTTGCGCTTCCTGGGCGTTTTGCCGTTCTTGTGATTTGATCTCCGCCTCTTTGCGTTGCGCTTCGCGGCGTTCATTGTCCAGCTGGCGGTTGAATGCCGCCTGCTGTGCCGCGTCCGCGTAGGCGGCATTGCGCGCAACCATGGCGCTTTCGGTGCGCAGGCGTTGCTCGCGTGCCGCGAATTCCGCCTGCTGTCGCGCTTTTTCGGCGTTGCTTTGTGCCTCTTCGGCCGCTGCGCGGGCGGCGTTCTCGGCGGCCAGCTTTTGTTCCATCTGTTCCTGCGCCAGCTTGGCCTTCATGACCTGGTTGCGCGAGTAGTTCATGTAGCCGCCGACGGCGAATAGACCGAGCATGGCCAGAACCATCACGTTCAGGGGCTTGCTGTACCAGGGCGCGACGTTTTCTTCGACGACGATGCGGGGTTGCGGCGCCACCGGCTTCACGGCGGTGGCCAGCTTGCGATCATGTGCGGCACGCATTTCCACGTTGGACAGGATCTTGTAGGCCTCCCGGATTTCCTGCAGCCGGGCAAGGTCTTGCGGGTGTTCCGCCAGATGGGCGTGGGAGTAGTGTGCTGTCGCTTTCTTGAGTGCGTCCTCAATGTCTTCCTGGGCGGCGTTGCCCGGTAGCCCCAGGACGAGATAAGCCGATTTCATGTGGTGTGTTCCCCCTAGCGTTCTGGCTGTCGGTGCAGTCTGTTATCTGCCGGATCATAGCCGGCATCAGAGGGCGTTTTGCGGTGCGGGGTGCCCGGTGTAACCCTTTGGTAACGCAAGGCCCTGCTTGCGGGGTAGCATCTCGCCTTTGAGTTCAGCCACCCCGGCAACGAGGTATCCATGCAAACCAGCACCCGACTTGAAACCGTTGAACGCACGCAGCGTCCCTGGGGGTGGTATGAGACCGTGTCCGAGGTGGCCGGCTACAAGATCAAGCGCATCCACGTCACCCCGGGGCAACAGATCAGCCTGCAAAAGCACGCCCGGCGTGCCGAGCACTGGGTGGTGGTGCAGGGTGTGGCCCATGTCACACTGGACGGCCAGGTTTTCGATCTGCCCACCGGCGGCCACTGCGACATTGCGCTGGGGCAGGTGCACCGCCTGGCCAACCGGACCACCGAGCCGGTGGAGATTGTGGAAGTGCAGTTTGGCAGCTACCTGGGCGAAGACGATATCGTGCGCCTGCAGGACGACTACGGTCGCCCCTAACTTTTGCGAGAAGTCCATGAACCCTGTTTTTTCTCCCGCTTCCATTCGCCTGTCGCCCGGTGCGCCGCCGGTGGCCTGTGTGGACATTGGCGGCACCAAGGTGGCCGTGAGCGTGGCGGACGAACATGGCGTGCACGCCAAGATTTCCGAGCCCACCGCGACCCGGGGCAACCACGATGCGCTGGCGCTGCAAATCATCCGGCTGGTGGGCCAGAGTTGCGCGGCGGCCCAAGTGGCGGTGGCGGACATCGCGGCGGTCGGCGTGGCGTCGTGCGGGCCGTTTGTCCTGCGCGACGGCCTGGTGGAACTGGCGGCGCCCAATATCTGTGGCGGCCTGGCCGGCAAGGCCCGGGGCCTGCCCAACGACTGGACGACCGCCTTGCTGGAAGCGCCGCTGCGCCAGGCCTTTCCCCGTGTGCGGGTGGAAAACGATGGCATCGCCGCGCTGGAGGCCGAGCGTCGCTGGGGCGCCCTGCAAGGCGTGGACCACTGCGCCTACGTGACCTGGAGCACCGGCATTGGCCTGGGGCTGTGTGTGGACGGGCGCATCCTGCGGGGCAAGAACGGCAACGCCGGGCATGCCGGCCACACCTTTGTCAGCGACAACACGGACGCGTTGTGCGGCTGTGGCAATGTGGGGGATGTGGAGGGCCTGGTGGCGGGCAACGCCATTGCCCGGCGGTTCAGCGCCCTGGGTTACGCCGACGCTGCTGCACTTTTTGTAGCATCTGGCGCAGGTGATGCAAGGGCTGTGGCCATTATTGACGAGCTGTGCCGCATCATGGGCCGCACCATTTACAACCTGGTGGTCACGCTGGACCTGCAGCGCGTGAGCCTGGGGGGCAGCGTGTTCTGGCACCACCGCGAAAGCCTGCTGCCCAAGGTGCGCTCCCACATGGCCGGCAAGCTGCCAGCCCTGACCGACGGGGTGGAACTGGTCCCGGCCGGACTGGGCGTCCAGGTGGGTGACTACGCCGCATTGGCGCTGGTCATGGGCTGAACGCCCGGCTGCGGCAATTTCTCACGGTGAGCGGGGTGCCCTAGGGGAAATCCCCTATGGGCGCGTATCATTAATTAATGAAAAATTAATGAATCCGCTGCGGCATGGTGCTGTTGCGGACGCAATAACGCTCCTGGCCGCTGCGGCTGGTGCAATCCTCACTTTGGGAGACATGATGTTGAATTTGTCGAAACTCGCCACAGCAGTGGCATTGGTGGTGGCAGGTACCGCGGCGATGGCCGGCGAGGTGGAGGTGCTGCACTGGTGGACCTCTGGCGGCGAAGCCAAGTCGGTGGCGGAACTCAAGAAAATCATGCAGGGCAAGGGCCACACCTGGAAAGACTTTGCCGTGGCCGGCGGCGGTGGCGACAACGCCATGACCGTGCTCAAGAGCCGCGTGGTGTCGGGCAACCCCCCGGCGGCGGCCCAGATCAAGGGCCCCGGCATCCAGGAATGGGCGGCCGAAGGCGTGCTGGCCAATCTGGATAGCGTGGCTGCCGCCGAGAAGTGGGACAGCCTGCTGCCCAAGGTGGTGGCCGACGTCATGAAGTACAAAGGCAACTACGTGGCCGCGCCGGTGAATGTGCACCGCGTGAACTGGATGTGGGCCAACGAGGCCGTGCTGAAGAAAGCCGGCGTCAAGAGCGTGCCCAAGACCTGGCCCGAGTTCTTTGCCGCAGCCGACAAGGTTAAAAAGCTGGGCCTGATTCCCGTGGCGCATGGCGGCCAGAACTGGCAGGACTTCACCACGTTCGAAGACGTGGTGCTGGGCGTGGGTGGTGCCAAGTTCTACAGCGATGCACTGGTCAAGCTCGACCAGAAAGCCCTGACCAGCGACACCATGAAGAAGTCGCTGGAAACCTTCCGCAAGATCAAGAGCTACACCGACCCGGCTTCCCCCGGACGCGACTGGAACCTGGCTACGGCCATGGTGATCCAGGAAAAGGCGGCCTTCCAGTTCATGGGGGACTGGGCCAAGGGTGAATTCACCGCCGCGGGCAAGGTGCCGGGCAAGGACTACATCTGCGCTGCAGCCCCGGGTACCGAGAAGGCCTACACCTTCAACGTCGATTCCTTTGCCATGTTCAAGCTGAAGGACCCCACGGCGCAGAAAGCCCAGGCCGATCTGGCTGCCGCCATCATGGGAACCGAGTTCCAGGAAATTTTCAACCTGAACAAGGGTTCCATCCCGGTGCGCCTGGGCATGGACATGTCCAAGTTTGACGATTGCGCCAAGGCGTCGGCCAAGGACTTTGTGGACACCGCCAAGATCAGCGGCCTCCTGCCCTCCATCGCCCATGGCATGGCGGTACGCCCGGCGGCTGAAGGCGCCATCAAGGACGCGGTCAGCCAGTTCTGGAACGACGACAAGATCTCGGTGGCCGACGGCGTGAAGAACATCGCCAAGGCTGCAGCCACCAAGTAATCCCGGCGTCGCCTCCGCCACGCTATCGGAGTGCCGTGACCCCGCAGTCCGGGCATGGCGGAGTTGCAACGGGAAGCTGCCATCCGGTGGGATGGTGGCGGACCACCCCGCCCGCTGCGGGCGGGGCGTGTTTTTGAGTCAAATTCCATGAAAACCTTTGAAAACCTGTTGCCCAAGCTGGTGATTGCGCCGGGCTTTGTCTTCGGCTTTGCCTTCATCTACGGCTTCATGATCTGGAACGGCGTGCTGTCCCTCACGGGCTCGCGCATGCTGCCCAATTACGACGAGTTCGTGGGGCTGGAGCAGTACATCCGCCTGTGGGACATGGACCGCTGGTACGTGGCCCTGAAGAACCTGGGCATTTTCAGTGTGCTGTACGTGGGTGGCTCCATGGCGCTGGGCGTGGTGCTGGCGGTTTTCCTGGACCAGAAGGTGCGCGCCGAGGGCGTGCTGCGCACCATCTACCTGTACCCCATGGCGCTGTCCTTCATCGTGACCGGCACCGCCTGGAAGTGGATTCTGAACCCCAGCCTGGGGCTGGAAAAGCTCATGCACGACTGGGGCTGGACCAGCTTCCACTTTGACTGGCTGGTGCAGTCGCACACGGCCATCTACTGCGTGGTGATTGCCGGCATCTGGCAGTCGGCGGGTTTCGCCATGGCCCTGTTCCTGGCCGGGCTGCGCGGCATCGACGACAGCATCATCCGGGCGGCGCAGATTGACGGCGCCTCGTTGCCGCTCATTTACTGGCGCATCATTTTTCCCATCCTGCGTCCGGTGGTGTTCTCCACCATTCTGGTGCTGTCGCACCTGTCCATCAAGAGCTTTGACCTGGTGATGGCCCTGACGGCCGGCGGCCCGGGCTATGCCACGGACGTGCCGGCCACTTTCATGTTCGTGATGAGTTTCAACCGCGGCCAGATCGGCCTGGGCGCGGCCAGCGCGACCATGATGCTGGCCACCGTGGCGGCCATCGTGGTGCCCTACCTTTACAGCGAGCTGCGTGCAAAACCCCATGACCGCTAAACAACTCTCCCGTGCCGTGGTGTACGGCTTCCTGCTGATCGCGGCCTTCTTCTTCCTGGTGCCGCTGTACGTGATGCTTGCCACCTCGTTCAAGGACGCCGCGCAGATCCGGGCCGGCAACCTGATGAGCCTGCCGACCTCGCTCAACCTGGAGTCCTGGCGGCTGGCCTGGTCCACCGCCTGCACCGGCGTCGACTGCCGCGGCCTGCGCCCCTACTTCTGGAACTCGGTGAGCATGGCCGTGCCGGCGGTGCTGCTCTCCACCGCCTGGGGGGCCATCAACGGTTACGTGCTCTCCATGTGGAAATTCAAGGGCAGCGACCTCCTGTTTGGCTTCATGCTGTTTGGCGTGTTCATGCCATTTCAGGTCGTGCTGCTGCCCATGAGCCAGGTGCTGGGCTTTTTGAACCTGTCGAGCTCGGTGGGCGGCCTGATCCTGGTGCACTGCCTGGCGGGTATTGCCGGCACCACGCTGTTCTTTCGCAACTACTACACCGCCATTCCGCGGGAACTGGTCAACGCCGCGCGCATGGATGGAGCCGGCTTCTGGCGCATCTTCTGGCGCATTGTGCTGCCCATGTCTACGCCCATCCTGATGGTGACGTTGATCTGGCAATTCACCAACATCTGGAACGACTTCCTGTTCGGCGTGGCCTTCAGCGGCGCCGACAGCAAGCCCATCACCGTGGGCCTGAACAACATGGCCAACACCTCCAGCAGCGTCAAGAGCTACAACGTGGACATGGCCGCTGCCGTGATCGCCGGCTTGCCCACCATGCTGGTCTACGTGCTGGCGGGTCAATATTTCGTCAAAGGTCTCACAGCCGGTGCTGTGAAAGGATAAACAACACCATGGCAGCATCTCTTCATATCGCAGGCATTCGCAAGATCTTTGGCAAGGGCGACAAGGCCGTCGAAGTGCTCAAGCGCATTGACATCGACGTCGCCCCGGGCGAGTTCCTGATCCTGGTCGGCCCCTCGGGTTGCGGCAAGTCCACCCTGCTCAACATCATTGCCGGCCTGGAAGACCCGTCCGAGGGCGAGTTGCTGATCAACGGCAAGAACGTCATCGGTATGGCCCCGGCGCAACGCGACATTGCGATGGTGTTCCAGAGCTACGCGCTGTACCCCACCATGACGGTGGCCGACAACATCGGCTTTGCGCTGGAAATGCGCAAGGTGCCCAAGGAGGCGCGCACCAAGCGCATCCATGAAGTGGCCGCCATGCTGCAGATTGAAAACCTGCTGGACCGGCGCCCCTCGCAGCTCTCGGGTGGCCAGCGCCAGCGCGTGGCCATGGGGCGCGCCCTGGCGCGCGACCCGCAGCTGTTCCTGTTTGACGAGCCGCTGTCCAACCTGGACGCCAAGCTGCGGGTGGAAATGCGCGCCGAGATCAAGCGCCTGCACCACGTCAGCGGCATCACCACGGTGTACGTCACCCACGACCAGATCGAGGCCATGACCCTGGGCAGCCGCATTGCCGTGATGAAGGACGGCATCCTGCAACAGATCGGCACCCCCGACGAGATTTACCGCACGCCGGTCAATACCTATGTGGCCGGTTTCATTGGTTCGCCCATGATGAATTTCATCGACGGGCACGCGGTCATGGGCGACGAGGGGCAGAGCCAGTTCGTTTTTACCGGCGGCTCCCTGGACCTGCCCACGCCCATGGGGCGCGATGTGATCCTGGGCCAGCGGCCCGAGCACATCCACCTCGCCGATGACGCCGCGTGGCGCGGCGAAGTCATTCTGGTGGAGCCCACCGGTGCCGATACCTACGTGGTGGTCAAGACCGGCGTGGGCCTCATTACCGTGCGGGCCCCGGCCAATACCAGGCTGGACATTGGCGCCAACGTGGGCATGACGGTGAGCAGCCGCCACAACAACTGGTTTGACAAGGCCAGTGGCCAGCGCATCGCCCTGGCGGCGGCTTAGGTCGGTAGCGGCAGCGCCAGGCGGATCAGCAGCCCGTGCGGGCGGGCGTGGTGGGCGGTGGCCGTGCCGCCATGGCGCTGGGCAATTTCGGCCACGATGGCCAGACCCAGGCCGCAACCACCGGGCAGCGCGCTGGCCCGCCAGAACCGCTCGAACACGCGTTCCAGCTCGGCATCGGTCAGGCCGGGGCCGTCGTCTTCCACCTCCAGCATGCACTGGCCTTCCTGGCTGCGCGCGCGCAGGGTGACCTGGGTGCCGTGCCCGGCATAGCGCAGCGCATTGTCGATCAGGTTGCTCAGCACCTCGCGCAGCAGCAGTTTGTCGGCGGGGACGATCAGCGAGTCCTCGCCCTCGTAGCCCAGGTCCACGCCGGCGGCCACGGCACGCGGCGTCCATTCGCGCGCCACTTCGCGCGCCAGTGCTGCTGCGTCGACCGGCAGCAAAATCACATCGGCTTCGGTGCGGGCCAGTGACAGCAGCTGGTGCACCAGGTGCGCGCTGCGCTGGGCGCCGGTGTGCACCTTGAGCAGGCGTTGCTGCAGCGCCTGGGGGTCGGTTTCCTGCATGGCCAGCTCGGTCTGGCTGATCAGGCCCGCCAGCGGGGTGCGCAGCTGGTGGGCGGCGTCGTTTAGAAAGCGTTTTTCCTGGCTCAGACTGCGCCGCAGCGTGGTCAGCAGCTGGTTGACGGCGTTGGCCAGGGAATGCACTTCCTGGGGCGCCTGCGTCATTTCGATCGGCGACAGGGACGCGGCCGTGCGGTGGGCGAGCTGGGCTTCCAGCCGCTGCAGCGGCACCAGCCCGCGGCGCACGCCGGCGTACACCAAAAAGCTCAGCACCGCCCCCAACAGCAGCAGGGGAAACAGCATGTCCTGCACCAGCTCGCGGGCAATGCGCTGCTGCACCACCAGGCTCTTGGCTACCTGCACCCGCATGCGTTGCTGGGTCATGCCTTCGCCAAAGCTCAGGTCAATGGAGGCCAGGCGCATGGGCTTGCCGTCCATGACCACGTTGTAGAGCACCGGTTCGTTGGGCGGAATCTCGGTGCCCTCCGGCGGGCTGGGCAGCCGCCCGTTGCCCAGCAAGAAGCTGCCCGGCGGCGAAGACACCATGTAGGACACCCGGTCCTTGGGGTCTTCTTCGATGATGTCCTGGGCCGCCTTGGGAAAATCCACCAGCAGGCCCGAACCAAAGGGCTTGACCTGGCGGGCCAGCGAACGCACCGACCGGCTCAGCGACTGGTCTATGGTTTTCTCGGCATAGGTCAGCGCCACGCGGTAGGCCAGCACGCCGCCTACCAGCCACAGCACCAGCTGGGGCAGCAGCAGCCAGGCCAGCAACTGGCGGCGCAGGGAAAACGAGGTGGCCGTGGTCATGCCCCGTCCATCTCCAGCATGTAGCCCAAGCCCCGCACGTTGCGGATGTTCAGGCCCGAATCGACCAGCTTGCGCCGCAGGCGGTGCACATATACCTCCAGGGCGTTGGAGCCGCCGGTGGCGCCGTCGGCCGGCTGGGTTTGCCACACGGCCAGCACGTCTTCGCGGCTGACCACCTGGCCCAGGTTGTTGACCAGGAGCGACAGCAGCGACCATTCGCGCTGGGTCAGCTCCAGCGCTTCCTCGTCCAGCCATGCCCGGGGCAGGGTCGGGTCCACGCGCAGGCGTTTGGCGGCGGGGCTGTCCACTTCCAGGGAGCCGCCGAAGGCCGGCAGGCGCGAGCGCCGCAACAGGGCCTGCAGCCGTGCCACCAACTCGGCCATGCTGAAGGGTTTGGTCAGGTAGTCGTCGGCCCCGGCGTTGAGGCCCTGCACCCGGTCTTCCACGCCGTCGCGGGCCGTGAGCACCAGCACCGGCAGGGCCGAGAAGCGCTGGCGGATCCAGCGCAGCACGCTGATGCCGTCAAGCCGCGGCAGACCCAGGTCGAGGATGACGCCGTCCACCCGGGTTGTCTCCAGCACGGCCTGCGCCTGCACGCCGTCGCTGGCACTGCACACGCTGTGGCCGGCGTGCGCCAGCTGCGCGCACAGGCCGTCGCGCAGCAATTCGTCGTCTTCAACAATCAGCAGATGGGACATGGCGCAAGCATACCAAGGCGCTTGCGGTTTAGAGGCCCGCGGCCACCGCGGCTGTGCGCGCGAGCTGGATCATTTCACCCACCTTCGGGCCGGTCATGCCCTCGGCCTGCGCGCGCTCGGCGATCACATGGGTAGCAACGGCCTGCGCCCGCTGCAGGGCGTGGGCCAGCCGCGCCGCCTGCGGGTAGGGGGTGTCGTCCAGTCC
>JBAQKO010000182.1:0-5332 GCA_049301075.1 Rhodoferax sp.
CCGCGCACCGGCGGGCGGCGCGTGCCGGGCGACGGGATGGGCGGGGGCAGGTGGGAGGGGGGCATGGGGGACCGTACGGGGCAATCCCGGTATAACGGTTCCAGTTTAATTCAGAGCGACAATTCCGCCATGAAACTTGCAACTTACAAAGACGGCTCCCGCGACGGCCAACTGGTGGTGGTCTCCCGGGACCTTAGCCAGGCCCATTACGCCTCGGGCATCGCCAACCGCCTGCAGCAGGTGCTGGATGACTGGAACTACCTGTCGCCCCAGTTGCAGGACCTGTACAACGCCCTCAATAGCGGCCATGCCCGCCACGCCTTTCCCTTTGATCCGCGCCAGTGCATGGCGCCCCTGCCACGTGCCTACCAATGGGTCAGTTCGGTGGCCTACGGCAGCCATGCAGAACTGGTGTATCCGGCGGATGCCACCGGATCGGCCGGGCGTGGCACCGACCCGCTGATGTACCAGGGAGCCAGCGATGCTCTGGCGGGCCCGTGCGACGCGATTGGCTGCGCCAGCGAAGCGCTGGAGCCGGACTTTGAAGCCCAGCTGGCAGTGGTGAGCAGTGATCTGCCGGCAGGCTGCCCCGCGGACCGCGCGCTGGAGGGCATCCGCCTGGTGATGCTGGCCAATGCCGTGAGCTTGCGCGCGCTGTTGCCGGCCGAGCAGGCGGGGGGCTTCGGGCTGGTGGGCAGCAAACCCGCCACCGCCTTCAGTCCGGTGGCGGTCACGCCCGACGAGCTGGGGGAGGCCTGGACCCGGGGACGTCTGCAGTTGCCCCTGCACAGCACCTGGAACGGCCGCAAGGTGGGGTTGTGTGACGCAGGGGTGGATATGACCCACCACTTTGGCAAGCTCCTGGCCCACCTGTGCAGGACCCGCCCGGTGCGCGCCGGTTCCATCATCGGCTCGGGGGCGGTCAGCAACCAGGGCGCGACCACCAAGGGGCGCATGGACTGGCCCAAGGGCTACAACTGCATTGCCGAGAAGCGCGCCATGGAAACCCTGCAGGATGGCAAACCCGGTACCGAATACCTGCGCTGGGGCGACACCATCCGCATCGAAATGAAGGGGCGCGACGGTCGCAGCATCTTTGGCGCCATCGAGCAGGAGGTCGTGGCCCTGGCGGGCCGGGAGGCCTAGCCGCGCGCCAGCTGCAGGGCAAATGTCTTGGCGCCGCGCAGCATCATTTCAATGGCCACGGAGACCAGCACCAGCCCCATGAGGCGCTCCACGGCCACCACCAGCCGGGTGCCAATGACGCGTTGAATGCGCTCGGCGGAGACCAGCACGATGGCGCTGATGAGCATGGTCACGCACAGGGCGCCGATCCACTCCATGCGGCGATCGGGTTGCTGGGACACCAACAGCAGCACGGTGGCCAGGGCCGACGGGCCGGCCACTGCCGGCACCGCCAGGGGCACGATCAGGGGCTCCTCCAGAATTTCCCCTTCCGCCGCAGACGGTGGAGGGAACACCATGCGCAGGGCGATCAGGAACAGGATCACGCCACCACCGATCTGCAGCGACAAATCGCTCAGGTTCATCACCCGCAGGAAGCTGTCGCCCACGAACATGAACGCCAGCAGCAGGGCAAAGGCAATCAGGATTTCACGCAGGATCACCCGCGCGCGCCGTTCGGGGGCCACGTGCTTGAGGGCGCTGGCAAAAACGGGGATGTTGCCGATGGGGTCGGTAATCAGCACCAGCAGGATGGTGGCGGACGCGAAGGTGTAATTCATCATGGAGGCATGTCCTGTTGGGCGGGGCGTCCAGGCTGCGCATGCGCAGTCGGGGGAACTCCGACAAAAGAACCCGGTCATTTGCTCTAGCGCAAAGGCCCGCGGGCTGGCCGGATGATAATGCGCCCCATGCAAACCCTGCGCCAGTTCACGTTCATCACCCGCCTTGCGCTGGCGTGGTTCGTGTTGTCGTTGGGTGTTGCCGTGGCCTCGCCCATCGTCAAGCCGCAAGATATTTTGCTGGTTTGCACGGGCGCCGGCGCAATGAAGGTACTGGTCAAGGCCGATGACGGCAGTACCAGCGAGTCGGGCAGCAAGACCATGGACTGCCCGCTGTGCACGCCCATGACCGCGCTGCTGCCACCGGTCTCGCATGCGGCCCTGGGGCCTGCCCAGCCGCTTTCGTATGCCCTGCAGGGCATTGCTGCGGCGCATGTGGCAGCGCGCACCGCTGCGCCCTTGCCGGCGCGTGGCCCTCCCTCCCTCTGAGCTATCGAATTCATAGCGCCTAGCGCCCTCTTGACGGCGACTTTGGGGCTTTTGCTTGGTATTTCGGCGTGTTCACGCACATGCGGGCCGCCGAACCAAGACACGATTTTTAACCTCGGGACATTCAATGAAATTTGCTATTAAATCCATAGCTGCTTGCGCACTATCCATGGCGGCTGGCGTTACTTTTGCCCATGTTGTCCTGCAGGATGGTGCGGCCGCTGCCGGCGCCAGCTACCGTGCGGTGTTCCGCGTGGGCCACGGCTGCGATGGTTCTGCCACCACGGGGCTGCAGGTCACCCTGCCCGCCGGGTTCAACGACGCGCAGCCCATGCCCAAGCCGGGCTGGACGGTGGTCACCACCATCGGCAAGCTGGCCGCACCGTACGAAAGCCACGGAAAGATTTATACCGAAGGGGTGACCGAAATCACCTGGACCGCCAACGGCTCCGGCAATGCCCTGCCGGCGGCCTATTACGACGAATTCGTGCTGCGTGGCACCACACCGGCCAAGCCCGGGCCGCTCTGGTTTTCGGTGGTGCAACGCTGCGAGCAGGGCGTCAACGCCTGGGTGGACATCCCGGCCGCAGGCAACTCTACCCAGGGCCTGAAATCGCCCGCGGCGCTGCTGGATGTGCTGGACATCCAGGCAGCTGGCGCGCACGCGCACTGAAATCCATTTTTAACCAAGGAAGACCCATGAAAATCCAAACCATCGCTGCCGTCCTCGCTTTGTCTGCCGGTACCTTGTCCGCCCAAACCGTGGACATCAAGGACGCCTGGGCCCGCGCCACCGTGCAAGGTCAAACGGCCACCGGCGCGTTCATGAAACTCACGGCAAAAGAGGGCAGCAAACTGGTGGCTGTCTCCAGCCCCGTTGCGGGCGTGGCGGAAGTGCATGAGATGAAGATGGACGGCGGCGTCATGAAAATGCGTGCCGTGCAAGGCGGGCTGGACTTGCCCGTTGGCAAGGCCGTGGAGCTCAAGCCTGGCGGTTATCACGTCATGCTGATGGACCTGAAAGTGGCCCTGCAAAAGGACACGACCATTCCCCTGACCCTGGTGTTCAAGGATGCCAAGGGCGTTGAGACCCGCAGTGAACTCAAGGTCCCGGTGTCGGCAACGGCGCCTGCCAGCGCCGCTGACATGGGGCACGGCATGCACGCCAAGCCCTGAAACGGCGTCCTTCGAAGGCCATGACTGCCACCCGGTTCCACACACTGCTACACCGCCCCTGGGTGGTGTGGCTGGCCGTGTGGGTCGGGTCCCTGGGGGTGCTGGTTCCCACGGTGTCGCACGCCGTGGCGCACGGGCATCGCACCTCCTGGGTGGAAATCTGCACCTCCAGCGGACCGCGCACCGTGGCCGTTGAGGCGCCCGCACGGCAGGAGCCCGCCCAGTTTCTGGACCATTGCCCGTATTGCCTGCACGGGCTGGAGCATGCTGCGCCTCCACCGGGGGTGCCCCTGGTTTTCTTTCCCGACCCGGGCCGGCGGCAACCCCACCTGAGCGGGTCCGATAGGGGCCACTTGGGCGCGTCTGTCGTGGCGCCACCGGCGCGGGGGCCGCCACTCTTCGTCTGAACCTTGTGTATCGAGCGCGCGTAGGCCGGCCCGTGGGGCGGCGACGCCTTTGGCCCGTGCGGGCCGCTGGTCAGGATTTTTGACGGAGAGAAAAATGCAGGAATTACTTTTATTGGACCTTCCGGCCCGGCAGGACATGGAGGCAACGGGCACGGAAGAGGCGCGCTGCGTGCAGTGCAAGTCCCGGGCGCTGTGCTGGCCCAGCGACCTGGATTCCGCTGCGCTGCAGCGCGTGAGCCGCGTGGTGCTGGCGCGCCGGGTGGTCAAGCAGGGGGAGGTGCTGATCCACCAAGGGGATCGGTTTCAGAACGTCTATGCCATCGAGTCGGGGTTTTTCAAGACGGTGGTCATATCCAGTGACGGGCGCGAGCAAATTACGGGCTTCCAGATGACGGGGGAGTTCGTCGGGTTGGACGGAATCGAGCAGGAGCAGCATCGCTGCGCGGCCGTGGCACTGGAGGATTCCGAGGTCTGTGCCCTGCCGTTTGCCCGGCTGGAGGCGCTGGCCCGCGAAATGGAGGTCCTGCAGCGCCATCTGCACCGGGTGCTGAGCCAGGACATCGTTGTCAAGGGCAATGCGATGCTGTTGCTCAGCAGCATCCGCGGCGACAAGCGGCTGGCCAGTGTCCTGATCAACCTCACGCAGCGCCTGCATGCGCGCGGCTTTCCGTCCACCGAGCTGGACCTGCGGATGACCCGCATGGACCTGAGCAATTTCGTGTGTCTCAAGTACGAGACGGTGAGCCGCATCCTGTCCCAGTTGGTGGCCGACGGTATTCTGGAGATCAAGCGGCGCCATGTGCGCATTCTGGATCCCGTTGCCTTGACGCAGCTGGCCAGCTTGCAGGCGCGGGTTGCAGCGCCGCGCACTGTGTCGTAGGCGTCCGGCGTGGCCCGGCCGGCGGTGGTCAGATGTCTGGCGTTGGAGTAAGCTGCCAACTGTTCAGAGTTGACCACCTCCACGGGAGCGAGCATGAGTGACGCAGACACCACCGGATTCGGCAAATTTGTGCCGGGCTTCGATTTTTTGCAGAACCTGGCCAAAGGGGCTACCAGCAATATTCCGCAAATGCCCAACCTCGGCAACTGGGTGGCCCCCACGTTGAGCGTGGAAGAACTCGAGAAACGCATTGAAGAACTCAAGGCGGTGCATTTCTGGCTGGAACAGAACTCGCGTGCGCTGGGTGCAACCATCCAGGCGCTGGAGGTGCAGAAGATGACGCTGGCCACCCTCAAGGGCATGAATTTCAACATTGGCGACGTGGCCAATGCCCTGAAACTGAAGGCGGCCGAATCGGTGCAGTCGGGGGTGCAGCGCGTCACCGAGCGGGCCGCGTCCACGGCCAAGACCCTGTCCGATGTGGCCACTGGCGGTGCCCGGGTGGCAGCCAAGGTGGGCAAGGGTGGCAAGGCTGCGGCCACGGGCAGCTCGCTAGTGGACCCCCTGCAGTTGTGGGGCGCCTTGACCCAGCAGTTCCAGCAGATTGCTGCCGGGGCTTTGAAAGAAGCTGGCAC
>JBAQKO010000183.1:0-8251 GCA_049301075.1 Rhodoferax sp.
ACCAGGCGGTGCGCGTGATGCGATCCTGTGGCGGTTCTTCGCGCACGCGCTTGTAGGTGCCAGCGTGCGCGTTGATCCAGCCCGACAGTTCCTTGACGGTGGCCGGGTCCAGCGAGGCGTCCGTGCCGAAGTGGTTGGGTAGGTTGTTCATGATCCGGTTCCACGACGCCGCCGGCATGAGGCTGGGTGGGTAGGCCACGTGGCAGGCGGAACATTCTTCCTTGTATTTGGGCGTTAGGGGCACCATGCGGCCGTTGCCGTCTGCCAGGGCCGGCAGCGCAAATCCGCTGGCGGCGAGCAGCCCCAGGGCAAGTCGGCCCATCCGGGTGTGTAGGGGGTGTGGCATGGGAAATCCTCCGTGAGAGTGAATGGAAATGCAGGGCCTCAGGGCTTGAGCGTCATCAGCCAGCTCAGCACATCGGCTTTTTCGCCGGCGGTGCATTCACGGCTCAGCACGTCTTTGCAGTTGCGGCGAAACCATTTCTCGGTCTTGGCCGGATCGGTAAAGCGCTCGGGGTTGAAGGCTGGCGCCATGGCGCCTATGGTCTTTCCGGTGGAGGCGTGCTTGCCGGCCTGGGTGGGGACGGCGCCGTGGCAGGAGGAGCAGCTCCACTCGCCACCGTGCTTGTTGGTGAACAGTTGCTGCCCGCGGGCGGGCGAGGCGGGAGCCCCGGCCTGGGCGGTGTAACCGGCCAATTGTTCGGCGGGCGTGGCGGCCTGGGCGGCAGGCGCGAGAGCGGCACAGGCCAGCGTCAGGGCTGCGAGCGTGCGCGGAAAAGTGGCGGACAGAGAGAACAGGTTCATGGCAACTCCTTTTTTTGACAATGGTGCCGCCGGGTTCTTAGGGTTTTCTTAAGCGGCCATGGACACCCTCAGCCGCACTTAAGCCGGGAGGGCCAATATCCAGCTATTCACTTACAACCCCAAGGAACTCCCTATGCACCCTACCCTTTATCGCTTCATGCGCCAGTATTTCAATGTGGTCTGCGCCGCGCTGGTGCCCGTGGTTCTGACGGCCTTTCTGTCGGTGCCGGTCAGCCTGGGCGGCCATCCGGGCGAGTTTCCGTTGGTCGCCGCGCAGAGCGATCGCCACATGAGCTGATCGACGGCGCTGCGTCTGGGGGCCCGCACGGCCGGTTCGTGCGTTCATTTGTCCTTAAGATTCGGGGCGTAAGCTCGGCGGCTGAACGCCGGACGCGCGTTTGCACACCCACTACTTTGTTGCCATGAATTTCACTGAACTTGCCGATGACCCCGAAGACACGCAGCACAGCCCCGAGGAGCGCGCGGCGGCGGCGTCGCGCAGCACCTGGGTCAGCGTTGGCGTGAACTTGGTGCTGACTGCCACGCAGATTGTGGTGGGCGTGTTCGCCAAGTCGCAGGGCTTGATCGCCGACGGTATCCATTCGCTGTCTGACTTGGTGGCGGACTTCGTCGTGTTGTTCGCCGGCCACCACAGCAAGAAGGACGCCGACGAGGACCACCCCTACGGTCACCAGCGTTTTGAGACGGCGGCGTCGCTCGTGCTGGGCAGCCTGCTGCTGGCGGTGGGCCTGGGTATGCTGTGGTCGGCCTTTCGCAAGCTGGAGGCCCCGGAAACCGTGCAGCAGGTGCATGTGGTTGCCCTGTGGGTTGCTGGCGGCGCCCTGGTGGCGAAAGAAACGCTGTTTCGCTACATGTTGTCCGTGGCCAAGCGGGTGAAGTCCAGCATGCTGGTGGCCAATGCCTGGCATGCCCGTTCCGACGCGGCGTCGTCACTGGTGGTGGGCGTGGGCATTGCCGGCAACCTGGCGGGATACCCCATTCTGGACCCCATTGCCGCGCTGATCGTGGGTTTCATGGTGACCAAGATGGGCTGGGAGTTTGCCTGGGATGCCCTGCACGACCTGATGGACCGGGCGGTGGACGAGCAGGAAGTGCAGGCCATTCGCCAGACGCTGCTGGAAACCCCCGGTGTCAGCGGTGTGCACGATGTGCGCACCCGCAAGATGGGGGACATGATCGTGGTGGATGCGCACCTGGAGGTGGAAGCGTCCATCAGCGTGGAAGCGGGGCACGACATTGCGGTGGTGGCCCGCCAGCGGGTGCTGCAGCGCCACCGGGTCTTGAACCTGATGACCCACGTGGACCCGTGGAAGCGCCCCGATCTGGACCATGCGGCATCCGCCGTGGTCCCGCGGTAAACCGCGTCAGGGTTTGCGCTGGGGGTGAAAGCGGACGACCTGCGTGCCGGGCTTGCGCTGCAGGTCAACGACTTTGTCGCAACCGCTGCAGTCGCATCCCGAAGGCTGTTTTACGGCGCGCAGGAAGACAGAGGCCCACGCCGCAGGCAGCGGAAGCCGCAGCAACCGTTGGGCTAGAAAGCGGCGTGCCACGGCCGGCATTAGCGTCCACAGGGCATACAGGCTGCAGCCCAACACCAGCAGGAGCACGATCAGGGATTGTGTTGCCATGGCGAATCAGCCTCCCAGCCAGAGTGTCAGACGGTAGGTCACAAACGATGCCAGGTAGGCCAGGGCGAACATGTAGGCGGCCATCAGAATGGGGTAACGCCAGGAGTTGGTTTCGCGTTTGACCACCGCCAGCGTGGAAATGCACTGGGGTGCGAACACGTACCAGGCCAGCAGGGAGAACGCGGTCGCCAGCGACCAGCCCTGGGCAATCACCGGCGCCAGCGAATCGGCGACCGAATCCCCCGCGGCGGATAACGAATACACGGTGCCCAGAGCGCCCACGGCCACCTCACGCGCCGCCAGGCCGGGGACCAGGGCAATGGAAATCTGCCAGTTGAAACCGATGGGGGCGAAGATGTGTTCCAGTGCCTGGCCCAGCATACCGGCCAGGCTGTACTGGATGGCCGGGCCGGTGGCGCCATCGGGCGGTCCGGGGTAGGTCGAGAGGAACCACAGCACCACCATCAGGGCAAAAATGATCGTGCCCACGCGCTGCAGGAAGATGCGGGCGCGTTCCCACAGACCCAGCACCAGGTTGCGCAAGCCGGGGATGCGATACGGGGGCAACTCCAGCATCAGCGGCTGGTAGCGGCTCTTCATCCACACCCGCTTGAAGACCCACGCCACCCCCATGGCCGACACCACGCCGGCCACGTACAGGCCAAAGAGCGTGAGCCCGCGCAGGTTGAAGAGGCCGATGCTGCGGTCCGGCACAAAGGCGCCGATCAGCAGGGCATACACCGGCAGGCGCGCCGAACAGGTCATGAGCGGGGCCACCATGATGGTGGCCAGCCGGTCCTGCCAGTTGGCGATGGTGCGCGTGGCCATGATGCCGGGAATGGCGCAGGCAAAGCTCGACAGCAGCGGAATGAAGGCACGGCCCGACAGCCCCACCTTGCCCATCAGGGTGTCGAGCAGGAACGCCGCGCGGGGCAGGTAGCCCGAGTCTTCCAGCACCAGGATGAAGAAGAACAGGATCAGGATCTGCGGCAGAAACACCACCACGCCGCCGGCACCGGCAATCACGCCGTCGACCAGCAGGCTGCGCAGGGGGCCTTCAGCCATGTGGGCGGTGGTCCACTCCGCCAGGAACGCCATGCCTTCCTTGATCAGGTCCATGGGCAGGTTGGCCCAGGAAAAAACCGCCTGGAACACCAGGAACAGCACTGCCGCCAGAATTACCAGGCCCCATACCGGGTGCATGGTCCAGGCGTCCACGCGGTGGTGAAAGCGCTGGAATTGTGTGGCGTTGGGGGCCGCAACGCCGAGGATGCGCCGGACCTCCTGCTGAACCTCGGCGCTGCCACGGGGTACCGGGCGGGCGGTGCTGGCAGGTGCGGGTTGGGCCAGGGCCGCCTGCGCCGCCAGGGACTGTTCAATCTGCGCCAGCAGGTGCTGATGGCCGTTGTGCTGGACCGCGACCGTTTCAACGACCGGGCAGCCCAGTTCGGCCGCCAGTTTGGTGACGTCAATGGCCAAGCCGCGCGCGCGCCACGTCGGCCATGTTGAGCGCCACGATGACGGGGCGCCCCAGGCGCTGCAGTTCCAGCACCAGACGCAGGTTCATGCGCAGGTTGGTGGCATCGACCACCGCCACAATGGCGTTCACGGGCGCCTCGCCGGTGCGGCGGCCTTCGATCACTTCCAGCGTGACCTCCTCGTCCGGGGTGGCCGGGTTCAGGCTGTAGACGCCAGGCAGGTCAATGACCGAGATGGTCTGGCCACCCGCCAGCCGCAGCATGCCGATCTTGCGTTCCACGGTGACGCCGGCATAGTTGGCCACTTTCTGGCGCGCCCCCGTCAGCAGGTTGAACAGGGCGGTCTTGCCGCAGTTGGGGTTGCCCACCAGGGCCACGTTCCAGGCCTGGGGCAGTGTGGTGCTGGTGCTCATGCGGTGGCCACCTCAATGCAGTTGGCTTCCACCCAGCGCAGGGCAAACATGGTTTCCCCCACCATCACCGCCAGCGGCTCGCGTCCACCGGGCCCGCGTCGCAGCAGTTGCACTGGCTCGCCGGGGATGAAGCCGAGTTCCCCCAGCCGGTCCAGCGTGGCGTTGTCGGTCTGGGGCGTTCCCCCGGACACGCGGGTGACCGTCGCGTGGGCGCCGTTGGGCAGGGTGGTTAATCGCATGGTGGCATCCGGGATGGGTTGATCCAAATGATAGTGTATCTCATTTAGATTTGCATGAAAAGAGCCAAAATGCATAATGGTTTATCTGTTTTTCGGACTGGCTTCAAAGGAACCACACCATGGCTTTGAAACACGCACAACCTCTGGACGTCATGGACGTTTCTCCCCTGGGAGACAAGCTGCACGCCAGCGTGACCCACAGCCTGTTGAAAACCGGCACCCTGCAACTGATGCGCGTGGTGCTGCTGGCCGGGCATAGCCTGCCCGAGCACCATGTGGCGGGCGAAATGACGGTGCAGTGCCTGGAAGGCGAGGCGGTCGTTACCACGCCGCACCGGGTCTGCACGCTGACAGCCGGCCAGCTGCTGACCCTGCCGGGCGGTGAGCCCCATGCCGTTACGGCGGTCACCGACACCTCGCTGCTGGTGACGGTTTTGCTCGCAGGGCAAGCATGACCCTGGCTGAGTGGTACCCGCAGGTCCGCTGGACCCATATCAGCCTGGTGTTGACCAGTGGCGCCCTGTTTGCGGCGCGTGGCGTGGGCGTGCTCAGGGGGGCTCCGTGGGCCATGCTGCCGGCCGTGCGCCGCCTGAGTTACACCATCGATACGGCGCTGTTGAGCGCCGCGTTGCTGCTGTTGCACATTCTTTCGCTCAATCCGTTCACCGTACCGTGGCTGAGCACCAAGATCGGCTTGCTGCTGCTGTACATCGTGCTGGGTACGCTGGCGCTCAAGCGCGCGCCCACCCCGCGCGCGCGCCGGCTGTTCTTTGTGGCTTCGCTGGCGTGCTACGGTTTCATGCTGTCGGTTGCGCTGGCACACCACCCGCTCGGATTCCTCGCGCGTCTGGGCACCTGAGCCGGGCGTCGGCCCACGGGAGCGCCGGCGATTTTGTCGGTGCACCGGGCGTCTCCGGTCTGTATAGTGGAAACCATGCATTCCAGTCATACCCATCAGCGCTCGGACCTGGTCCGCATCGCCAACAACGCCATGGCCGAACGGGGGCTTGAGCCCGAGTTTTCGTCCCGTGTCCAGCAGCAGCTCGCGGACATCACCGGACCGGGTCGTGAATCCAGCCCCGAAATTCACGATCTCACAGCCCTGCTCTGGTGCTCCATTGACAACGATGACTCGCTGGATCTGGATCAGCTCACCGTTTGCGAGGCCCTGCCCACGGGCGCCTTGCGGTTGTGGGTGGCCATTGCCGATGTGGACTGTCTGGTCCGCAAGGATTCACCCATCGACAACCATGCCCTCATCAACACGACCTCGATTTACACGTCGGCGCGCGTCTATCCGATGCTGCCCGAGCGCCTGTCCACGAACCTGACCTCGCTCAACCCGGGCGAGGACCGGCTGGCACTGGTGACGGAAATGGTTTTCAACGCCGACGCCACCCTGGCGGGCTCCACTGTTTACCGCGCACTGGTGCGCAACCAGGCCAAGCTGGCCTATGACGCCGTGTCGGCCTGGATCGATGGCGAGGCCCCCCTGCCGGAGGCTGCGGCCACGGTCCCGGGCATGGAGGCGCAGTTGCGCCTGCAGGACGCCCTCGCGCAGCAATTGCGAGCGCGCCGGCATGCCGAGGGTTCGCTGGAGTTTGAAACCTTCCAGCCCCGCGCCGTGTTTGACGGTGAAAAGGTGGTCGACATCCGCCAGCAGGTGCAAAACCGCGCGCGCCAGCTGATTGAGGAAGTGATGATTGCCACCAACGGCTGTACGGCGCGCTACCTGGCCGGGCGGGGGGGCGCGTCGCTGCGGCGTGTGGTGCGTTCACCCGAGCGCTGGTTGCGCATCGTGGGCGTGGCCAAGGAATACGGCGAGTCCCTGCCGGCGGAGCCGGATTCCCAGGCCCTGGCAGCCTTTTTGGCCAAACGCCACAAGGCCGATCCGCTGCGCTTTCCCGATCTGTCGCTGGTCATTGTCAAGCTGATGGGTTCGGGTGAGTATGTGGTGGAAACACCCGGCGGGCCGCCCATCGGCCACTTTGGCTTGGCCGTGCGCGATTACACCCACTCCACGGCGCCCAACCGGCGCTTTCCCGACCTGATCACCTCGCGCTTGCTCAAGGCGGCGCTGGCGGACCGGGCGGCGCCGTACTCCAACGAGGAGCTGGACGCGCTGGCCCAGCATTGCACGCACCAGGAAGACGCGGCCCAGAAGGTGGAGCGGCGCATGCGCAAGTCCGAGGCGGCCCTGTTGCTGGAGTCGCGCATCGGCGAACGTTTCGATGCCGTCGTTACCGGCAGTGCGGCCGAAGGCGTGTGGGTGCGCATTTTCACGCCACCCGCCGAGGGCAAGCTGGTGGGCGGCAATGGCAGTCTGAAGGTGGGCGACAAGGTGCGCGTCAAACTGGTGTTCACCAACGTGGAGCGCGGCTTCATCGATTTTGTGATCAAAGACTGAACGCGCGCCGGACGTCTGCGGCGCAACTCTGGACAGGAATTTCCATGACCGACCCTTTGCATGGTGAAGCACCGGCACCAGCCGCCACGGCGTCGCGCTGGCGCCGGCTGCACCCCGACATCCTCAAGCTGGGGGTGGTCAGCTTTCTCACCGACCTCAGTTCCGAGATGATCTTTTCGGTGTTCGCCGTTTTTTTCACCACGGTCGCCGGGGCTTCGGCCTCCCTGCTGGGGCTGATTGAAGGGCTGGCGGATTTTTCGGCCTCATCCCTCAACTACCTGGCGGGCTGGCTGTCGGACCGCAGCGGCAAGCGCAAATCGTTTGCCATTGCGGGCTACGGTTTCTCGACCCTGGCCAAGACCATCCTGCTGCTGAGCAACTCCATCATCGGTCTGAGTTTGTTTCGCGTCATCGAGCGGCTGGGCAAGGGCTTTCGCGGGCCCCCGCGTGACGCCTGGCTGTCGTCCATTGCCGATGCGAAAACGCGGGGGTTTTCCTTCGGCGTGCACAAGGCGCTCGACAAGTCGGGCGCCGTGCTGGGGCCGCTGGTAGCCTACGGCCTGCTGTCGTGGCTGGGGGAGTCCGCGCAAACCTACCAGACCCTGTTCTGGGTGGCCTTTGTTCCGGCCGTGCTCAGCGTGCTGGTGCTGGCGCAGATCGGGGACCAGCCGGGCGTTCCCCACGCACGCGAGAGCGTGGGACAGAACTGGCAGTTGCTCAGCCCGGGTTTCAAGCGGTTCCTGTTCCCGTCCGGTGTGTTTGCCCTGGCCTATTTCAGCCTGGGCTTCCTGTTGCTGAAAGCGCATACGGTGGGCTTCAGCGTGGCGGACATCGTGCTGCTGTATGCCCTGTTCAACATCACGTGTGTGATCGCGGCCCCGCTGGTGGGGCACCGGGGCGACACCGTGGGGCGCAGCCGCATAGTCGTGCTGGGCTATGCGTTGTACGGCGTCATCAGTCTCTGGCTGGTGTTTGCCAGCACGCGGTGGGAAATCATTCTGGCCTTTGTGTTCTATGGCATTTTTTATGCGGTGGAAGAGTCGCAAAGCAAGGCCTTCATTGCCGACCTGGAGCCCGAGCGCCGGGCCACCGCGGTGGGGGTCTACAACTTCGTCACGGGCGTGCTCTACCTGCCGGCTTCCCTGGTGGCGGGCGCCCTGTGGGCCGTCTCGCCCCGGCTGGCCTTCGCCTTGTCGGCCGTCCTGTCGCTGGCGGCCATCGTGACCTTCGTGGTGCTGCGGCCGGCGTCGCGCCGCTAGAC
>JBAQKO010000184.1:0-3638 GCA_049301075.1 Rhodoferax sp.
GGATCTTGGCGTCGCGGTAGTACTGGGCCACGCCGGTTTCTTCAATGAAGCCCATGCCACCATGCACCTGCACGGCCAGCGAGGTCACTTCCAGGCTCATTTCGGTGCTGTAGCCCTTGATCAGCGGCACCATGAATTCGTAGAACGCCTGGTTGGGCTTGCGCACTTCGGCGTCCGGATGGTGGTGGGCCGCGTCGTAGGCAGACGCCGCCACGCTGGCCATGGCACGGCAGCCCTCGGTATAAGCGCGCATGGTCATCAGCATGCGGCGCACGTCGGGGTGGTGGATGATGGGCGCGCTGGTGTTCATGGAGCCATCCACCGGGCGGCTTTGCACGCGCTCGCGGGAGAACGTCACGGCCTTCTGGTAGGCGCGCTCGGCAATGGCAATGCCCTGCACGCCCACGCCGTAACGGGCGGCGTTCATCATGATGAACATGTATTCCAGGCCGCGGTTTTCCTGGCCCACCAGGTAGCCGATGGCGCCGCCGTGGTCGCCATACTGCAGCACCGCCGTGGGGCTGGCCTTGATGCCCATCTTGTGCTCGATGGAGACGCAGTGCACGTCGTTGCGCGCACCCAGTGAGCCATCCTTGTTGACCATGAATTTGGGCACCACGAACAGGCTGATGCCCTTCACGCCCTCGGGCGCGCCCTGCACACGGGCCAGCACCAGATGGACGATGTTCTCGGCCATGTCGTGCTCACCCCAGGTGATGAAAATCTTGGTACCAAACACCTTGTAGGTGCCGTCAGGCTGCGGCTCGGCGCGGCTGCGCACCATGGCCAAGTCGGAGCCGGCCTGGGGTTCGGTCAGGTTCATGGTGCCGGTCCACTTGCCGCTCACCAGGTTGCCCAGGTAGGTGGCTTTGAGTTCGTCGGAGCCCGCCGTCAGCAGGGCTTCGATCGCGCCGTCGCTCAGCAGCGGGCACAGCGCAAAGCTCATGTTGGCCGAGTTCTGCATTTCGCCGCAAGCCGCGCCAATGGTCTTGGGCAGGCCCTGGCCGCCAAAGTCCACCGGGTGCTGCAAGCCCTGCCAGCCACCGTCCACAAATTGCTGGAAAGCTTCCTTGAAGCCGGGGGTGGCGGTGACCACGCCGTCTTTCCAGCTGGAGGGGTTCTTGTCGCCTTCCCAGTTCAGCGGGGAGAGAACGCCCTCGTTGAATTTGGCCGCCTCTTCCAGCACCGCCTGCGCGGTATCCAGACCGGCATCTTCAAACCCGGGGATTTGGGCGATCTGGTCGATCTGGGCCAGATGTTCAATGTTGAACAACATGTCTTTGACGGGGGCGACATAACTCATGGGAACTCTCCGGAAGGAAACGGTAAATAACGGACGGCTTGTTCAGGCACGGGCGCGGACTTGCGCCCGATGCGCGAAAAAAAAAGGGCATCGCACGCGATGCCCTTTTCATGGCAGGGCTCAGAGTGCCGCGACCAGCTCAGGGACGGCAGTGAACAGATCGGCCTCCAGACCGTAATCCGCTACGCTGAAGATCGGCGCTTCAGGGTCCTTGTTGATCGCCACGATCACCTTGGAGTCCTTCATGCCGGCCAGGTGCTGAATGGCACCGCTGATGCCAACGGCCACGTACAACTGGGGCGCCACAATCTTGCCGGTCTGGCCCACTTGCCAGTCGTTGGGCGCATAGCCGGCGTCCACCGCCGCGCGGGAGGCACCCATGGCAGCACCCAGCTTGTCGGCCAGAGGGGTCATGACTTCCATGAACTTCTCGCTGGAGCCCAGCGCACGGCCACCGGAAACGATGATCTTGGCAGCGGTGAGTTCGGGGCGGTCGTTCTTGGCGATTTCAGAGCCCACATAGGCCGATTTGGCGCTGCCCACGGCAGCCGCCAGGGTTTCCACCGCAGCAGAACCGCCAGTGGCAGCCGCCGGGTCAAAGCCCGTGGTACGCACGGTCACCACCTTGACGGCGTCTGCGCTTTGCACGGTGGCAATGGCGTTACCGGCATAGATGGGGCGCTCGAAGGTATCGGGGCTGTCGACCTTGGTGATGTCGGAGATCTGGCCCACGTCCAGCTTGGCGGCCACGCGGGGAGCCACGTTCTTGCCGGAAGCGGTTGCAGCAAACAGGATGTGGCTGTAGTTGCCGGCAATGGCCAGCACCTGGGCCGCCACGTTTTCGGCCAGGCCGTGCGCGAAGGCTTCGTTGTCGGCATGCAGCACCTTGCTCACGCCGGCGATTTGCGCAGCAGCGGCAGCGGCAGCGGCGGCATTGCTGCCTGCCACCAAAACATGCACGTCACCACCGCATTGGGCAGCAGCGGTCACGGTGTTGAGGGTTGCACCCTTGATGGATGCGTTGTCGTGTTCGGCAATTACGAGAGCGGTCATGGTGTTCCTTAGATGACTTTGGCTTCATTCTTGAGCTTGGCAACCAGCGTGGCGACGTCGGGCACCTTGATGCCGGCGCTGCGCTTGGGTGGCTCCACTACTTTGAGGGTCTTGATGCGGGACGACACATCCACGCCGAGCGACTCGGGTGTCACGGTGTCGAGCGGCTTCTTCTTGGCCTTCATGATGTTGGGCAGCGTCACATAGCGCGGCTCGTTCAGGCGCAGGTCGGTGGTAATGACGGCGGGAATGGCCAGCGACAGGGTTTCGGAACCGCCATCAACCTCGCGCGTCACGACGGCCTTGCCGTCAACGATTTCCACCTTGCTGGCAAACGTGGCCTGGGGCAGGTCCGCCAGCGCCGCCAGCATCTGGCCGGTCTGGTTGCAGTCGTCATCGATGGCCTGCTTGCCCAGGATGATCAGGCCAGGTTGCTCTTTTTCCACCAGCGCCTTGAGCAGCTTGGCAACGGCCAGCGGCTGCAGGTCTTCGGCAGTTTCCACCAGGATGGCGCGGTCGGCACCAATGGCCATGGCGGTGCGCAGGGTTTCCTGGCATTGGGTCACGCCGCAGGACACGGCGATGACTTCGGTGACCACGCCCTTTTCTTTCAGGCGAACCGCCTCTTCCACGGCGATTTCGTCAAAAGGGTTCATGCTCATCTTGACGTTGGCGATATCCACACCGCTTCCGTCCGACTTGACGCGGACCTTCACGTTGTAATCGACCACACGTTTAACCGGTACCAGGACTTTCATTACTGCCACTCCAGATAGTTACAAATTGGTTTTTCTACTTGACGTACACGTCAACTGTCTGATTCTATGCGGCGACGCCCCATCAGGGTGTCGCCTGAGTCGCAATCTCCGCAAAAAGCACAAAATAGAACGATCGTGCTTTTTTGAATTATACCTGTGTGCTACGGTAACGCAACCGTAACAACTTGACCCGCATCAATCTTGCATGCGAACCAAGCCACTAGTATGCCCACATGGCCCGCCCGTGGGCCGTTTGACCCGAAAGATGTCTTGCCCCATGCCACCTACCCCTGCAAAAAAAACCTCCCCATCGCCCCGAAAAGCCCCACGCACCCCTGCATCCACCACACCCCGCTCCGGCGTACGCGCTGTGGCGCAGGGTGACCGCGCACCCTCTACCCAGCCTCGCAGCCTGGAAAAATTTGTGACGACACAAGCCACGCAAGCCGCGCAAGGAAAACAGGCCGAAGCTGCACTCGCGCTGCTCACGGCCGACGGCAAACCAGCCACCCGCGCCCAGGCCC
>JBAQKO010000185.1:0-7591 GCA_049301075.1 Rhodoferax sp.
GGCAAACATATAACATAGATCAATGATTAAACGGGTTGGCTCTGTTATTCTTGCGCAGCGGTGTGGGTCAACCACAATCGCTACAATCCGTTAAGGGGTTGCGGGGTATCCGCGATGGCCCTAAACACTCAACCCACGAGGAAAAATATGAAACGTACCCATTTGGCGTCCTTGGCAGTTCTCGCCGGCGCGATGCTGGCCGCGCCCGCATTTGCTGATCAGGCGTTGGCTACCTCCAAAAACTGCATGGCTTGCCACGCTGTTGACAAAAAAGTTGTTGGTCCTGCGTATAAAGACGTTGCCAAGAAATATGCTGGCGATGCCAAGGCTGCTGACATGCTGGCTACGAAGATCATCAAGGGTGGCGCTGGTGTGTGGGGCCCTGTTCCCATGCCCGCCAATGCCCAGGTGAACGAAGCCGAAGCCAAGAAGCTGGCTGCTTGGATCCTGACGCTGAAGTAAGCGCCTGACCAAAGCCCCTTGGGCTTCAACAAAAAACCCGCCTCTGGCGGGTTTTTTGTTGCCCGGGAGGGCGCTTATGCAAGAAAAAGGGGCCCCGCAGGGCCCCTTGGTTTGTCACGCTGACACGAATTAATAAATGTCGTGTTGCGTGTTGTTGATGTTGAAGTGACCCGTGGGGGTGATGATCCGTGGATCCTTGATCACTGTCTTGAGCTTGAGGGTCTTGTCGTCCACGACCACCAGAGCCGACTGCTTGTTCTTGGCAGACCAGACGGCAAACCACACCTCATCACCCGCCTTGTTGTACTCAGGCTGCACGACGCGCTTGGCACCACCGTCGTCAGGGAGTCCCGCCCATTCTGCGATGGGCAGAACGGTGTAACCCTTGTCGAGGTTCTTGATGTCATACACGACAACCGATTGAGACACCTTGGGATCGGGGTTCAGAGGAGCGTCCGAGTACAGGTGAGTGGACTTGGGATGGCTCTTGATGAACAACGCACCGCCGCCGGGACCCTTGAGCTTGGCAACTTCCTTGAAGGCGTATTGCTTGTGCTTGACGGGGTCGGTACCGATGAGCGAAATGCTGTCATCACCCAGGTGGCCGGTGGACCACACGGGGCCGAACTTCGGATGCACAAAGTTGGCGCCACGGCCGGGGTGGGGAATCTTGCCCACGTCCACAATCGCTGCCAGCTTGTCTTCCTTGGCATCAATCACGCCAACCTTGTTGCTGTTGTTGGCTGCCACCATGAAGTAGCGCTTGGTGGAGTCCCAACCGCCGTCATGCAGGAAGCGGGCCGAACCCAACTCGGTGATCTTCAGCGCGTTCACGTCGGCGTAATTGACCATCAGGGTCTTGCCGGTTTCCTTCACGTTGACGATGAACTCGGGCTTGAAGTGCGATGCCACGATGGAAGCCACGCGGGGTTCAGGGTGGTATTCCTGGGTGTCAACCGTCATGCCGCGGGTTCCCACGATCTTGAGCGGCTCCAGGGTGTCACCCTTCATGATCACGAACTGGGGCGGCCAGTAGGCACCAGCGATGACCAGCTTGTCGGTGAAGTCGCCATCCTTGCCTTTGTACTTGGATGTATCGACCGAACGTGCTTCCAGGCCGATGCGGATTTCAGCGACGTTGTCAGGCTTGGGCATCCACAGGTCGATCATGTTGACGCGACCGTCACGGCCGATCACGAACAGGTAGCGCCCCGATGCCGACGTGCGGGAAATGTGCACGGCATAGCCGGTTTTGACAATGTTGATGATCTGCTTGGTATCACCATCGATCAGCGCCACTTCGCCGGTGTCACGCAGCGTGGTGGAGAAGATGTTGGAGATGTTGTAGTTGTTCATCTTCTTGGTAGGACGGTCCTTGGGGGCTACCGTAACCTTCCAGGTCGACTTCATGTCGGCCATGCTCCACTCGGGCGGCTGGGGAGGGTCTTGTTGAACGTAGCGCGCCATGAGGTCGACTTGCGCTTCGGTCATTTCACCCGAGGTCTGCCAGTTGGGCATGCCGGCGGGGGAGCCGTATGCGATGAAAACCTTCAGGTAGTCCGTGCCCTTGGGAATCGTGATATCGGGTGTCAGGGGCTTGCCGGTCGCGCCTTTGCGCAACACGCCGTGGCAACCTGCGCAGCGTTCAAAATAAATCTTGCGCGCGGCATCGAACTCGGCCTGCGTCATGGGCGGAGCCTTGGGATTGGTGCTCTGAACCATGGGCTCGGCCGCCAAAGGCGAGGTCCCGGCCTGGTAATTTTTTTCTGGCTCCGACACGTTCTTCTTGTCCTGCGCAAATGCAGTCAAGGCCAGTGTGGTCAGCGCCAAGGCCGCTACGCGCGACAGCTTTCGGGTTCTCATGTAAGGACTCCTATTTAGCCGAAACCCCGGTTTTAACGCTCTGCCAGGCAGAGTGTGCGCGCTGTGGGTCGCGGCGGTTCGATGTCAGCGGGCCTCGCTATATTCTTGCATAACTCAACTTTAAATATTGATCTAAATCATTGATGCATTGTGTAAGTATCTTTGTGGCTAGGGTTACTACTTAATAATGAATCTGGAGTTCAATCAAGGCATACATGGCAGTCTTTCATCCTTCGAGGCCTTCCGCGCTGCACGCATGGGCCGCTGGCGTGGTGCTGGCCTGCATGACCAGCGGCCATGCAGTCGCCCAGAGCGTTTCCGGAACGCTGAAAGAAGTGGTCATCAGCGGCGCGCGCAATGAAACCTTGCGCGATGACCTGCCGCTGTCCATGGACGTCGTGACCGCAGCGGAACTGGAACAAAAGCAGACCGGCGATATCAAGGACCTGGTCGTCGACCTGCCCAACGTCTCGGTCAAGCATGCGCCCGCGCGGTTTGGCGTCGCCGGCCGGCCCAATACCACCGGACGCGATGGCAACACCGGTTTCAACATCCGCGGCCTGGGCGGCAACCGGGTTCTCATGCTGGTGGATGGCATCCGCTTGCCGCGCAGTTACGTGAATGGCAACAGCGCCTTTGGCCGGGACACCGTGTCGCTGGACCTGCTCAAGCGCATTGAACTGGTACGCGGTCCCAGTTCGGTGCTCTACGGTTCCGACGGCATCGCCGGTCTGGTGAACTTCATTACCTACGAGCCCGCCGACTTTCTGGTGAGCACAGGTCCGGAGCCGAAAAATCTGGGCGGCCGGGTGGCGGCCGGATGGAGCGGTGACGACGACGGCTTGCGACTGGCGGCTACCGTGGCCGGGCGTGCCAGCGAAACCGTGCAATGGATGCTCACGGGCACGACTTCAACGGCCAGCGGTTTGCGGACCATGGGTTCCAATGACGCAGCCAACGTGACCCGGACCACCGCCAACCCCCAGACCAACCGCAACGACTCCCTGCTGGCCAAGCTGGTGATCCAGCCGGACGCCAGCCAAAAGCATGTGTTGACGCTGGAGCACGTGGACAAGAAGTCCGACACGGAGTTGCTGTCCAGCCGGGCCAAGCCGCCGTTGACGGTGTCCTCATCGACCGTGTTGTCCGAAAACGCCCGGCAGAATCAGTTACGTGACCGGCTGACCTGGGACGCGCGCTACCAACCGCGCACGGCCTGGGCCGACCAGTTGCAAACCGTGGTCAGCCTGCAGAACGCGGATGCCCAGGACAATGGCCAAACGCTGGTCAATACAGCGCCCAACGCCTTGCGCACCCGCAACACCCTGTACAGCGAGCACGCTCGCCAGGCCAGTGTGCAGGCCAGCAAGACGCTGCCCGTTTCGGTCGACTGGTCGGCCAGAAATACCTACGGCCTGGACGTCGCCAGCACCGACATCACCAGCTGGTTTGGGGGCGTGGATGCGGCCCCGTTACCGGCCTACGTGCCCAAAAAATACTTTCCGGATTCCCGGGACAGCACGGCAGCGCTGTATGCGCAGTCCGAGCTGGCAAGCGAGCGCTGGAGCGTGACGCCTGGCGTGCGGATGGAGCGCTTTGTGCTAGACGTCACCAGCCTGGACGGCTATGGACAACCCGCCACTTCGCTGTCGGGTACGCAGTGGACGCCGAAAATCGGCACGGTCTTTCGGGCCGCCCCCCAATGGAGTGTGTTTGCCAATTACGCAACCGGCTTTCGCGCCCCCAACGCCACGCAGCTCAACGGGTTTTCCGAATCCACTTCCAGCGGCTATGCCACGTATTTGTCCAATCCGGATTTGAAGCCGGAAACCAGCAAGAACATCGAGTTCGGCGTGCGCGGCCGGATGGACCGCCTGACCCTGGACATGGCGGCCTTTACCGGCGACTACAACCAGCTGATCGTGGACAAGAAGCTGCTGTCGGGCAATCCCGCCAGCTGCGGCGCGCTCCCGCCGGGCTGTGTCTACCAGTCGGTCAACGTGGACAACGCGACGATCTGGGGTTTTGAGTTGAGTGGCCAGATGGATTGGGGCCACTGGGCCGGTGGCCGCTGGTCCACCCCCTTCGCGTATGGCCAGACGCGCGGCCGCGACAACGGTACGGGGCGACCCCTGAATTCCATTGACCCGGCCTTGCTGGCCCTGGGACTGGGCTATGCCAATGGCACCTGGTCCATGCGTGTCGATTGGCGCTACCACGCGGCCAAGAACGCGTCGGACGTGGACCCGACGGCCGGACTCAGCAGCGGCACCCAGTACGCCGACATGCCGGAGGCGACCACGCTGGACATCTCCGGCCAGTGGCGCATCCGCAAGGACGTGCGCCTGAACGCCGCCATCATCAATCTCACCGACCGCAAATACTGTCTGTGGTCCGACGTGCAGGGGCTGACGACCGCCAGCGCAGCAACCCTGATCGACGCCTACAGCCAGCCCGGGCGCCACGTGAACCTCTCGCTGGTGGTTGACTTCTGACACTGCACGCAGCGGGCTACAGCCGTAGCGCCGTGGCGTAGCCGGTCATCTCCAGGTAGCCGCGTCCCACCAGCCGCTGCTGGCGGTCCAGCACCTCACACAAGCCTTCCCAGTAAATGGCGCCGGTGGAGTTGCGACTATCGAGTTCCTGGTTGTCCACCAGGGCGCGCACCGTGTAGTCGCCGGCGGGCGTGCGCACGCTCCACTCTACGGGATAGCGGGCGCCGCTCAGGGGGCTTTGCCAGGTGCGTAGGGGCTGAAACAGCACCTCACCGTGCGCAAAGGTGCGCAGGCTGCTGCCCGCGCGAAACGATCCGCCATCCCACAGGGCATTGCCGGTGGGGGTGCGCAGGCGAAAGGCGGTCAGCGCGCTGCCGTCCAGAAAATTGATGCCGATCCAGTCCCAACCCACCGCCTGCGGGGGCAGAAACGCCTGACTCCACTCGTGGTCCAGCCAGGCGGTGCTGCCCGCGGCCACGCGGTGGCGCTGGCCCTGCAACACCAGCGATCCCCCCACCTGCAGTTGGGGCAGGCTGTAGTAGTAGCTCGTCTGGGTGGCATCCGGCCCCTTGCGCGATAGGCCCTGATCCCCCTGCAACAGCACCGGCTGGCTGGGGGTCAGGGTGAGCGCCAGCGAGAAATCGGCGCCGTGCACCTCGGTCACCAACTGGGCGCCCTGGCGTTGCAGGGACCAGTCGCGCAGCTGCACGGCAGTGTCCCGGGTGCTGGCGGACGCGCTGTCGGCAAGGTTTTGGCCGGGCTCGGCGCCGGACCAGCGGGCCATGCGCTGGTCGTGCCAGAGCTTGCCACCCTGCACATCGGTCAGTGCCGCATGCGCAAAGATCAGCTGCTTGGCGGCAAAGCGCGACTGCAGGGCCTGGGTCTGTGGCACCCGCTTGCGAAAGAAGGTGACCTGAAAACCAAAGACCGCATCGCTGTCGCTTGCGCGGGCGTGCCCGGTGACGTACCACCACTCGGTGGCGTAGTCGGGGTGCGCGCCGGCGTCCCGCGGAAATGCCAGCCGCGCGCGTGCCCGGGACAGGGCGGGCGTCCCCAGTGCCAGACCCGCAAGCAGCACGCGGCGTCGACTGATTGGGAGTGACAGAGGGTTCAATATGGAGCGTCTGTTGGTTGGGTGACAGTCCGCTCAACTTTACAAGACTTAACATGCCCCTCTAGCCGGCGATACCTGGCCCGATCACAATGGCACGGTAGAACTTTTATGCAATAGGCCCTGATGACTGCTTACAAACCGGATGATTCCCCTGTGCATTGGGCTGGCTGGCACCTGACGTGGGCCGCTGGGGCGCTGATCGTCGCGCTGTCTGGCTGCAGCATGCTGCCATCCCAACGCCCGGCACTGCCGCAGACGCCAGTTCCGGCGGCCTGGTCCGCAACGACGGGAGCACCGGCTCCGGCGCTGGCGCTGGGGCAGTGGTGGCAGCGTTTCAACGATCCCCAACTCAGCGCACTGGTCACGCAAGCGCTGCAGGCCAATACCGATGTGCGGACGGCCCAGGCCGCCCTGCAACAGGCGCGCGCCTTGCGCGATGTGCGGGCGGCAGGCCTGGGGCCTACGGCCAAGGCGTCCGCGTCAGCGCAAAGCAGCCAGACCAACAGCAACACTCCGACCAACACGTTCCAGGCCGGCTTTGATGCCAGCTGGGAGCCCGATGTCTTTGGTGGTCTGCGCAGCACCCTGAACGCCGCCGAAGCCGATGCACAGGCCGCGCAGGCCAACCTGGCCAATGTGCAGGTGTCCATGGCGGCCGAGGTGGCGGTGAGCTACATCGAGTTGCGCGGGCTGCAGGCACGTCTGGCCATTGCGCGCAGCAACTTGGTCGCGCAGACCGAAACCCTGCAGATCACGCGCTGGCGGGCCCAGGCCGGCCTGGCCTCTTCGCTGGATGTGGAGCAGGCCGTTGCCGCCAGCGAGCAGACTGGCGCCCAGATTCCCGCCTTGCAGACCAGCGTGGCGCAAAACCTGAGCAGCCTGGCTGTGCTGACCGGCCAGGCACCCGGCGCGCTGCAGGATACGGTAGGCGCCGTGGTAACGCCCCCGGCCGCCGTGCCCCAGCCGCCGCCCGATCTGGCGTTGAGCATTCCTGCGCAAACCCTGCGCCAGCGCCCCGACGTGCGCGCGGCCGAGCACCGCATCAGCGCCGCACTTGATCGCGTGGCGCAGGCCGACGCTGCGCGCTACCCCGGGTTCCAGATCAGCGGCTCGGTGGGCTTGAGTGCCCTGACGCTGGGTACCCTGACCAACGGTGCCACGGTGCTCAATTCGCTGCTGGCCAGTGTGTCGGTGCCGCTGTTTGACGGTGGGGCCGCCCGTGCCCAGGTGCGTGCGCAAGAGGCGGCGCTGGAGCAGGCCCGTGTGGCCTACCAGGCCGCGGTGCTCACGGCCCTGAAGGACGTGGAGGACGCGCTGGTGGCCCTGCAGGGCGACCGCGAGCGCCTGGCACGCCTGCAGGCCGCCACCGAGGCGGCTGCCAACGCCGATCTGCTGGCGCGCCAGCGCTACGCCAGCGGGCTGATCGATTTCCGCACCGTGCTCGACACCCAACGCACCTTGCTGTCCACCCAGGACAGTGTGGCCACCACCCGCGCCAGCCTGAGTTCCGACCATGTGCGCCTGTACAAGGCACTGGGCGGCGGCTGGACACCCGCGCAGGAGACGGCCGCCCCCTGAAGCGCTGCCCGGCCGCACGACTACCCCTTCCATGCCTACTGACACCATGAACACTTCCACACCCGCTGCTGAACCCGCC
>JBAQKO010000186.1:0-8528 GCA_049301075.1 Rhodoferax sp.
CGGTAAATTCATCCACTCACCCCGGCCCGGCGCCGAGGTGCGTGTGGAGAGCATGGGCATAGCCTATTGGGCCAAGCGCTTTGACGGCGCCCGCCGGGTAGCCACCCCCAACGGTGCTGCCGCCGAAACCCCGGGTGCCACACCGCTGCCGGCCGAGGTGCAGGCCCTGGCCGCACCCGCGCCCCTGCGGTAACTCCCCTCAGCGGCAGAACCGCCGCAGCCGACTCAGTCGGGCGCCCGGTACACCAACACTTTGAGCGAACGGTCTGCCGACACGTCGGCAAACACGGCCGGATTGGCCACCCGCTCGACCCACACCAACCCGGGAGCCAGTTCCCGCATCTGGTCCTGCAGAAATGCCACCCCCAGCTCGGGCGCGTTCAGGCACAGCAGCGCGTGGCCACCGGGCATCAGCAAGTCCGGCAGGCGGCGCATCAGACGCGCATAGTCCTTGGTGGCGACGAAACTGCCTTTCTGGTAACTGGGTGGGTCCAGAATGATCAGGTCATAGGGGCCACTGCGGTTGATCTTGCCCCACGTGGAAAAGATGTCGTGGGGCAAAAAGTTCGCGCCACCGGCGAGGCCGTTGAGCTGGTGGTTCTGCTGCCCGATGGCAATGGCCCCATGGCTCATGTCCACGTTGACGACCTGCTTGGCACCGGCCTGCAGGGCGGCCACCGAAAAAGCACAGGTGTAGGCAAACAGGTTGAGCACCCGAAACCGCGTGCGCCCGGCCACATGCGCGCGCACCCAGCGCCGGCCTTCGGCCATGTCAAGAAACAGGCCGTGGTTCTGCCCCTTGAGCACATGCACCAGGAAGCGGGCGCCCTGCTCCGTCACCACATGCCGTTCGGGCACGCTGCCCGCCATCAGCCGGGTCTCCGTGTGGCCCTCGGCACGGCACTGGTACACCCAGGCCAGCGGCTGGTCGGGGGCCAGCAGGTCCCAGCGCTGCGCCAACGCGGCGCCAATCGTCGCCAGTTCATCCTCCGTGGCGGGCAGAAAGCTGGTGAGCACCCAGACGGGGGGAAAGGCGTCCAGCGCCCAGTGCTCGCACCCCGGGTACAGGCCGCCCCGGCCGTGAAACACGCGCTGGGCGTCGGTGGGCAGTTCCATCGTGGCGATGGCATTGAGCAAAGCGTGCATGGGGTATGGAGCGATAAAGTTGCCACCGATTCTAGTAAGGCCGCATCGGCGGCACAGTCGTGCCCAGCTGCAGGTCACCCATGCGACACGCGCGTCCATTTGGGGTCGGTCCATCCCCATAATCATTCCAAAGGAGCCACAACCCATGAAAACGCGTATCACCGAACTTTTTGGCATTGAACACCCCATCATCCAGGGCGGCATGCACTTTGTCGGCTTTGCCGAGCTGGCAGCTGCCGTGTCCAACGCTGGCGGTCTGGGCATGATCACCGGCCTGACCCAGCGTTCGGCCGCAGACCTGGCCAACGAAATTCGCCGTTGCCGCGAGATGACCGACAAGCCCTTTGGCGTCAACCTCACCTTCCTGCCCACCGTCAGCTCGCCGGACTATCCCGGCTACATCAAGGCCATCATCGACGGCGGCGTCAAGGCGGTGGAAACGGCCGGCAACAACCCGCAGAAATACCTGCCCGCCCTGCATGAGGCCGGCATCAAGGTGATCCACAAATGCACCTCGGTGCGCCACGCCCTCAAGGCTGAATCCATTGGCTGCGATGCAGTCAGCGTGGACGGCTTCGAGTGCGGCGGCCACCCTGGCGAGGACGACGTGCCCAATTTCATTCTGCTGCCCCGCGCTGCTGAAGAGTTGAAGATTCCGTTTGTCGCCTCGGGCGGCATGGCCGATGGGCGTTCGCTGGTAGCCGCCCTGTCACTGGGCGCCGAGGGCATCAACATGGGTACGCGTTTCATCGCCACCCAGGAGGCGCCCGTGCACGAGAACGTGAAGCAGGCCATCGTGGCCGCGTCTGAACTCGATACCCGCCTGGTGATGCGCCCCTTGCGCAACACCGAGCGCGTGCTGCGCAACGCCGCGGTAGACCGCTTGCTTGAAAAGGAGCGCACCCTGGGCTCGGCCATCAAGTTCGAGGACATCATGGAAGAGGTTGCCGGGGTCTACCCCCGCATCATGAAGGACGGCACGATGGACGCCGGCGCCTGGTCCTGCGGCATGGTGGCCGGACTCATCCACGATGTCCCCACGGTCCAGGAACTGGTGAACCGCATCATGTGCGAGGCCGAAACCATCATCACCCAGCGCCTGCGCGGCATGCTGGGTGCCTGAGCTTCCAACCCCTAGAACCCTATACCGAGGAGACTTTCCGTGCTGCAACCTGGCCTGATGATGGACCGCCCCCTGCTGCTCTCCAGCGTGATTGAACACGCCGCCGCGCAGTATGGCGACGCCGAAGTCGTATCCCGCGAGACCCATGGTCCGCTGTTTCGCTACACCTATGCCGATTGTGCCGCCCGCGCGCGCAAACTGGCCAACGCCCTGGCCGGTCTGGGCCTCGAAGGCGGCGACGCCGTGGGCTCCATTGCGTGGAACAACCACCGCCACCTGGAGGCGTATTACGCGGTGTCCGGCAGCGGCATGGTCATGCACACCTGCAACCCGCGTCTGCACCCGCAGCAACTCATCTACATCATCAACCACGCCGAAGACCGCGTGGTGCTGTTTGACGCCACCTTCGCCCCCCTGGTCAAGGCCATTGCCGCGCACTGCCCCGGCGTGCGCACCTGGGTCTGCCTAGCCGACGCGGCCAACACACCCGCCATCGACGGCGTGGCCAACGTGGTGGCCTATGACGAACTGATCGCGCCCTGCAGCGACGTATTCACCTGGCCCGAGTTCGATGAACACACCGGCGCGGCCCTGTGCTACACCTCGGGCACCACGGGTAACCCCAAGGGCGCCCTGTATTCACACCGCGCCATTGTGCTCAACGCCCTCTCCGGCTGCCTGCCCGCGGTTCTCTCGCTGTCGCCTGCCGAGACCATCCTGCCCGTGGTGCCCATGTTCCACATCAACGCCTGGTGCATACCCTACGCGGCGCCCATTGCCGGCGCCAAACTGGTGCTACCGGGTCCGCGCCTGGACGGGCAGTCGCTGTATGAACTGATGGAATCCGAAGCCGTGACCGTCAGCGCCGGCGTGCCCACCATCTGGCAGGCCCTGCTGGGCCATGTGGAGCAAAACGGGTTGCGCTTCTCCACCATGCGCAAGACCGCAGTGGGTGGCTCGGCCATGCCGCAGGCACTCATTGCCAAGTTCATGGACACCTACGGCGTCGAAGTGCGCCACGGCTGGGGCATGACCGAAACCACGGCCATCGGCACCATGGGCACCCTGATGCCCAAGGCCAAGAACTGGACCTCTGAGCAAAAACAGGCCTTGCTGGCCAAGCAGGGCAAAAGCACCTTTGGTGTGGAGATCAAGGTCATCGACGAACAGGGCGCCACCCTGCCGCGCGACGGTACCTCGCAGGGCGAGCTCATGGTACGTGGCCACTGGATCATGGCCTCGTACTTCAAGGGCGAACACTCGCCTCTGGTGGACGGCTGGTTCCCCACCGGGGACATTGCCACCATCGACGCCGAAGGCGTGATGCAGATCCGTGACCGCACCAAGGACGTGATCAAGACCGGCGGCGAGTGGATCAGTTCCATCGACCTGGAAAGCGCGGCCGTGGCGCATCCTGCGGTAGCCATGGCCGCCGTCATTGGCGTCAAGCACCCCAAGTGGGACGAACGCCCCCTGCTCTTCATCGTGCGCAAGCCCGGCCAGACGCTGACCAAGGAAGACATCCTCGCCTTCCTGGCCGAGCGCGTAGCCAAGTGGTGGGTGCCCGACGACGTCGTCTTCCTCGACGCGCTGCCGGTGGGCGGCACCGGCAAAGTGCAAAAAGGCGACCTGCGCAAGCAATACGGCGGCGTGTTCAGCTAGGCACCGATTGGCCGGTAAAGAACCCGCGCAAACCGTGCGGGATCCACACCCATTTCTCCCAAATGCAAATAAGAACTGTTATCATCTAGATACGGATCCACCCATGCCGGGTGGTCGCATGGATGAAAACGGAGCGGAAAGTGGGCCAAGGAATGAATCGCCGGCATTGGCTGGCATCACTGGGAGCCGTGGGCATGCTGCCCACGTTCGGGCTGGCGACAGCCTTGACGGACACGGCAGCGGCGTCATCGGTGCTGATCGGTGCGAGCTGGCGTGGACCGAATGCCGGCGACACGCACTTTGCCGGCATGCTGGCGGCCGACTGGGAGCGCAAAACGCTGCAGATTCGCTACGCCGTGCCCCTGCCCACCCGTCCGCACGGGCTGCTGGCCGAAGCCGACGGCAGCCTGCTGGTAACGGGCGTACGCCCCGGCGCCTGGTTGCTGCGTTGCGACGACCGCGGCAAGGTGGCGCAACGCGTCACGCTCACAGACGAGGCATCCAGCGTACGCCTGAGCGGCCATGCCGATGGCCTGCGCGACGGCAAGCTGATTTACACCACCGAAACTGACTACAAAAGCGGGCGCGGCCGCATCGGCGTGCGCGACCGTCAGAGCCTGCGCAAGCTCGACGAGTGGGATAGCCATGGCGTGGAGCCACACCAGCTGCTGCTCGACCCCGACGGCCACCTGCTGATTGCCAACGGGGGCGTGTCGCGCACCCTGGCGGACCAGAAGGTTGACCTGCACCACATGGATTCCTCACTGGTTCGGCTGGACGGCCAAAATGGCCGTTTGCTGCGCCAATGGAAGCTCGATGACCGTCGCCTGAGCCTGCGCCACCTGGCGTGGAGCCACTCGTTCACACAGGATAAAACCTATCTGGGCGTCGCCATGCAGGCCGAGCACGACGAACCGGCCCAACGCGCCCAAGCCCCCGTTCTGGCGGTACTCGATGGCGACACGTTGACGGTCCCCACGGCCCAAAGCGACGGTTTTGGCTACGCCGGCGACATTGCCGGCGCGTACAACGGCGGCTTTGTGCTTTCCAGCAACAAGGCCGGCGTGGCCCAGGTCTGGCTGCAGGACAAGCCGACGGAACTGGCCCCGGTCGTCAAACTGAAAGAGGCCTACGCACTGGCCAGCTGGAACGGCCCCAACCCCGGCGGTGGCGTGTTGGTGGCCACGGCCGCCGGACTGGTGCGCTGGCACCCTACGGCGCCGCCGCTGGTACTGCCCTGGCCCCAGCCCATGGCGCTGGACAACCACTGGGTGCTGATGGGCGCGGCGTGATTGCCCCAACCCGTTACGGGTTGGCTGCCGGTTGCGCGGCCAGATAGGCCGGCATGGTGACGCGGGTGAAGCCACCGTTATAGGGGTTGGTATGCATCGCCAATTGCCACAAGGCCAGCGTGGTGGCGATAGAAAAAACCACCAGCACCATGCGGCCAGCGGGTGGGCGATCCAGATGCACGGCGGCAATCATGATGTGTGCAAAGAAAGCCAGCAGCACCACCACCCACCACTGGTTATCGTCCGTGTGGTCGCTGCCAATGAACAGGCGCCGAAGCCGGGCGTCTTCCAGGTCATCCACCGCTTTGAACCACTGCGTCACCATCGCCGCGGGCGCTCCGTCACGACTCAGGCGCGCAGCCAGAAGCCGCAGTTCGCGCAGCGCCAGTGCCGCACCGGGACTGGCTTGGTGGTTGAAATGCTCGCCCCATTCTTCGGTGGACACGGCATTGCGGTAGGCCGCCAGCAGGGGGGCCGCACGGGGAGCATCCAACGCTGCGGGGGCCATCAGTTCACTGAGTCGCATCAACGCCGTGACTTCCTTGGAGGCCGCATCGAGAGCCGTTCTTTGCTGCGTCCAGATGTCGACCGCCAGGAAACTCAAAAAAAGCGCAAACACGGTGGCCACCGGGGTAAAGGCGGGGCCCACGGGCAGCAGCTTGGGCACACTGGCAAAGCGCCGGTTCAGCCAGCCCAGCCACACAAAGCTGACCGAGAGCATCAGCGCCGAAAACAGGCTGAGCACCAGCAATTGCGAAAAGGCGGATAAGTCGAATAAAGCGTCAAGCATGGTCACGTCAATAGCAGTTGGTCTGCGTCGTACTGTACCCACTTGCGCGCCGCCTGCCCTCCTGCTCCCACGGCGCATGCGCGCCGTGTCACGGTCAACCCGCTTCGGCGGGATTCCTCATGTCGATGTCCTCCGTCCTTGGCGGAGAAAAGGGGCCGTCCTACCGGCCCGAGGCCTTCAGAAGGCTGTCCTTGAGCTTCTTCATGTTCTCCTGGAGCGGCTCAAAAGGACCGTACTTGTGCTGGTCTGCGGGCGCATCATCCACATACGGCGGGAACGCCGCATCCACCGGCTTGTTCCAGCGGGCGGGGAAGTCACGCTCGGTATTGGCTTTGACGGGCCGTGGCTTGCTCAGCATGAAGGCGGCTACGTCATAGGCCTCGTCATCGTTGAGTTGCGGCTGTCCGTACGAGGTGCCCTGGGGCATGTTTGTCTTGATGAAGGCGGATGCGAACAGGAGGCGACTCATGCCGGCACCATTGCTGAACGAGTCGTTGCCCCATAACGGCGGGAAGAGATACCCCGTTGCGCTGCCCGGAGTGCCCGCGCGCAGGCCGGCACCTTCGGCGCCATGGCAGCTGACGCATTTTTCCTGAAAGACCTTGCTGCCGGCCACCGTGTCGGCGCGGCGGTTGGGAGCCTTGAAGGGTGGCAACCCTTGCCCTTCGACCTTGCCACCGGTTGGCACATCTTTGGACAGGAAGTGCATGTAGGTGACGAACGCCTTCATTTCACGGCTGTCCAGCGGAAGCACCTTGCCCGCCATGCTGCGCTCCATGCAGCCGTTGATGCGGTCTTCGACGGTGCTGACCTCATCTTCACGGGCACGGTATTGCGGGAAGGTTGCATGCGCACCAACCCAGGGAATGGCAAACTTCTTGGTGGCCGCCGCCTGGTGGCAGGAGGCGCAGGCCAGGTTGTTGCCTGCGTAACGCATTTGACGGTCTTTGACTTCGGGGCCAATGTAGGCAAAGGTCCGGTCCGTCAGTTCCTTGCCGTACCGCGCCAGTCGACCGTAGTGGTCATCGGGCAGCTTGGAGACATCGTAGGCCTCGGCTGGCTTGATCTGGAAGGCCGCCGGTGCAGGTGCCGGTGCCGGCGACTGCGCATGCAAAGCGCCAACGACAAGCAGCAAGCCTGCAGGGATCAATCGTGTCAGCATGGGAACCTCCAATTCAGTTTCGATACAAGCACATATTCATGAGTCTGGAGGCTCACCACAGCATGTGGATTGAGAAAAATCAAGGTGGGGACCGGGCTTACGTGTGTGCCCGCACCGCCCAGCGCAACTTGGCCGACGAGGAGCGGGGGTTGCTGCGCTGCTCGTCATACGAAGCGCGAATAGGGTCGGCAGCCACGCTGCTGAAGGTGCCATTGCGCTCGCCGGTTTGAAAGCACTTTTTCACGCGCCGGTCTTCGCCAGAGTGAAAGCTCAGAATGGCCACGCGCCCACCAGGCTTCAGGCAGGCGGGCAGGTTCAGCAACATGGTGTCCAGCACGCCAAACTCGTCATTCACCTCAATGCGCAGCGCCTGAAACGTGCGCTGCAGCACTTTTTTGGTCTCCATCAGGCGCTCCTCTGTTGGCATGCTGCGCTTGTACGCCAGCTCCATCGTGGAGCGCACCAGGTCGGCCAGCTGCACGGTCGTCTCCAGGTACTGGCCTTGCAGGGCCGCGGCCAAGGGAATAGCAAAGGGCTCATCGGAGTTGTCGGTCAGCAAGTCGCGCAGCCGGTGCCGGGTCACGCACAGGAGCAGCTCGCTGGCCGACTGGCCGCTGCTAGGGTCCAGGCGCAAATCCAGCGGACCATCGGCCCGGAAGCTGAAGCCCCGTGCCGGGTTGTCAATCTGCATGGACGACACGCCCAGGTCGGCCAGCACAAAGTCGAAGCCCCCGCCCGCTTGGGGCAGCAAGGTGGCCAGCTCGCTGAAGTTGGCGCGATGAACGCTGAGCGCCTCTTCGCCAAAACCGAGTGCGCGCAGCCGCGCCGTGGTACGGGGTAGTTCGATGGGGTCGACATCCATGCCAAACATGCGCCCGCCGGGCTGCACCAGCGGCAGCAGGGCCAGCATGTGGCCCCCAAAGCCCAGGGTCAAGTCCACGCCGGTCTCGCCGGGCACGGGTTTCAGGATGGCGAGGATTTCATCGACACAAATGGAGCGGTGCATGCCCGCAGGTGTTTGCCCGCGCTGCATGACCTTGTCCACCTCGGCCGCATGGCGCGTGGGGTCCAGCTCCTTGTACTTGTCTTCAAACTGGCGGGGATGGGTGCCCGCGTAACGTGCGCGGCGCTTGTGGGGAGGGGAAGCGTCGGTCATTGGCCATTATGCGGCCGCGCACGCTCCCATAAAAAAAAAGCCGCACAGCCCTTGTGGAATCTGCGCGGCCAGCTACTGGTTTTGTAGCGTTCTCAGCGGCTTTTCCACATCATTTCTTTTGCGGCGGCATATCCGTGCAACTGCCATGCGCCACCTCCGCCGCCATGCCCAGGCTCTCGCCCAGCGTGGGGTGCGGG
>JBAQKO010000187.1:0-2448 GCA_049301075.1 Rhodoferax sp.
GGCCGTGAACCTGGGCCAGGGCTTCCCCGACTTTGCCTGTGACCCCGCCCTGGTCGACCACGTCACCCACGCCATGCAGGCGGGCCACAACCAGTACCCGCCCATGCCGGGCATTCCTTCGCTGCGCGAGGCCGTTGCTACCAAAATAGCAGCACTACACGCAAGACAGTACGGGGCTGCAGACGAAATAACCATTACCGCTGGCGCCACGCAAGCCATCCTCACCGCCATCCTGGCGGTGGTACACCCGGGCGACGAAGTGATCGTGCTGGAGCCCTGCTACGACAGCTACGTGCCCAACATCGTGCTCGCCGGCGGCACGGCGGTACGCGTTCCACTCACGCCGCTGACCTTCCGGCCCGACTTTGATGCCATCGCCGCAGCGCTGACGCCCAAAACCCGTGCCATCATCATCAACACCCCGCACAACCCCAGTGCCACGGTGTGGAGCCGTAAAGACATGCTACGCCTGCAGGAGATCCTGGCGCCTACCAACGTGCTGCTCATCAGCGACGAGGTCTACGAGCACATGGTGTTCGACGGTGCCCAGCACGAAAGCGCGGCGCGCTACCCCGGCCTGGCCGAGCGCGCCTTCATCATCTCCAGCTTTGGCAAGACCTACCATGTAACCGGCTGGAAAGTGGGCTACGTGGCAGCCCCCGCGCCCTTGACCGCCGAGTTCCGCAAAGTGCACCAGTTCACGGTGTTTACCGTGAACACCCCCATGCAATACGGTCTGGCGGCGTACATGGCCGACCCGGCTCCCTACCTGGACCTGCCCGCTTTCTACCAGCGCAAGCGCGACCTGTTCCGTGCCGGGCTGGCCAAAACCCGCCTGCGCCTGCTGCCCAGCGAAGGCACCTACTTTCAGTGCGTGGACATCTCACCGGTGAGCGACCTGGGCGAAGCCGAATTCTGCCAGTGGCTCACCGCCGAGATGGGCGTGGCCGCCATTCCGCTGTCGGCCTTTTATGGCAACGGCTTCGACCAGCGCGTGGTGCGCTTCTGCTTCGCCAAACAGGATGCCACCCTGCTGGCCGCGCTGGACCGGCTGCAGACGCTCTAGCCAGCCAGCCATTTGCATCGATCCATGGACCTGCACGTTCCAACCCTGTTCCTGGTGGTCATCACGGTCAGCGCCACGCTGGCCGGCGCCATTGCGGCGGCAGCCTACCGGCGCCAGCACGATGAATTGCAGGTCTGGGCACTCGCGCTGCTGCTGCATGCCGTTGCCTACGTGCTGTTCAGCCTGCGGGGCAAGATTGGAGATGTGGCCTCGATCGTCGTTGCCAACAGTCTGCTGGCCGCCTCACTGGCCCTGTTCACCGAGGGCATTCTCCGATTCCAGCAACGCCACCCGCCACGGTGGCTGATCTGGCTCCCGGTGGCCGCCGTGGCGGTGACCCTGCCCTTCTACCTGCACGACCTGCGCGTGCGCATCATCTTCTGCGCCACCGTCTATGCCGCCCAAAGCCTGATGATCCTGGTGCTGCTGCTGCAGAAACGCCAGGAAACGGTGGGACGCGGGCAATATTTTTTGGCGCTCGGACTCTCCCTCTTCTTTGCCGTGTTTGTTTTCCGCGGCATCGGGACTGCGACCGGGCTGGTGGACATGCCGCTCTTCACCGCGTCCAATCTCATCCAGAGCGTGACCTACCTCAACACCCTGGTGTGCCTTCCCTTGATGACCCTGGGCCTGGTGGTCATGGCCAGGGAGCGGACCGAAGATGCCCTGCACGAAAGCAACGTGTTCGTGCAGGCCATTGTCGACTCCATTCCCAGCCAGATTGTGGTGATTGACAAAACCGGTGTGATCACCGCCGTCAACGCAACCTGGCGCCGCTTTGCCGTCGACAATGCGCCCAACCCCGGAACGCCCGCGGTCAACACGGGCACCGGCGCCAACTACCTGGAACAATGCCGGCCTGCCACACCAACGCCCCAGCCAGTGACCGGGCCACTAAGCCCCTATGAAGGGATCAAGGCCGTGCTCGATGGACGATTGCCGACGTTCAGCCTGGAATACGACTGCCACTCTCCCACCGAGCAGCGCTGGTACATGATGACCGTCACGCCCTTTGGTGACCGGCGCAAGGGAGCCGTCATCGTGCACAACGACATCACCGCGCGCAAGAAAAGCGAAAACGCGCAGCGCGAGACGCTCAACTTCCTGCAGAAGGTTTCCGCGGGCGTGCCCGGTGTCATTTACGAATTCCGCTTGCGCCCGGACGGCAGCTCCCATTTCCCTTACATCAGCCCCCGGGTTGAAATCTTCGGCCTGACCCCCGAACTCCTGGCCAAGGACTCCCGCCCGATTTTTGCCAATACACCACCCGAAGACGCCCAACTGGTCGTGCACAGCCTTGCGCAATCCGCCGCTACCCTGTCGCACTGGCGCGCCCAGTTCCGCATGCGCCAGCCCACGGGCGACTACCGCTGGTACGAAGG
>JBAQKO010000188.1:0-2987 GCA_049301075.1 Rhodoferax sp.
GGCGGCGTGCTGCTGATGGCGGCCGACACCCTGGCGCGCGGCCTGATTGCCCCGCAGGAGCTGCCGGTGGGCGTGCTGACCGCCGTGCTGGGTGGTGGCTACCTGCTGTGGCTGATGCACCGCGGCCAGGCCCACGAAGGAGGGCGGGTATGACGGTGCAGCCTCCTGTTGCTCCTGAAAAGATAGCGCTGTCCGCACATTCCGTGCGGGCTAGCCTTGGAAATGGGCCTGCCAGGACGGCCGTGCTGCACGACGTGTCGCTGGACCTTGTGGCCGGCCAGTGGACCAGCATCGTCGGCCCCAATGGCGCGGGCAAGTCCACGCTGCTCAAGGTGCTGGCCGGGGTGTTGCCCCATGGCGGAACGGTGCGCCTGCTGGGGCGGGACCTGCACAGTATTGCGCACCGCGAACGTGCGCGCCAGCTCGCCTGGCTGGGGCAAAACGAAGCGTCCGCCGATGACCTCACGGTGTGGGACGTGGCCATGCTGGGCCGCCTGCCACACCAGGCCTGGCTGAGTGCGCCCAGTGCGGCCGACCAGGCTGCGGTCGAGCAAGCCTTGCGCGCCACCCAGGCCTGGGACTGGCGCTGCCGCGCCCTGGGCCAGCTCAGCGGCGGTGAGCGCCAGCGCGTGCTGCTGGCTCGCGCCCTGGCGGTGCAGGCGCAGGTGCTGCTGATGGACGAGCCGCTGGCCAACCTGGACCCGCCGCACCAGGCCGACTGGCTGGCCGTGGTGCAGGCGTTGGTGGCGCAGGGCACCACCGTGGTCAGCGTGCTGCACGAAATCAGCATGGCGCTGCACGCCGACCGGATCGTGGTCATGCAGCAGGGCCGTGTGACCCACCAGGGTGCCACGTCGGACACCGCCAGCCACCAGGCGCTGGTGGATGTGTTTGACCAGCGCATCACCATCCATTCCATTGACGGCCAGTGGGTGGCACTGCCACGCCTGGTCTCCCCTTCGGCCTCCCATTCCTGAGCAGGCATCCTTATGCACATCGAAACACCTCCCAAAGAAAAACCCTACGAGAAAGCCGAAGGCGAACGCCGCGGCATCGTCATCGTCAACACCGGCGACGGCAAGGGCAAAAGCACGGCGGCCTTTGGCCTGGCCTTGCGGGCCCATGGCCGCGGCAAGGCCGTCAAGATTTTCCAGTTCATGAAAGTGCCCAGCGCCCGCTTTGGCGAGCACCGCATGTTCGAGCAGATTGGCATTCCGATTGAAGGCCTGGGCGACGGCTTCAGCTGGAAGAGCCAGGACCTGGAGCATTCGGCGCAGCTGGCGCGTGACGGCTGGGCCAAGGCCAAGGCCGCCATCCTGAGCGGCGACTACTTCATGGTCACGCTCGACGAAATCACCTACCCGCTGATCTACGGCTGGCTGCCGCTGGAGGACGTGCTGGAAACCCTCAAGACCCGGCCCAGCCATGTGCACGTGGTGCTGACCGGCCGGCGCTGCCCGCCTGAGATCATTGAGATTGCCGACACGGTCAGCGAAATCCAGATGGTCAAACACGCGTTCAAGGCCGGCATACCGGCCCAGCGCGGCATTGAAGATTGAGGGAGCCCTGCCAAAGACGTAACAAATCATGCCGTTCGTGCCCTGTTTGCGTCCCGATCGCTGCGGCGACTGGCGCACAATCCCCAGCGCGCAGGAGAATGCGCGGCGTAGCCGTAACCCACGGCGCCTTTATCGAACCGATACCCGGAGACCCCGACCATGTCCACAACCGTGAATGCTGCACCCACCGAGCAGCCCCTGCATTTCCATGCGCCGCACAAATCCCCCGCCGCCCGCGCCACCGTGGCGCAGCGCGTCTGGACCGTGGCCGAAATCGCCGCCTTGCTGGAGCTGCCGTTCAACGACCTGATGTTCCAGGCCCAAACCATTCACCGCGCCCACTTTGACCCCAATCTGGTCGAGCTGGCCACGCTGCTGTCCGTCAAGACCGGGGGCTGCCCGGAAGACTGCGGCTACTGCCCGCAGTCGGTGCACTTTGACACCGGTGTCGAAGCCGGCAAACTCATGGGCGTGGACGCCGTGCGCGATGCCGCGCTGGCTGCCAAGGCCGCAGGGGCCACCCGTTTCTGCATGGGCGCTGCCTGGCGCTCCCCCAAGGACCGCGACGTGGAGGCTGTGGCCGAGCTGGTGAAGGCGGTGAAGGATACCGGCCTGGAAGCCTGCGCCACCCTGGGTATGCTGGGCGAAGGCCATGCCGAGACCCTGCGCGATGCCGGGCTGGACTACTACAACCACAACCTCGACAGCGCGCCCGACTTCTATGGCGATGTCATCACCACCCGCGATTACCAGGACCGCCTGGACACGCTGGTGCGCGTACGCAATGCCGGCGTCTCGGTGTGCTGTGGCGGCATTGTCGGCATGGGCGAGTCGCGCCTGCAGCGCGCCGGCCTCATTGCCGAACTGGCCAACCTGGCGCCGTACCCCGAATCCGTGCCGATCAACAATCTGGTCAAGGTGGCGGGCACGCCCATGGCCGACCAGCCCGACCTGGACCCACTGGAATTTGTGCGCACCATTGCCGTGGCCCGCATCACCATGCCCAAGGCGCGCGTGCGCCTGTCGGCCGGCCGCCAGAGCATGAGCGACGCCGTGCAGGCCCTGTGCTTTGTGGCCGGTGCCAATTCCATCTTCTACGGTGACAAGCTGCTCACCACGCCCAACCCCTGCGGTAACAACGACCTGGAGCTGCTGGACCGCCTGGGCCTCAAGACCGGCCAGCCCGTGCCACGGGACTGACCGGATTTTTGGGGATGCCGGGTATCTTCACTCTGCTGGGCGCGCTGCTGGTGGCCCTGGCGGTGGACCGCTGGTGGGGCGAGCCACCAATGCGCTGGCACCCGGTGGTGTGGATGGGTAACGCCCTGGAGCGCTGCGCGCCCTGGGTGCTGCCGCCGTCGGGCGGGGCGGCGCCCGACGTCCGCGACTGGAAGGCCTTTGGCCGGGGCGCGCTGGCGTGGGGCGTGC
>JBAQKO010000189.1:0-15465 GCA_049301075.1 Rhodoferax sp.
CTCCTGTTGCCAGCGAACCACTTCGGCCTGCCGGTACTGCAGCGTCGAGCGCAGGGCGTGGTGCATCTGCTGCTGCGCCGCCGCCAGTTTGAGGCGCTGGCGGCTGGCCAGCGCCGAGGGGCGGCCCAAGCGGGTTGCAACCAGGTCCAGGCGTTGCGCCTGCCGGTCCTGGTGGCGCTGCAGCGCGTCCCGCATGCGGCCCTCCAGGCTCTCGGCCACGCCCAGCCAGGTCTGCGTGGACTCCGACGCCAGTTCGGCCGCCGCGGTGGGGGTGGGGGCACGCAGGTCGGCCACGAAATCGGCGATGGTGAAATCGGTTTCATGGCCGACACCGCTGATCACGGGCACCGGGCTGCGCGCCAGCGTGCGCGCCAGCTGCTCATCGTTAAACGCCCACAAGTCTTCCATGGCGCCACCGCCACGCACCAGCAGAATGACGTCCACATGCACCGCCTGCGAACCGTTGGCAGGGTCCGCCAGCCCATACAAACTGGTCAGTGCCTGCATGAGTTCACGCGGTGCGTTGTCGCCCTGCACAGAGGCTGGAGCCAGCACCACTGGAATATGAGGCACACGCCGCTGCAAAGCCGTGACCACGTCGTGCAGGGCCGCCGCGCCCAATGACGTCACCACACCAATGCCCCGGGGCATGGGCGGCAGAGTGCGCTTGCGTGCGGCGTCGAACAATCCCTCCTGCTCCAGCTTGGCCTTGATCTTGAAGAATTGCTCGAACAGGGTCCCCTGCCCGGCGGGGCGCATGCTTTCCACCACCAGTTGCAGTTCACCGCGCGGCTCATAGACCCCCAGACGTCCCCGCACTTCCACCCGGTCGCCGTCCCGGGGCGCAAAGTCCAACAAGCCCGCTGCGCGCCGAAACATGGCGCAGCGTATCTGGCCGGCCTCGTCTTTCAGCGAAAAATAGCAGTGCCCGCTGGCAGCACGCGTGAAGCCGCTGATCTCGCCCGCCACGGAGACCGGGTTGAAACGGGCCTCCAGTGCGTCTGCAATGGCGCGGCACAAGGCGCCGACCTGCCAGACGCGGGAGGCCGGGGAGGCCGGGGAGGCAAAAACAGCATCAACCATGGCCAATGGCGCCACCGGCGTCCGGGCACAGGAAGCAAACCTTCCACACTACGGCACATGTCTGCCAGCGCACGGCACCACCCTGCGGATCACACCGCTTTTCGTAGAAGGTTCTTGATTTCATTGGTTTTTTTATTGCCCTATTTGTCATCAATGTGTCAAAACAACGCAATGGCGCGGGTCGAGGCCCGCTCCCGGTGGGGTTGTGCACAAAGTTATCCACACTTTCTGTGGGCGGCGGGGCCATCAGGCTAGGCCATAATCGCGAAGCATTTCATCTGCGCGGAGTCCACATTTGTTTTCCATCATACAAGCCGCCGGCTGGCCTATCTGGCCACTCATTGCCTGCTCCATACTGGCCTTGGCCATCGTCATTGACCGCTTTGTCAGCCTCAAGGCCAACAAGGTGGCACCGCCCCAGTTGCTCGACGAAGTGCTGGGTGTGACCCGCACCAGCGTCCCAGCGCCGGACGTCGTTTCGCAACTGGAGCAGAACTCCGCCCTGGGAGAAGTGCTCGCCAGCGGGCTGCGGGCCCTCAATACCGATCCCCAGTGCAGCGAAGAGGATCTGCGCGCCTCCATGGAAAGCACCGGACGCACCGTGGCCCACCGGCTGGAGCAGCGGCTCAGCGCCCTGGCCACCATTGCGTCGGCGGCCCCCCTGATGGGGCTTTTCGGCACCGTGGTCGGCATGATCGAAATCTTCGGCTCCCAGGCCCCGGGCGGAGCCACCGGTGGCAACCCGGCGCAACTGGCCCATGGCATTTCGATTGCCCTGTACAACACGGCATTCGGCCTGATCGTGGCCATTCCGTCGCTGATCTTCTGGCGCTATTTCCGGGGACAGGTGGATGCCTACCTGCTGACCCTGGAACTGTCGGCCGAGCGGTTGGCCCGCCACCTCAAGGCCCTGCGCAAATAACACCATGAATTTCCGCCCCCGAACCCAGGACGAGCCCGAAATCAATCTGATTCCGTTCATCGACGTGCTGTTGGTGGTGCTGATTTTCCTGATGCTGTCCACCACCTACAGCAAGTTCACGGAGATGCAGCTCAAGCTCCCCGTGGCCGACACCGATGCGCAGCGTGACTACGCCAAGGAAGTGGTCGTGGCCGTCAGCGCGGACGGCTCCTACAGCGTCAACCGGGTCCCCGTGGCCGGCCGCAGCATGGCCAACGTGGCCAGCGCGCTGACCGAAGGGGCCAAGGCCGGCAAGGATACGGTGGTCATCATCAGCGCCGATGCCAGCGCCAAACACCAGTCCGTGATCACCGTCATGGAAGCGGCCCGACGCTCGGGCCTGAACCAGATCACCTTTGCCACGCAGACGTCGGCGCAGGCGGGTGGCCAGTAGCAACATGCCTGGCGCCATGCGGCCTGCGCTGCAAAGCGCCCTGCTGCGCGCATGGACCCGGCGGGGGCTGCTCGCCAGCGTGCTGTGGCCCCTGTCGCTGGTATTTGGCGCCCTGACCGCGCTGCGCAGGCAGCTCTACCGGTGGGGCTTTTTGACCACCCGGCGTGTGGACGCCCTGGTTGTCGTGGTGGGCAATGTCGTGGCGGGTGGTGCCGGCAAGACACCCACGGTCATCACTCTGGTCCGGCACCTGCAGGCACAAACCTACCGCGTGGGCGTGGTTTCCCGCGGCTACGGACGCCAGCGCAGCGACTGCCTGGAAGTCTTGCCCCACGCGTCCCCCGCGGACGTGGGGGACGAACCCCTGCTGGTCCACCGCAGCACCGGCGCCCCGGTGTTTGTCGGGCGCACCCGCCATGAGGCCGCTGCCGCCTTGCTGAAACAACACCCCGACATCCAGATCATCGTGTGCGACGATGGGCTGCAGCACTATGGCCTGTACCGCGACCTGGAGATCTGCGTATTCGACGACCGGGGCTGCGGCAACGGCTGGCGGCTCCCCGCCGGCCCCCTGCGCGAAGGCTGGCCCCGCCAGGCCGTGCGAACAGCGGGGCAACACCCGGAACACTTGCTGGTGTTGCACACCGGCAGCCGCCCGGCGTTTGCCGGTTACACCGCGCAACGCAGCCTGGCTCCCGTTGCCGTGCGCCGGGACGGCACACAGGTAGCACTGACCACCTGGACGACTCCCGACGCCCCGCCCCTGGTGGCCGTGGCGGGCATCGGGCAACCCGAGTCTTTTTTCGCCATGCTGCGTGCGCTCGGCCTGCCCCTGGTCAAGACCGTGGCGCTGCCCGATCACTATGATTTTAATAGCTGGTCAGGCAATGAATACGCCGGTTACACGCTGATTTGCACCGAAAAAGACGCCGCCAAACTGTGGCCCCTGGCACCCGATGCCGTGGCGGTCCCGCTGGTGCTGACGGCCGAGCCGGCTTTTTTCTCCACACTGGACACCCGTATCGCCGCCCTGCTGGCGGCAAAGTTATCATCGACGCATGGACACAAGACTTCTTGAATTACTCGTTTGCCCGGTCACCAAGGGCCCCCTGGAATACGACCGCGAAAAACAGGAACTGATCTCGCGCAGCGCGCGGCTGGCGTACCCGGTGCGCGACGGCATCCCGGTCCTGCTCGAAAACGAAGCCCGCCCGCTGACCGACGCCGAACTCGGCCTGTAGGCCCGCGCATGGGTTACACCGTTCTCATACCCGCCCGGCTCGCATCTTCCCGCCTGCCCAACAAACCGCTGGCCGACCTCGAAGGCGTCCCCATGGTGGTGCGGGTTGCTCAGCGCGTGCGCAGCGGTGTCGCGCCCTCGACCCGGGTGGTGGTGGCCGGCGACAGCCCTTCCATCATCCAGGCCTGCCAGGACCACGGCATTGAAGCCGTGCTGACGCGCGAGGACCACCCCTCCGGCAGCGACCGGTTGGCCGAAGCCAGCGAGCTGCTGGCACTGGACGACGACGAAATTGTGGTCAACGTGCAGGGTGACGAACCCCTGATTGATCCCGCGCTGGTCCAGGCCGTTGCCGACCTGCTGCGCGACACTCCCCAGGCCAGCATGGGAACGGCGGCCCACGCCATCGACCAGGTGGCCGACTTTGCCAACCCCAATGTCGTCAAGGTGGTGCTAGACGCCGCTGGTCTGGCGCTGTACTTCAGCCGCGCGCCCATCGCCTGGTGGCGCGACGGCTTTGCCCAGGGCATCAGCACCCTGCCCCAGCCGGCGCCCCTGCGCCACATCGGCATCTATGCCTACCGTGCGGGTTTCCTGCGCCTGTTTCCCCGGCTGGCTCAGGCCCCCATCGAAGTGACCGAGGCGCTGGAACAATTGCGCGCGATGTGGCACGGCTATCGCATCGCCGTGCACGTAAGCGCCCATGCTCCCGGGCCCGGCGTGGACACCGTGCAAGACCTCGAGCGCGTCCGGGCGCTGTACCGAACCCTGGGTACGCCGTCTGTAAGTTAAGCGGCATGTCGCCCGTGCTATTCTCGGGGGACAATCGCGTGCCGCGGTGGGCCTGTCTGGAGCCACCGCTGGCGCTCCAGGTTTAGTTCAATCCAAGGGTATCCATGAGACTCATTTTGTTAGGCGCACCAGGCGCAGGCAAAGGCACACAAGCCACCTTCATTTGTCAAAAGTACGGAATTCCACAGATTTCGACCGGTGATATGTTGCGTGCCGCCGTCAAGGCCGGTACCCCCCTGGGGCTGGAGGCAAAGGCCGTCATGGCATCCGGCGGACTGGTCAGTGACGACCTCATCATCAACCTGGTCAAGGAGCGCATTGCCCAGCCCGACTGCGCCAAGGGTTTCCTGTTCGACGGGTTCCCCCGCACCATTCCCCAGGCCGACGCCATGAAGGCCGCCGGCGTGGCACTGGACTACGTGGTCGAGATCGATGTGCCCTTTGACGCCATCATCGAGCGCATGAGCGGACGCCGTTCACACCCCGCTTCCGGCCGTACCTACCACGTCAAGTTCAACCCGCCCAAGGTGGCCGGTGTGGACGATGTAACAGGTGAACCCCTGATCCAGCGCGAGGACGACAAGGAAGAAACCGTCAAGAAACGCCTGGATGTCTACAGTGCCCAGACCCGTCCCCTGGTGGATTACTACTCCAGTTGGGCGGCCAAGGACGCGGCCAGCGCCCCCAAGTACCGCGCGGTCAGCGGCATGGGTGACGTGGAGGTCATCAAGACCCGCGTGTTCGAAGCACTGGCCCAATAAGCCGCTTTGGACCCAGCAAAAAAAAGGCCGCGTTAGCGGCCTTTTTTGCGTGCAGGGTAATCAGCCCTTCGGCTCGCTCGCCAGCAACTCCAGCATGAGCGCAATGCGGGCCTTGACGGGGGACAAACCCTCGGAATGGGGCAACCCGGCGCCGGGACCCGGCACCTGCACCACCTGCCCTTGGGCACAACGGGTAGAACGCACGACCCGCACCCCCTGGTGCTGCACCTCCCGCAACGCCGCCTCGAGGTCGTGGTGCACCGTGCCATTGCCGGTGGCGGCCACCACGATGCCGCGCACGGGCATCCCGCCGTCTGACGCAGAAGAACACAAGGCCCGGACGGTCGCCCCCGTGGCTCCTGCATAGTTCATGACAATTTCCACCCGCGGCCAGCGCTCTGCGGACAGCCGTTCGATACGTGTCCGCTCCGGTGCAGGAACAGCGGGCGGACAGGGATGCACCCAGCGCACCTGCCCTTCTTCCACATAGCCCACAGGCCCCGCGTCACCGGACGCAAAGGCATCCAGTCGGTAAGGATGCACCTTCTGCACATCGTGGGCCGCATGAACCGTTCCCGCGCAGACCACCAGCACACCCTGGGCGTGCGGGGTGCGGGCCAGCACCACCGCATCCAGCAGATTCTGGGGACCGTCCGGCGTGAGCGACGTAGCGGGACGCATGGCGCAGGTCAGCACCACCGGCTTGTGCGCCAGCCCTTCCAGCGGCAACACCCGGGACAGGAAAAAAGCGGTTTCTTCCAGCGTGTCGGTACCGTGGGTAATGACCAACCCGCGCACCTCCGGCAAAGCCAGGTAATGGGCCGCCCGGAACGCCAGGGCACGCCACTGGGGCCATCCCATGTCCTTGCTGTCAATCTGGGCCACCTGCTCCACCACGGGCGCATGGCCGGCCAGAGTGGCCTGCAACGTCGGGAGGGCCGACAGGAGTTGCTCCACGCCCAGCTGCGCCGCCTGGTAGCCCACGTTGTCGGCGGCGCTCGCGGCCGTGCCGGCAATCGTGCCACCCATTCCCAAAACCACGATCTTTTTCAACATTTTTGCGTGCCCCACTTGCCAACACTATAAAACTGGTTAAAAATACAGTTACTGGATGCCGAAACAGTGTGTATAGACCAACAGCCCTACCCGGCCCAGTTACAAGGAGTCAGCATGCTTGAAAGTCCCAAACTTACCGCACGGCAACAACAAATTCTGGACCTGATCCAAAGCGCCATCGCGCGCACCGGCGCCCCGCCCACCCGTGCGGAAATCGCCACCGAACTCGGGTTCAAGTCGGCCAACGCCGCAGAAGAGCATTTGCAGGCCCTGGCGCGCAAGGGCGTCATTGAGCTGGTGAGTGGCACGTCCCGTGGTATCCGGCTCAAAAGCGATGCCATGCGCTCCATCAACGAGTCCCGCAGCAAGCAGTTTTCACTGCCCCTGCCCGGTTTGGCCCAGCTGGCATTGCCGCTGATTGGCCGGGTGGCCGCCGGCTCGCCCATTCTCGCCCAGGAACATGTCGACCAGACCTACTACGTGGAAAACAGCCTCTTCCAGCGCCAGCCGGATTACCTGCTGAAAGTGCGCGGCATGTCCATGCGCGATGCCGGCATCATGGACGGTGACCTGCTGGCCGTGCAGGCGACCAAGGATGCCAAAAATGGCCAGATCGTCGTGGCCCGGCTGGGTGATGAAGTGACCGTCAAACGCTTTCGCCGCAACAAGCACCTGATCGAACTGCACCCGGAAAACCCCGACTACCAGACCATCGTGGTCGAACCCGGTGAGCCCTTCGAGATTGAGGGCCTCGCCGTTGGCCTGATCCGCAACACCATGCTCATGTAAACCGGTTGTAACAAGGCACCCCCTATGAACATCGCTCTCTTTGCCCATTCGGCCGTCTTCGCACCGCTTCAGGGGCTGGTACGCCGGTGGGCCCAAAACCGCGCCCCGGTCAAGCATTCGGTTGCCTGGCTTGCCGCATCCGGTCCGGATTTTGCTCCTGAATCAATAGCTACCAGCGCAATAAATACGGTGGCTAGCGGCCAAAATCATGCCGCGCACAGACCGCTGCGCATCGTGCGCGTGCTAGAGGCCGGTCAGGCACGCACCAACGTCGGACGCATGGTCATCTCCGGCTGCATGGCCGATGTGTGTGCTGAACTGGACCGTCTGGCCGCCCGCGAAGCCGCGCTGTCCTGAGCAACCCGCATGCGGGGCGCGTTGCGCCCGGCCTTCACCGACAAGGCACAATTGCGTCCATGAATATTGTGATTCTGGATGATTATCAGGATGCCATTCGCAAACTGGAATGCGCAGCCAAGCTGGAGAACTACCCAGCCAAGGTGTACACCAACACGGTCAAAGGTATTGGCCAACTCTCGATCCGCCTCAAAGACGCCGATGTAATCGTTTTGGTCCGCGATCGCACCCATGTCACGCGCCAGCTGATCGACAAGCTGCCCAAACTCAAGTTCATCTCGCAGGCCGGCCGTGTCGGCAGCCACATTGACGTCCAGGCGTGCACCGAACGGGGCATTGCGGTTGCCGAGGGCGTGGACTCGCCCGTAGCCCCGGCCGAGCTGACCTGGGCGCTGATTCTCGCGGCCATGCGCAGGCTGCCGCAATACATCGGGAACCTCAAGCACGGCGCGTGGCAACAATCCGGATTGAAGGCGGGCTCCATGCCGGCCAACTTTGGACTGGGAAGTGTGCTGCGCGGCAAGACGCTGGGCATCTGGGGCTACGGCCGGATCGGCCAATTGGTCGCAGGATATGGCAAAGCCTTTGGCATGCAAGTCGTCATCTGGGGCAGTGACGCGTCGCGGGAAAAAGCCCACCAGGATGGCTATGCAGTGGCTTCCAGCCGCGAAGCTTTTTTTGAGGCGTGCGATGTACTGTCCCTGCACCTGCAACTCAGCGAGGCCACCCACAATCTGGTCACGCAAGCCGATCTCGCACGCATGAAGACCACCGCGCTGCTCGTGAACACCTCGCGGGCGGAGATTGTGGATACCAACACCCTGATCGGCGCCCTGAATCGCGGACGACCCGGCATGGCTGCCGTGGATGTATTCGAAACCGAGCCGATCCTGCAGGGACACGCCCTGCTGCGGCTCGAAAACTGCATCTGCACGCCGCACCTCGGTTATGTGGAACTGGGCAATTACGAGATGCTGTTTGGTGCCGCCTTTGACAACGTCATCAGTTTCATCAAGGGCACCCCCACCAACATCATCAACCCCGGGGCTTTGCAGGTACGCCGCTAACCGGCTGGGACGTTACCGTCCCGCCGGTTGCAGCGGGCCAGGAGGGGCAGCGCGATAATCGCGCGATGAAACCACACTACACCACCATCGGAATCGTGGGTGCCGGCGCCATGGGGCGCGGCATCGCCCAAATTGCAGCCCAGGCAGGCAGCCAGGTACGCCTGTTCGACGTGCAGGCCCAAGCCGCCCAGGCCGCCCAACTGCACGTGACGGAGCAATGGAGCCGCCTGCGAGACAAACAGCGGATCAGCCCCGAGGACGCAGAAGCCTATGCCGCACGCCTGGGCATTGCGCACCAGCTGAAAGACCTGGCCGACTGTGACCTGGTCATCGAAGCGGTCGTTGAGCGGCTGGATGTGAAGACGCAGTTGTTCCAGGAACTGGAAAGCATCGTGCCCCCGTCGACCGTTCTGGCCACCAACACCTCCTCGCTGTCCGTCACCGCCATTGCTGCCGGCCTGAAACATCCCCAGCGGTTCGCCGGCTTTCACTTCTTCAACCCCGTGCCCCTGATGAAGGTGGTCGAAGTCATAGGCGGCCTCAGGACGGCAGCGGAAGTCGTCAACGACCTGGCGCGCTACGCACAGCAAATGGGCCACATGCCGGTGCGGGCACAGGACTCACCCGGCTTTATTGTCAACCACGCGGGGCGCGGGTACGGCACGGAAGCTCTGCGCATCGTCTCCGAGGGCGTAGCCGACTTCGCCACCATCGACCGTATCCTGCGCGACCAGGCCGGCTTCAAACTCGGGCCGTTTGAGCTCATGGACCTCACCGGTCTGGATGTCTCCCACCCGGTCATGGAGTCCATCTACCACCAGTATTTTGAGGAGCCACGCTACCGACCCAGCGTCATCACCGCGCAGCGACTGGCCGGCGGACTGACCGGTCGCAAGGCCGGCGCGGGTTTTTATTCCTACGTCGATGGCGTTGCGCAAACACCCGCCGAAGCGGCCACTCCGGTCGTGGCCGAAATGCCGCCCGTGTGGGTGTCGCCACGTGCCGCACGCCGGCTGGAATTGCTGCAGTTACTCAAGGACCTGGGAGCCAAGATTGAAACAGGGCAGTCCCCATCCGCCCAGGCTCTAACCCTGGTGGCGCCCCTGGGTTTTGATGTCACGACCGTGGCCGTAGTCGAGCGACTGGACCCTACCCGCACCATCGGCATCGACATGCTGGTGGACGACGCCAGCAGCCGGCGCCGCGTGCTTGCCACCAACCCGGCGACCCGCTCGGATATGCGGGACGCCGCGCACGCCCTGTTTGCCCGCGACGGCAAGGCGGTAAGCGTCATCCACGACAGCGGCGGTTTTGTGACCCAGCGGGTGCTGGCCCACATCATCAACATTGCCAGCGACATGTGCCAGCAATCCGTCTGCTCACCGGCAGACCTGGAAACGGCCGTCACATTAGGGCTGGGCTATCCCCGCGGCCCGCTGGCGATGGGCAATCTGTACGGGCCTACCAGCATTCTGGAAGTGCTGTTCAACATGCAGACGGTATACGGTGATCCACGGTACCGTCCCAGCGCGTGGCTGCGCCGGCGTGGTGCCATTGGACTGAGCCTTCTGCACGAGGAGTCCTGACGGAGCAAGACGCGCAGGCGACATGCATTCCCCCTGAGTTGGGTCCCGCGAGTGACAATAACGCAGGCCCAACCGACCCACACAGTCACCCAAAAGACAGGCTATGGACGAACCTATTCTTACCATTGAAGAACGTGCAGCGATCAACTCCGGTCGCTGGTTTTCAACGCTTTCTCCGTCCCTGCGACACGACATACTTCGATGTGCCTACGTCAAACGCCACAAAGACGGCGACCTGCTAGCAGCCCGGGGCGAACCGCCGGACGAGTGGATCGCCTGTGCCAAGGGCGCGGTGCGGGTCAGTTCGACCTCGATCTCCGGCAAGCAGATCACCCTGACCTATGTGGAACCGGGCATCTGGTTCGGCGATGTGGCGATGTTCGACGGCGACCGGCGCACGCACGACGCGTACGCCCATGGCGACACCACGACCCTGTGCGTGGTCAAAGCAGATTTCAAGAAAATACTGGCGGCGCACAGCGAGCTGTACGAAGCGCTGTTGCGCCTGCACGCCCGTCGCATCCGCCAGCTCTACGGCTTGGTGGAGGATCTCAACACCCTGCCCCTGCGTGCGCGGCTGGCCAAGCAGCTGCTGCACCTGGTGCGCAGCTATGGCGTGCCGTCCTTGAGCAACGCCAGCGAAGTGCGGATCGGTCTGCACCTCGCACAGGAGGAGTTGGCACAGCTGCTGGGCGCTTCGCGCCAGCGGGTCAACCAGGAACTCACAGCCATGGAGCGGGACAACGCCATCCGCATCGAGCAAGGCGGACTGGTCATACGTGACCGCGACGCCCTGATGCAAATCATTGAATCCGACGACTAAGCCACACCAACCCGATACCTTATGAGCAATTTCGACCATTTCGTAGGCACCCGATCCGTATCCGACCAGCACGCATTCGACCTGCCTGCGTTGAGCGCCTGGCTGGAAAAGAACCTGGAAGGATTCGCCGGGCCCCTGACAGCGGAAATGTTCAAAGGCGGTCAATCCAACCCCACCTACAAACTCAATACCCCCGGTAAAAGCTATGTGATGCGGGCCAAGCCCGGACCGGTTGCCAAGCTGCTGCCATCGGCCCACGCCGTGGAACGCGAGTTTGCCGTCATGCAGGGGCTGCAGGGAACCGATGTGCCCGTTCCCCGCATGTACTGCCTGTGTGAAGACGAATCCGTCATCGGGCGCGCTTTCTATGTCATGGAATTCATGCAGGGACGCGTCCTGTGGGACCAGTCGCTGCCGGGCATGGACCGTCCCCAGCGCGCCGCCATCTACAACGAAATGAACCGCGTCATATCGGCCCTGCACAAGGTGAAGTTCGCCGAGCGCGGATTGAGCGGTTACGGCAAACCGGGCAACTACTTTGAGCGCCAGATTGGCCGCTGGAGCAAGCAGTACACCGCGTCCATCACACAGCCGATCCCCGAAATGGACCAGCTGATGGAGTGGCTCCCCAAAAACATTCCGGCCATGGCGCGGGACGAAGCCATGGTGAGCATCGTGCACGGAGACTTCCGGCTGGATAACTTGATGTTTGATGCCGAGCAACCCAGGGTTCTGGCCGTGCTGGACTGGGAGCTCTCCACGCTGGGCCATCCTCTGGCCGATTTCAGCTACCACTGCATGGCGTGGCACATTCCCCCGGGCACGTTCCGGGGCATTGGCGGGCTGGATCTGGCCGACCTGGGTATCCCCAGCGAAGACGACTACATCCGCCTGTATTGCGAACGCACCGGCCTGGCCACACCCGAGCAGCTCAAGGCCGACTGGAATTTCTACATGGCCTACAACATGTTCCGCATTGCCGCCATTCTGCAAGGCATTGCTAAACGCGTGGAAGCGGGAACCGCCTCCAGCGCACAGGCCGTCAGCTCCGGCGCCGGCGCGCGCCCCATGGCACAGATGGCCTGGAAGTTTGCCCAGCAGGCCTGAACGCCCCCACACCTTTTCAAGTTCACACACCAACGGAGATCCTATGGATTTTGACTACTCACCGAAAACAAAAGAACTGCAAGCCCGCTTGTTGAAGTTCATGGATGACTACATCTACCCCGCAGAGGGCGCCTACCACGCCGAAATCGAGGCCAACACCGCTGCCGGCAAACGCTGGACACCCCTGCAGACCATTGAGAACCTCAAGCCCAAAGCCCAGGCTGCCGGCTTGTGGAACCTGTTTCTGCCGGAAGACAGCGCAGCAGCCTCGGGCTACGCGGGAGCCGGCCTGACCAACCAGGAATACGCTCCCCTGGCCGAAATCATGGGCCGCGTCATGTGGTCCAGCGAGGTGTTCAACTGCTCGGCCCCCGATACCGGCAACATGGAAACCATCGCCCGCTACGGCTCGGAAGAAAACAAGGCCCGCTGGCTCAAGCCCCTGCTCGAAGGCAAGATCCGCTCCGCCTTTGCCATGACCGAACCCCAGGTGGCATCCAGTGACGCGACCAATATCGAGACCCGCATTGAACGCCAGGGTGACGAGTACGTCATCAACGGCCGCAAGTGGTGGACTTCCGGCGCCGGCGACCCGCGCTGCGCCGTATTCATCACCATGGGCAAGACCGATCCGGAAGCCGCCCGCCACTCGCAGCAAAGCATGGTTCTGGTGCCCGCCAACACGCCTGGCATCAAGATCGTGCGTCCCCTGAACGTGTTTGGCTACGACGATGCCCCCCATGGTCACATGGAAGTGCTGTTCGAAAACGTGCGCGTACCCGTCAGCAATATTCTGTTGGGTGAAGGCCGCGGTTTCGAGATTGCCCAGGGTCGCCTTGGCCCGGGCCGCATTCACCACTGCATGCGCCTGATCGGCCTGGCCGAGCGTGCCCTGGAACTGATGTGCAAGCGCGCTTCCTTGCGCGTGGCCTTTGGCAAGCCCATCGCCGCCCAGACCGTAACCCAGGAACGTATTGCCGAAGCCCGCTGCAAGATCGACATGGCCCGCCTGCTGACTCTGAAGGCAGCCTGGATGATGGACGTGGCTGGCAACAAGTTTGCCAAGAACGAAATTGCCATGATCAAGGTCGTTGCGCCCAAGATGGCCTGCGACGTGATTGATTGGGCCATTCAGGTGCATGGCGGCGCTGGCATGTGCGATGACTTCCCGCTGGCCTACGCCTACACCAATGCGCGCACCCTGCGCTTTGCCGACGGCCCGGACGAAGTCCACCGCAACGCCATTGCCAAGTCCGAACTGGGCAAGTACAACCCCAAGCCCAAAGCGGCTTGAACCCAGTCAAAACGGCGCCAGTGGCGCCGTTTTTTTATCCCCTACCAGGGTGCGCGGCTCAGGCCTGACCACAACTCATTGAGGTCGGCAAAACGCCACCGGGCCGGGTCTTCGCGACCCACGATCTTCTCGCTGGCGCCGGGGAGCGAGAGATCAATCACCTCCGGAACAATGCGCATATTCGATCGGGTCGAAAAGAACACCTTCACCGCGGGTGTGGTCAGGGACTTCCCCGTCTGCTCCACCACCACCCCCAGACGGCCGGAAGTCAGCCGAACCAGTGAACCAATCGGGTAGATACCCAGACTCTTCACGAACGCCTGAAACACCTGGCTGTCGAAATGCCCATTGGCCCATTCGGCCATCTTGCGCAGGGACTCTGCAGGGTCCCAGCCGGACTTGTAGGGGCGATTCGAAGTGATGGCGTCATACACATCGCAAACGGCACCCATCTTGGCAAACAGGCTGATTTCATCCCCATGCAGGCCCTTGGGATAGCCAGACCCATCTGTTTTTTCGTGGTGGTGCAGGCACACGTCCAGCACCACGGGATCCACATTGGGGTCTGCCGCCAGCAGGCGATGACCTTCGGCCGGATGCGTTTTGATGATGGTGAACTCCGCTTCCGTGAGTTTGCCTGGCTTGTTCAGTACCTCCATGGGCATCATCGCTTTGCCCAAATCGTGCATCAAGCCGGATAGACCGGCCGTGCGGGTCTGCAGCTCATCGAGTCCCAGTTGTTTGGCCAGCGCAACCATCATGGCGCAAACCGCCACAGAATGCATGTAGGTGTAGTCGTCCGCCGTCTTGAGGCGCGCCAGACTGATCAGGGCCCCGGGATTGCGGGTCACGGAATCGGCAATCTCCGCCACCATGTTCTGGGCGGCACGGGTATCCACCGCCTTGCCCATGCGGGCTTCCTGAAACATGGAAATGACCGCCTGCTTGGACTGGTTGCAAATCCGGGTGGCACGCGCCACTTCCACCGCGGTCGAAACGGCGGCCACATCGCGGCGGGCGCCCACAACACGCTGCAGTTCCGCTTCGACTTGCGCATCGGACTCTGCCTCTGACAGTGCAGCCTGCCCGGGCGCCACGTCCAAGCCCTTGCTGGAGTCGATCCAGACGTCCTTGATGCTGCTGGACAAAATGGTCTGAATGTCCTTGGGATCCTGCAGGACAAAACCGCTGCGCCAAAAAGGGTGCTCCATCCAGGAGCCACAAAACTCCTTGATATGCATACCCACCACCAGCTGCTCAACGCCAATTTTCTTGAGCATGGGAGCGTGGGTTGTCAATTAGACGCCGTACCGGAAAATATCAGTGCAAATGCCGCGGTTTCCTGCCGCCGCCATGTCCGCCACCGTGGTTACCGCCGGACCCGCTCGGCGGTTTCCCCAACGCCAGCGAGCTGACCAGTGAGTCAAACCGGTGCTCGAACAATTTGTCCACCTCGGCGACCACACCACCCAGTTCAGAGGCGTCGAAATGGCGCTCCATCATGTTGATGACGTCCTGCACCAGCAAATCCCGTTGCACCTGCATGATGGCCGCCGGGTTGGGGCCAACAAACAGCATCACAAAATCGTCGCGGGATTCGCTGCCTGGCTGGGCGTCTTCCTCATCAAACTCGGCGTCGTAAAACGTCACCTCAATGGCGGCGCCCCCATCCGCGAGTTCGTTGAGGTTCATGCAAACCTCGTCCAGTGTCTGGCGAAAATCGTGATCGCCCGCCACCGTCCAGCACATCTGCAACAGGTGCTCGTGCGCGTCAAACTTGATGCCCGGTTCATCCTCATAGGAACTATCTGCACCATCGGACAACGAACGGGCTCCGGCGTATTGCCACAGGGGTTTGAGCCCTTCTTGCAGCTGTTCAAACCCGACATCGGCGCGCAGGGGCACCTGTCCGTGAACATGGATTTCGAAGGGGGCGTTGTAGCGTGGCATAGACTAAAGTGTAGGTGGTGCCCGAGACCGGAATCGAACCGGTACGCCCGTTATTCACGGAGCGGCGGATTTTAAGTCCGATGTGTCTACCAATTTCACCACTCGGGCGCGTTCGGTCTATTGTGAAACAAAAATGCCCCATCAGCGAACGTTGACGGGGCACGGACGACCAAAAAAATACTGGAGGCGCGGTCCGGAGTCGAAC
>JBAQKO010000190.1:0-2589 GCA_049301075.1 Rhodoferax sp.
GAGTTGTTCGGGGCCACCGTGCTGGTCGATGCGAATGGCTCTGGACGGGATCTGCGTCATATGGGTCTCCGGTGATAGCAGGGGTGCGCCCTGTACGCACCACCCCCGCCATCCTGCCACGGAATGGCCCCGCACGTGCACGCATGGGTATGGGCTTGGTACAGTTCCCGTCATGCCCCAACGCCTGACCCCCACTGCCTTTGTATTGCTGCTCATACCACCCCTGCTGTGGGCTGGCAATGCCGTGGTGGGGCGCCTCGTCAGCCCGATGATTTCGCCCATCACCCTGAACCTGCTGCGCTGGACATTGGCGTTTCTGCTCCTGTTGCCGCTGGCCGGTGGGGTGCTGCGTCGCAGCAGCCCCTTGTGGCGTCAGTGGCGGCATTTCGCGCTGCTGGGCCTGTTCAGCATTGGCGGCTACAACGCCTTGCTTTATATGGCGCTGAACACATCCACTCCGATCAATGTCACGCTGGTCGGCTCCAGCATACCGGTCTGGATGCTGCTGTTCGGGCGCGTATTTTTCCGGCAAACCGTCTCGGGACGGCAGATGCTGGGGGCCCTGCTGTCGATTGGCGGCGTGCTGCTGGTGCTGTGCCGGGGCCAGTGGGCTCTGCTGCAAAATCTGCATCTGGTGACCGGAGATCTCTACGTGCTGCTGGCCAGCATGGGCTGGGCCTACTACAGCTGGATGCTGGCCCACCCCACACCGGAGGCCGCCGCCTTGCGCGTCAATTGGGCCGCCTTCCTGATGGGGCAAATCGTGTTCGGCCTGCTGTGGTCCGCCGGGTTTACCGCAGCCGAGTGGACACTGACTGCCGCACACATCGACTGGAGCGCATCGCTGGTGGCCGCCTTGTTGTTCATCGCCGTGGGGCCGGCACTGATCGCTTACCGTGCCTGGGGCGCCGGCGTGTCACACACCGGCCCGGCTGCAGCGGGATTTTTCATCAACCTGACCCCGCTGTTCACCGCCCTGCTGTCCACCGCCTTTCTGGGGGAAACACCGCAACTCTTTCACGGGGTGGCGTTTGTGCTGATTGTGTCGGGCATCGTGTTGTCGTCCCGGCGGTAACACCGATACCTTTTGTTACATCCATATGCACGCCTTCATGGGTCTGTTGATCCTCCTCAAGCGCGCCACCCGAAAGGCAGCGAACCGTGACTTTAATCACAGCCAAATGCAACACGCTTAGGTAAAGTTCCCGGTTAACAAATAAAGAAACACAGGGAAGTGGTATGCAACAGTACGGTTCGAACAGGTCGCGAACGGCGCAAGCCTGCACGCCCAAGCCGCAGGGCGATAGCGTTTGGCACAAGCATGGGCTTGTGCTGGTTCCGGCACTGGCCCTGCTGCTGGGCGCGTGCAGCCCCATGGCCGAGACACCGGTTGCGCAAAACACCCCGACCCCCGTATCGAGCGCAGCAACGTCCGGTCAAGCCATGCGCATCATTGTGCAATTCCGCGCTGCGGTTCCCTATGCGGACGCCACCTTTCTGCAAACCCTCGGCCAGCAGGCCGGTGCGCGCATCACCTACCTCGCCAGCGTTTCCGCCGACACCCACGTGTACCAGGTCGAACCCTTGGGCAACCAACGCCCGGCTGATGTGCTGCAGCGTCTGGAGGGAGCCCCCTCGGTGCTGCGCGTCGAAATGGACGCGCTGGCGCGCCCCTCCTGAAACACCATTTACCTCCACTTCAACTTAAGGGATCACCATGACGATAAAGCCAAAACATATTGGCATCACCGCCATCGCACTGTCTGTCGCGATGACCAGCACCTTATCCACGGCGCAGCTGACCACGCCGGGGCAAACGTCTCCCGGCACGCGGGCATCCGCCTTTGCCGGACCGCTGCAAACTGAACGCCAGTTCAACCGCCTGATCATCAAGTTCAAAGAAAAGGCCGCCACACAAGCCGGCACATTTAGTCTCAACACCGCCCGCAGCCAAGTGGCGCTGTTGGAGAACAACGCCGCCCTACAGGTCGCCAGCACCACGGTGGGTGGGCTGACGTACCTGAAGTCGGTCACACCACAAACCCACGTAGCCACCACGGGACAAAAGCTCAGCCGCGCCGAGTTGTTTGCACTGGCCAAGCAGATCGAGCAGGATCCCAGTGTGGCGTATGCCGAAATCGACGAACTGGCCTATCCATCCGTCACAACACCAACCGATCCAGACTATCTGGGTCAGCAATGGCATTACCAGGCATCCGCGACCTACCCTGGCGGCATCAATCTGCCCACCGCGTGGGACACGGCCACGGGTACTGGTGTGGTGGTGGCGGTGATTGACACCGGCGTCCGGTCGCACGTCGATCTGACTGCCAACCTGCTGCCGGGCTATGACTTCATCAGCGACAACACCGTCGCCAACGACATCAACCCTGGCCGTGATGCCGATGCCAGCGACCCAGGCGATTGGACAACCGCTGGAGCCTGCTACACGGGCTCCCTGGCCACAAACAGCACCTGGCACGGCACCCACGTGGCCGGGACCATCGCGGCAGCGGCCAACAATGGCAACGGCGGTGTCGGCGTAGCCTACAGTGCCAAGATTCTTCCGGTACGCGCACTGGGTGTGTG
>JBAQKO010000191.1:0-7005 GCA_049301075.1 Rhodoferax sp.
CCTTTGGCGGCGGCGGCGACGAGCTGGGCATGGTGGTGTTTGCGCCGGGCAGCAGTGTTCTGACGGCCGACGCGCAGGCCGGGCTGGACAAGATTGTCAAAGCCCTGCTGGACCGGCCGGCCCTGAAAATGACCGTGACCGGGACCGCCGCTCTGGACGTGGAGCGCGAGCCCCTCAAGCGCGAGCGCCTCAAGGGCCTGCTGCTGGCCGAGAAGCGCCGGCGTGCCGCGGGCGCCAGCCAGGATGTGGCGGCCGTGGGCTCCGTGACGGAGGCCGAATACCCGGTTCTGCTCAAAGCCGTGTACCGGCGCGCCGACATCACCAAGCCCCGCAACTTCGTGGGCATGGCCAAGGACATCAGCGGACCCGAAATGGAAGCGCTGCTGTTGTCCAACATGGCCGTCACCGAAGACGCCATGCGCGAACTGGCCTTGCAGCGCGGCGTAGCCGTGAGGGAGTACCTGGCCGCCAAGAACCTGCCGGCCGAGCGGCTGTTCCTGGGCGGCGCCAAGGTCATCGCACCGCCGGCCAACTGGAAGCCCCAGGCCGAGCTCAGCCTGGCGATGCACTGAGTTGCCTGGCGGCTGTTGCGCGGCGTATGATTTGTCCATGCGCCTGTTGCTGCTCATTTGCATGATTGCCCTGATGCCGTTGCGCGCCGGGGCGGGTGACCGCATGGTGGTGCAAATGGCGACGGACGGTGTCCGCGCGGGTTCCGCTGCAACGTCCTCTTCCCTGGTCGCGGCGCATGCGGATTGCGACGGACACCGGCACGCGCAGTCAACGACCGAGGCGGGTGACTCAGCCTCGCCGGCCCACCCCACAGACGGACATTGCGCGACCTGTGTTTCCTGTCCGTTGTGTGTCTCGGTTGCCTGGGTGGTGTCTGTGTCAGGCCCTCCCGCCATCACGCTCTCGTACGGCATGCCGTGGGTGAGTGGCACGTCCTATACCAGTGCGGTTCTCGCATTGGGTCAAAAACCACCGATTTCCTGATCTCCGGGCCCGAACTGGGTCGGTACTTTCGTGCGGACCGCCGGTTTATTGTGACCTGGCCGGTACGCGGCGCATGATGGCCCCATGACCATTCGTTGCTGGGGGGCGGCGACACACCCTGAAAAGGAAACACACCATGAAAACAATGAATAGGTCCCGCGTTACGGCGCGTTTGGTTCTGGCAGTAGCGCTGGTCTGGGGCGGTGCCAGTGTCTGGGCGGCGGACGCCACAGACCACGATGCGCACCACCCGGAGGGCGCCGCTTCTGCACCCAAAGCACCGGCGACCAAGGCCTCAGCGGCCAAGGCGCGGGGTGGCAAGGCTGCGCCAGCCAAAGCGGTGCCCGCCAAAGCCGCGGTCAACGCGTCCATGGGCATGATGGATGCCAAGATGATGGACATGCGCAGCATGCACGACAGGATGATGCAGGCCCGCACGCCAGCCGAGCGCAACGCTCTGATGGCCGAACAAATGCAGATGATGCAGGAAGCCATGAGCATGATGGGGAACATGGGCAACCCGAATGCCTCCCCGATGCAGGACAGGATGCCCGCCGACATGGGTACGCGCCAGCAAATGATGGAAAAACGCATGGACATGATGGAGTCCATGATGCAAATGATGCTGGACCGCATGCCGCAAGCACCCACCCCGTAAAGGAGTTCACGCCATGAAAAACGAGAAACCTTCCAACACCCGGGACGACTATGAAAAACAGTTGCACCTGCTGCAGGTGGAACTGGTCAAGCTGCAGCGGCACTTCATCGGAAGCGGCGACAAGATTCTGGTGCTGCTGGAAGGGCGTGACGCCGCCGGAAAGGACGGCGCCATCAAGCGGATTGTCGAATTCCTGAGTCCACGCGAAACCCGTGTCGTGGCGCTTGGGAAACCCTCGGACCGGGAAAGCAGCGCCTGGTACTTTCAGCGCTATGTGGCCCACTTGCCGGCAGCCCAGGAATTCGTGCTCATGAACCGCAGCTGGTACAACCGCGTCGGTGTCGAACACGTGATGGGTTTCTGTACCACGGCACAGTACGAGGAGTTCATGCTGTCGGTGCCCCAATTCGAGGCCATGCTGGTCAACTCCGGTATCAAGCTGTTGAAGTACTACCTCGACGTCAGCAAGTCTGAGCAGGCGCAGCGGCTCGAAGACCGCAAGCGCGATCCGCTCAAGCAGTGGAAATCCAGCCCGATTGATGCCGTCGCCACCAAGAAGTGGAAGCCGTATTCGGATGCTCGCGATGCGATGTTGCTGCGCACGCACACCCCGATCGCGCCGTGGCGCATCGTGCGCGCGGACGACAAGCACCTGGCACGCTTGAATCTGATCAAGGACATCCTGTCGCGCCTGCACTACGCGGACAAAAAGAAGAAGCTGGTCCAGCCTGACCCGGACATTGTGTTCGAGTTCACGTCCGATTGCATCGCCGCCAAACGGTTGGCATAAAACCAGAATATCCGTCAGAAAGTAACGCCATGGACACGCACGCACACCACCACCATGCCGGTTCCGAGCGCGACGCCGCAACGGCCGTTCCCCCTGCAGCGGTCCCGGCCACCCTTGATGCGGCAGCCGGCACGGTTTACACCTGCCCCATGCACCCCGAGATCCGACAGGACCACCCGGGCATTTGCCCCAAGTGCGGCATGACGCTGGAGCCGCTGATTCCCGAGCTGGAAGACGATGACAACCCCGAGCTGCGCGACTTCCAGCGCCGCTTCTGGTGGACGCTGCCCCTGACTGGTGTGGTGTTTGTGCTGGCCATGTTTGGTCATCGCTTGCAATGGATGGACATGGCCCAACAGAGCTGGCTGGAGCTGCTGCTGGCGACTCCCATCGTGCTGTGGGCGGGGTGGCCCTTCTTTGCCCGTGGCTGGCAATCCGTGGTGCAGCGCAGTCCCAACATGTGGACCCTGATCGGGCTGGGTACCGGCGCTGCCTTTGTCTATAGCGTGGTGGCGACCCTTGCGCCCCAGGTGTTCCCGGCATCCTATGTGTCCATGGGGCGCGTGGCGGTGTATTTTGAAGCCGCCGCCGTCATCATCTCGCTGACCTTGCTGGGCCAGGTTCTGGAACTCAAGGCGCGCTCGCAAACGTCAGCGGCCATCAAGTCGCTGTTGGGGTTGGCGCCCAAGACGGCGCGGCGCATCCGCGCCGATGGCAGCGAGGAAGACGTGCCATTGGCGAGTGTGCACGTGGGTGACAGCCTGCGTGTGCGCCCGGGAGAGAAGGTGCCGGTGGACGGTATCGTCATCGAAGGCGGCAGTGCGGTCGATGAATCCATGCTCACCGGCGAGCCGCTGCCGGTGACCAAACGGGTCGGCGACAAGGTCATCGGGGCAACGCTCAATACCAGCGGCGCGCTGGTCATGCGCTCGGAAAAGGTGGGTTCGTCCACCGTGCTGGCGCAAATTGTGCAGATGGTGGCTCAGGCCCAGCGTTCCCGGGCTCCCATGCAGCGCATGGCCGACGTGGTGGCGGGCTATTTCGCGGTTTCCGTGGTGGGGGTGGCTGCGCTGACCTTCGTTGGCTGGGGATTTTTGGGTCCGAGTCCGGGCTGGGTGTTCGGCCTGATCAACGCGGTGGCAGTGCTCATCATCGCGTGTCCGTGCGCTCTGGGGTTGGCGACACCCATGTCCATCATGGTCGCCACTGGCCGCGGCGCAACGCGGGGCGTGCTGTTTCGCGATGCCGCTGCGATCGAGAACCTGCGCAAGATCGACACCCTGATCATCGACAAGACCGGCACCCTGACCGAGGGTCGCCCCGCATTTGACCGCGCGGTGCCCGCGCCGGGCTTCGAGGCCGACGAGGTGCTGCGCCTGGCCGCCAGCCTGGACCAGGGGAGCGAGCACCCGTTGGCCCAGGCCATCGTCAGCGCGGCCCGTGCGCGCGGCCTGGCATTGGACACCCCGGTGGATTTTGAATCGGGGTCGGGCATTGGTGTGCGGGGGCAGGTTGGGGGGCGTGCGCTGGCACTGGGCAACACCGTGCTGATGCAGCAAATGGGGGTGTCGGTTGCTGCGCTGGTACCCCAGGCCGAGGTCTTGCGCGCTGAGGGCGCCAGCGTGATGCACCTGGCCGTAGACGGTCAGTTAGCGGGCCTGCTGGCGGTATCCGATCCGATCAAGCCGAGCACGCCGGAGGCGCTGGCGGCGCTGAAAGCCGCGGGCCTGCGCATCATCATGGCCACCGGCGATGGCTTGACGACAGCCCAGGCGGTGGGCAAACGCCTGGGTCTCGATGAGGTGCACGGAGAGGTCATGCCGGTAGACAAGTTGCGCCTGGTGGAGCGGCTGCAGAAAGAAGGCCGCGTCGTTGCCATGGCTGGTGACGGCATCAACGATGCGCCCGCGTTGGCCCGGGCGGATGTGGGCGTGGCCATGGGAACGGGAACCGACGTGGCCATGAACAGCGCGCAGATCACCCTGGTCAAGGGCGACCTGCGTGGCATTGCCATTGCCCGGGCGTTGTCGGAAGACACAGTGCGCAACATGAAGCAGAACCTGACGTTCGCGTTTCTGTACAACGTGCTGGGCATTCCGGTGGCGGCCGGCGTGCTGTACCCGCTGACCGGCTGGCTGCTGTCCCCCATGATTGCCGCGTTGGCCATGAGTTTCAGCTCGGCATCCGTCATCGGCAACGCCCTGCGCTTGCGCCTGCGCTGAGGCCGGCGTTGGCTAACGCCGGGTGGCGGCCCGGATCAGCAGCGCCAGCAGCAGGAAGATGACCGCGCCCGCGCCCCACACCACGGCAAAGCCGGGCATGGAGAGCATGGGCACGGTGGCATACAGCACGGCCAGTACCGCCCACACGACGAACACCACCGCCATCAAAACCATGTCGTCTTTCATGTGCGACTCCTTTCTAGTGTCCTGCGCCACTGCCCGCCATGAGCGGCAGTGTGCGCAGCAAAACAAATGCCACTTGCGTAAACAGCGCCATGGCCCCGACCAGTACGATCACGCTCAAGGGGCCCATCCAGGCCTGGTGCCGGGCGACTACGGGGCCCTCCCAGCACACGCTGGGTAACGCGGCTTGCGGCGCCGGCGCGCCGGCGCGGGTCAGCAGGGTGCGCAGCAGACCGTACAGGTAGACCAGCAGCGCGATCGCCATGAGCGTGCCGCCCACGCCGATGCCTTTCATCAGCAGGCCCCATACTGCGGGCGCCCCCTGGTCGTACGCCACACTGAGCACACGCCGCGGCACGCCGTTGTAGCCCGCCGCAATGCCCGCCGCGCCAAACAGGCCCACGCCCAGCGTCACCAGCCAGGGCAGACGCGCCAGCACGGTGGGACGCCACAGGCGCGCGCCGGTCAGGCCCGGCAGCACGTAGCACAGGGCGGCCAGAAAGGTCAGCGACACGGTGCCCACCGTGAGGAAGTGGAAATAGCCCGGCACGAAGAAGGTGTCCGAGAGCAGGGGCGCGAGCTTTTCCTGGATCAGCACGAACGAAAACACGCCGCCCAGCGCCAGGTTGATGACCGCAGCCCCCATGGCCGCCATGGCCGGGTTGCCCCAGGGCAGCTTGCGCATCCAGCCAAACAGGCCCTGGGCGCCCTGGTTGCGGGCGTGCACTTCCAGCGAGCACACCAGCACCAGAAACACCAGCACCGTGGGCACGCTGATGAACAGCGAGAGCAGTGAGCCGATGACACGCACCGGTGCGGCCAGATCGGGCTCCAGGAACATGTGGTACAGCGAGGTGGGGGGCACAAACATCAGGTACAGCGCGAAGATGATCTTGGAGAAGCGCGCCCCGAAGATCGACTTCACCCCCGTTACGTTCTCCACCAGCACGTACCACACCAGCACGGTCGACATCAGGGGCAGGTAGTGCATGTTGTGGAACAGCACGTGCCAGCGGGTGGCGTAGTCGGCCGGCATGGTGCCCAGGTCCAGCGCCCACAGCGCAGCCGGAAAGAAGGCATACAGCGAGGCCAGCGCGCTCACCATCAGCAGGCCGGCCCAGGCCACGGCGGCAAAGCCGATGGCCGACCAGCCTTCGGCGCGCGGGGAGCGGGCCGCAAAGCGCGAGTGCAGCGCAGTGGCCACGCCGGCGGTGGCGATGCTGAACAGCCCGGCGGCCAGCAACAGGTAGCCGACATAGAACGCGGCGACGCCCGGCTCGCCCGGGTGGGCCAGTTCGGGGGGCGCGTCGTACAGGCGTGGCACGCCCACCAGGGTGGCATAGCCGCTCACGCCAAAGCCCAGCACCATGGCCACCAGCCCGAGCCAGGCCATGGCGCGCCAGGCGATGCGGCCCTCGCCGCTGGCATAGACCGCGCTGATGACCAGCAGCAGCCCGGCCTGCACAAAATACAGCCAGTAGAAAAACACGTTGACGCCGTGCGTGGTCATCAGGCGGTAGCCGCTGGCCAGGTCGGTCTGGATGAAGCCTGCGCGCACGGCGGCCGTGGCCACGCCGGCCAGTACCCCCAGCGCCAGCGCCAACAGCGCAATGGCAAAGCACAGCCGCAGCAGGGTTTTGTCGCCAGCGGGCAATGCGGCCAGCCCCTGGGTGAGTCGGTTGGTGGTCGTGGTCATGGTTGTTCTCCCTGGCCGGCGTTGGATACGATGATGCGGCCCTGCATGCGGTCATGTGCCACGCCGCAGTACACGGTGCAGTACAGCAGGTGCTCGCCCGGGCTGGTGAATTGCACTTCCTGTTCGACCAGTGTGCGGGCGCGCAGGCGCACGATGTGGCTGGCCGCGCCGAGTTGCAGCGACGCGCCATGCGCCACGTCTTCGGCCATCATGCGAAAGCGGTAGCGCACGCCGGTTTGCAACCGCAGCACGGACGGCAGGTAACCCCACTGGTGTGCCAGCAGGTAGACATCCACCGGCGCGGCGTCGTGGTGGTCCGCAGTGGCTGTGGGCGCGGGTGCCGGCTCCGCTGCAGGCATGGCCGCCATGTCGTGCCCGGCATGCGCGGACACCGGGGCCGGGGTGCCGTGCCCGGCGTGGGGATTTGTGGCAGCCGGTGGTGCGACGGGCGGTGCGATGG
>JBAQKO010000192.1:0-8032 GCA_049301075.1 Rhodoferax sp.
GGGCATGCCGCCAGGACCGGCTGCGGGTGCGCCGTCCTTGGCTCCGCAGGCAGCCAGCAGGACGGCTACGGGAATGGTCAGCAGGGCGGCGCGCCCCCATGGCAGGGTACCGGGTGTTGCACCCGCAATGCGGTTGGTCGAGGACATGGACGATCCTTAAAGAGGGGTCGGATAACGGACGGAGGGGTAACCCTGTGATGCCAGGGTCAACATGCATCAGTTAATTTTGGCGCATGTAGCGTTTTGGTTTAGTATACATACATGTGTGAATGTATGTGTGTAAATACCGGGTAAAGCATGGCCCGCCGGACCAAAGAAGAAGCCCTTGCCACCCGTGACCTGATTCTGGACACGGCGGAGCGGGTATTTCAGCGCCACGGGGTATCGCGTACCTCGCTGCAGGAGATTGCCCAGCAGGCGGGCCTGACACGGGGCGCCATTTACTGGCATTTCCAGAACAAGGCGGATGTGTTTGACGCCATGTTGCAGCGCGTCACGCTGCCCATGGTGGCCAAGCTCAATGGCCAGTCGAAAAACGGGACGCAGGACCCGCTGCAGCACCTGCGTCAGAACATCCTCGCCGTGTTTCACCAGATCGTGCATGACCTGCAGGTACGCCGGGTGTTCGAGATCGCATCGCACCAGGTGGAGTACTCCGAAGAGTTGCAGGCCGTGCGCGACCGGCACATCAGCGGCCGCGCGGAGCACGTGGCCGATCTGGAGCGGATGCTGGCGCAGGCCATGGCCTGCGGACAGCTGGCCCCCGGCACGCCCACCCGCGGGGCCGCGGAAGGGCTGCATGCGCTGCTGGATGGCCTGATGTCCAACTGGCTGCTCGATCCCAAGGCCTTTGATCTGGAGCAGGTCGGTGCCCAAGCGCTCGACGCCTACCTGGCCGGGCTGGCCGTGCCGCGCGCCGCAGGCACCTAAAACCGCTATATTGACCAGCCAGCTGCGGCTTTGTGTTGCTGCAGTGTGTCCATGCCCTGCGGAGTCTTCATGTTCCTCAAACCAATGGCGGCCTGATGGCGCGCGCCCCTGATTTCCGTTTCCGGGCGGCCCTGCGTGTGCTGCTGAGCCACTATGTGCTCAACGGCCTGTCGGCGGCCTTGGGTCTGCTGCTGATCTCGGGCAGTGTCCATTACCTGCTGGGCAGCTTTGCTGCGGCGGTGGCATCGGTGGGCGTTGTGGTCTGCATTCCGCCCGACCAGGCGGCGCCCCGGCGTGGCAAGTTCTGGCAATTGCTGCCGGCGGCGCTGATCGGACTGCCGCTTTTCTGGGCCGTGCAACGGCTGCACGCCGCGCCCATCTATCTGGGTTTGCTGCTGGTGCCTGCCTCGTTTGCCGCGTTTCTGGGCGCGGCCTGGGGCAAGCGCGGCTTGCCGATTTCGATCTCCGTCATGTTTGCCATGGTCTTCTCCATGGCCGTGCCGCAGAACGCCACCGCCGGGCTCAGCAGCGTCTATTTTGCGCTGGGCGCGGGCCTGTACGTGGTCTATGCCACGCTGGCCAACGCCGTGCTCAATGCCCGCTACCGGGTGCAAATGCTGGCCGATACGCTGCTGTCGCTGGCCACGCTCATGCGCACGCAGGCGCAGCAGTTCGCGCCGGTGGCCGGGCCACAGCAGGAGGGGCCGCAGCCCCTGATCGGCCAGATCCTGCAGCAGCAGGCGGCGCTGGCTGACCAACTGCAGGCCGCGCGCAACATCGTGCTGGAGTCGCCGCGCACGCTTGGCCGCCAGCGCCTGGCCGGCATGCTGATCCAGGTGCTGGAAATGCGTGACCACCTGCTGGCCTGCGAGCTGGACCTGGACACCCTGAAAACCCATACCGGACACGCACCCCTGCTGGGCGCGTTGCGGGGCGTGCTGGAAGCCATGGCGCAGGAAATCGCGCACCTGGCGGATGCCATGCTGCAGGGGCGCCAGCCGGTCTCCTTTGCCAGTCACCGCCCCCAATTGGCGGCACTGCGCTGGGAGCCGGAGGTGCCCCCTGCCGGGGACGCCGGCGCTCCCACACCGGGTGTGCTGGCGCGTGGTCTGGCCAACCGTGTGGGCAACATCAACGACGAGGCCTTGCGCCTGATTGCGCTGGCGCGCGGTGAGCTGGAGCCCGATCTGGCCATCGTGCGCACCGCCTGGCAAATGTTTGTCAGCCCCACGGCGTGGTCCTGGCGGCCCTTCAGCGGGTTGTGGCGCTGGGAGGCTCCGGCGCTACGCCACGCCATCCGTGCGGCGCTGGCCATTGGCACGGCGTACGCCTTGTCGCTGGCGCTGCCGTGGGGTACGCATGACTACTGGATCCTGCTGACCATTGTGGTGGTACTGCGGGGTAGCCTGGCGCAGACGCTGGAGCGGCGCAACAGCCGGGTGGCGGGCACGCTGGTGGGCTGTGTGCTGGCGGGGGCCCTGCTGGCGACGCACCCGTCCCATGCGGTGCTGCTGGTGATCGTGACGCTGGCGCAGGCCGTCTCCCATGCCTTTGCCATCAAGCGTTACCTGGTGACAGCGGTGGCGGCCACGGTGCTGGGTTTGCTGCAGGCGAACATGCTCAGTGCCGGGGTCAGCCCGGTGTTTGAAGTGGTGGAGCGCATGGCCGACACCCTGATGGGCGTGGCCATCGCCTGGGCGTTCAGCTATCTGTTGCCGTCATGGGAGCGCACCCAGATTCCGGCGCTGGTGGCCCGCACACTCGCAGCCCAGGCGCGTCACGCCCGCGTGGCACTGGGGCTGGGGCAACTGCAGGCAGTCGACAACACCCCCGAACTGGACTGGCGGCTGGCCCGGCGGGAAGCGTACGACAGCCTGTCGGCTCTGGTGCAGGCCACGCAGCGCTCCCTCTCGGAGCCACGGGCCGTGCGCCCGCCACTGGAGCCTTTGGGGCGGCTGCTGGCGCACAGCTACCAGATGCTCGCGCAGCTCACCGCCGTCAAATCCATGCTGTTGCGCCGGCGCGGGCACCTGAAGCCCGAGCAGATTGGCCAGGCGCTGAGCCAGACCGCCGCGCTGATTGACGGTACCCTGAAGGGCCCGCAACCGGCTGCAACGGCGGGCGTGGCGCGCGCCGGCGTGGCGCCAGACACCATGCTGCTGCCGGACCCGTTTGAAACCGACCTGAGCCCCTGGGTGCTGCGCCGGCTGGCGCTGGCCAGTGACATGGCACTGCAGCTGCGCGAAGACGCCGACGAAGTGGTGCGGGAGCTGGCCGCGCAATAGCTATGCGTTTGCCAGGGCAATGGGCTTGCTGCCAGAATGGGGCTATTGATACCCGTTACAGGAGATCGTCATGTCCCACGCTTTTGCATCCACCCTCAAGACCTTCAAAACGGCATCGGGAAAAGCGGGGCAGCTGTACTCGCTGCCGGAACTGACACACCAGTTTCCCAATGTGGGCCGCCTGCCGGTGTCGATCCGCATCGTGCTCGAATCCGTGTTGCGCAATTGCGATGGCAACAAGGTCACCGCCGAGCATGTGGCGCAGTTGGCCAACTGGGAACCCCGGGCCGCGCGCACCGATGAAATCCCGTTTGTGGTGTCGCGCGTGGTGCTGCAGGACTTTACCGGCGTGCCGCTGCTGGCCGACCTGGCGGCCATGCGCAGCGTGGCGGTGAAGCTGGGCAAGGACCCCAAACGCATCGAGCCCCTGGTGCCCGTGGATCTGGTGGTGGACCATTCGGTCATGGTGGACCATTACGGCACGCCCGATGCGCTGGACCTGAACATGCAGCTGGAGTTCCAGCGCAATCGCGAGCGCTACGAATTCATGAAGTGGGGCATGCAGGCCTTTGACACGTTTGGTGTGGTGCCGCCGGGTTTCGGCATCGTGCACCAGGTCAACCTGGAGTACCTGGCGCGTGGTGTCCACCAGGCGAAGGACGGCACCTGCTATCCCGACACCCTGGTCGGGACGGACAGCCACACCACCATGATCAACGGCATCGGCGTGGTGGGCTGGGGCGTGGGCGGCATTGAGGCCGAAGCCGCCATGTTGGGCCAGCCGGTGTACTTTCTCACGCCGGATGTGGTGGGCATGGAGCTCACCGGGCGCCTGCGCGAGGGTGTAACCGCTACCGACCTGGTGCTGACCGTGACCGAGCTGCTGCGCCAGCAGAAGGTGGTGGGCAAGTTTGTCGAGTTTTTTGGCGAAGGCACGCGCACGCTGGCACTGCCCGACCGGGCGACGATTGGCAACATGGCGCCCGAATACGGCGCCACCATGGGCTTTTTCCCGGTGGACGAGAAAACCATCGAGTACTTCCGGGGTACCGGTCGCACCCCAGCGGAAATCGAAACCTTCGAGGCGTATTTCCGGGCGCAGGGGCTGTTCGGTGTGCCCCTGCTGGGGGACATTGATTATTCGCAGGTGGTCCGGCTGGATCTGGGCAGTGTCACCCCTAGCCTGGCAGGACCCAAGCGCCCGCAGGACCGCATCGAACTGGGGCAGGTGGCGCAGCAATTTGCCGCGCTGTTCAGCAAGCCCAATGCCGAGAACGGCTTCAACCAGAACGCCGAGCGCCTGCACGCACGCTACCCCGTGCACCCCACCCGGGCTGCGCGGGACAGCGTGGCTCCGCCGGCGCCCGCGCTGGACCCGGGGGCCAGCCGCGATGTTGCCGAAATGGTGCAGAACCGCTCCACGCTGGAGGCCAGCAAGGCACTGGCGCACGCGACCCCGCATACGGCCGATACGGTCAGTGTGGGCCATGGCGACGTGCTGATCGCCGCCATCACCAGCTGCACCAACACCTCCAACCCCAGCGTGTTGCTGGCGGCTGGCCTGCTGGCCAAAAAGGCGGTGCAGGCGGGGTTGTCGGTGCAGCCCCACATCAAGACCTCCCTGGCGCCGGGCTCACGCATCGTGACCGAGTACCTCACCAAGACCGGGCTGTTGCCCTACCTGGAGCAACTGGGTTTTGCGGTGGCCGGCTACGGCTGCACCACCTGCATTGGTAACGCGGGCGACTTGACGCCCGAACTCAATGCGGCGATCACGCAGAACGACCTGGTCTGCGCCGCCGTGCTCTCGGGCAACCGCAACTTCGAGGCGCGCATCCACCCCAATCTCAAGGCCAACTTCCTGGCCAGTCCGCCGCTGGTGGTGGCTTATGCCATTGCCGGCACCGTGCAGCGCGACCTCATGACGGAGCCCGTCGGCTGGGTCAAGGGCCGTGATGGCCAGGAGAAGGCGGTGTACCTGGGCGACATCTGGCCCACCAGCGACGAGATCTACCAGCTGCTCAAGCACGCCATGGACGGCAAGGCCTTCCAGGCCAATTACGGCAAGGTCAAGACCGAGCCCGGCGCGCTGTGGGAGCAGATCCGGGGCGTGGCCGGGCAGACCTACACCTGGCCGCACAGCACCTACATTGCCGAGCCACCGTTTTTCAGCACCTTCACGCTGGATGCAGGAAACGAACCCCCGGATTCCATCCGGCCCAGGGGGCCGAATGAATCGGGCAATGTGTTTGATGCCCGCATCATGGCGCTGTTTGGCGACTCCATCACCACCGACCATATTTCACCCGCTGGCTCCATCAAGGAGAGTTCTCCGGCGGGCCAGTGGCTGATGCAGAACGGCGTGTCCAAAGCCGACTTCAACAGCTATGGCGCGCGCCGCGGCAACCACGATGTCATGGTGCGCGGCACCTTTGCCAATGTGCGTATCAAGAACCTGATGCTCCCGGCCGACGCCGGTGGCTCGCGCGAGGAGGGTGGTGTCACCCTGTTCCAGTTCGAGGAACACGGCGCCAAGCCCGAGAAGATGGCCATTTATGACGCTGCCATGCGCTACATGGCGCAGGGCACGCCCACGGTGGTCTTTGCCGGCGAGGAGTACGGCACCGGCTCCAGCCGTGACTGGGCGGCCAAGGGTACGCAGTTGCTGGGCATCAAGGCCGTGGTGGCCAGGAGTTTCGAGCGCATCCACCGCAGCAACCTGGTCGGCATGGGCGTGCTGCCCCTGCAGTTCAAGGGCGGCGAGAGCTGGCAGACCCTGGAACTGGCCGGCGACGAGCATATCGACATCATCCTGGACCCCGATCTGCAGCCCCAAAGCGATGCCGAACTGGTGGTGACCCGTGCCGATGGCAGCCGCACCGTGGCCACCGTGCGACTGCGCATCGACACGCCCATTGAGGTGGACTACTACCGCGCCGGCGGCATTCTTCCGTTTGTGTTGCGCCAACTGTTGCAGGGCTGAAGGCCGGGCCGCATTTGGTTCTATGATCCTGTCATCAGGAGTAAACCATGCGCAGTGAAGTTTCCGTCAAGTTCAACAACACCGCACCCGTGCGGGTTGCCATCCACCCCGAGCAGGCCATGGAGCGCGATGCTGCGCGCCAGTGGCTGGACCAGCAGTTCACCGAAATGGAGTGCGAACCCCTGCGCGCCACCGGCAAGTTGCTGATGGCCGACCGCGTGGTGGTGGTGGCCCAGGCCGCAGGCCCGGCCAAGTTTGCCGACGCCCAGTGGGCCCAGGCCTTTGCCTATGCCGCCAGCGCGGTGTTGGGCAAGCCGGTGATCAACGTGGATGCCGATACTTTAAGCATCACTTATTGATCCAGCACCCGCGCAACCTGCGCGGGTAGCTATCAAAATGTGAGCAAACGTGGGGCTGACCGACCTCAGGCCGGCAGCATGCGCGCCAGCAGGGCGCCGGCATAGCGCGCCTCCAGCGGAATGCGCACCTGCAGCGGGCTGCCGGGTGCCGTGGTGATGGCGTCGCCGTCCAGGTTGCGCATCTGCTCCAGCGTGATGACGTGGTTGCCGCTGGGGTGAATGACCTCGATCTGGTCGCCGACCAGGAACTTGTTTTTCACCTCGACCTCGGCCCAACCGTCGGCGACGCTGCGCACTTCGCCCACGAAGTGGCTGTGGCCGATGTCCGAGTGGCCCGTCTCGTAGTTCTGGTAGTCCTGCGAGGGGCGGCGCTCCAGGAAGCCGCTGGTAAAGCCGCGGTTGGCCAGGCCTTCGAGTTCGGTAATCAGCTTCGGATTGAACGGGCGGCCGGCCACGGCGTCGTCAATGGCGCGGCGATAGGTCTGTGCGGTGCGGGCCACGTAATACAGGCTCTTGGTGCGGCCTTCAATTTTGAGTGAGTCCACGCCGATCTTGACCAGGCGCTCCACATGCTCCACGGCGCGCAGATCCTTGCTGTTCATGATGTAGGTGCCGTGCTCGTCTTCCATGATGGGCATCAGTTGCCCCGGGCGGCCGGCCTCTTCCAGCAGGTAAACCTTGTCGGCTTCGGGATGGCGCTGGCTGCCACCGCAGGCGGCAAAGGATTGTTCGGCTTCTTCTTGTGCCGCGTTGAAATTGAAACTGCTGTCCATCTTGACGGCAATGGCCTCGCCGGTATTGGGGTCCACCGCGCTGTCCTGGGTGCTGTAGTTCCAGCGGCAGGCATTGGTACAGGTACCCTGGTTGGGGTCGCGCCGGTTGAAGTAGCCCGACAGCAGGCAGCGGCCCGAATACGCAATGCACAGTGCGCCGTGCACGAACACTTCGAGCTCCATGTCGGGGCATTCCTGGCGGATTTTTTCGATCTCGTCCAGGCTCAGTTCACGCGACAGGATGATGCGCTTGACGCCCACCTTCTGCCAGAACTTCACCGCCATGTAGTTGACGGTATTGGCCTGCACCGAGAGGTGGATGGGCACATCGGCAAAGTTGCCCTTGTCCATGCCCTCGCGCACCATCATGATCAGGCCGGGGTCGGCCATGATGATGCCGTCGGGCTGCAGGGCAATGACCGGCTCGATGTCGCGCAGGTAGGTGCGCACCTTGTCGTTGTGCGGCAGCAGGTTGCTGGTGACGAAGAATTTCTTGCCCCGGGCGTGGGCTTCCTGGATGCCGGTTGCGATCTGCTCCAGGCGGAACTCGTTGTTGCGGGCGCGCAAGCTGTAGCGGGGCTGGCCGGCGTAGACCGCGTCGGCGCCGAAGTCGTAGGCGGCGCGCATCTTGTCCAGGGACCCGGCGGGCAATAGCAATTCAGGGGATTTGAGGCTCATGGCCGCTATTGTCCCGCACCGGGC
>JBAQKO010000193.1:0-5357 GCA_049301075.1 Rhodoferax sp.
GCGCAGACCAGGCGCGCGGGCTGTTGTTGGCGCAATGCATGCAGGGCGGCGATCATGGTCGAGCCGGTCGCCAACCCGTCGTCCACCACGATCACGGTGCGCCCGGTCGGGTTGACCGGCGGGCGGCCCGGCGTGTACTGGCTGCGGCGCTGGCGAATCAGCTCCAACGCCACCGTGCGCTGCGCAGCGATATGGCGTGCCAACTCCGGGGAATCGCCCGCGTCGGGGTTGCGGTAGACCCAGCCACTTTCATCCACCGCGCCCACGGCAAACTCCGGGTATGACGGTGCGCCAATCTTGCGCACCAGCACCACATCCAGCTCACCCTGCAACGCATCGGCGACCACCTTGGCCATGGGCACAGCCCCGCGGGGAATGGCCAGCACCAGCGGCTTCTTCCCCTGGTAGCGGTGCAGGGCCTGCGCCAGCTGGCGGCCCGCGTCCAATCGATCACGAAACAGCATGGTGGCAACTCTCTTTCGGCGATCCCACCCAGGGGTGCGAAGGGACACAAACCCCTAGCCTTGCCGCGAGCGAAAAAACCCGTTATAAGCCACAGACGGCGTCATGGCAACATCCTCCGGCGCAGAGGGGCCCATGACGACCCGGACGGCACCGCCACCCCTGGCCGGTGCGCTGCTTCACCGCAGGAGGACAAAACCATGCTGTCTCTCGATATGGCCCTGCCATCCTGGGCCGACCGTTTGCGGGCCCGCCTGGACTTGCCGGTATTGCTGCGCTGGGGCACCGACCCCCAGCACCCCAAGACATTGAAATTGGGGAATTTCGACCAGCCACGGGTCGAGCTCACCATCCGCCACCCGGCCGCCGTGCCCGCCTTGCTGGCCCCCAGCCTGAGCAGCCTGGGAGAGGCCTATGTCGAGGGCTACCTGGACATCAGCGGCTCCGCGCAAGACCTGATTGCCGTGGCGTGGCAGCTGGCCCGCGCGGGAGCCGAGGGCGACATCGCCGAAACCCCGCGCAGCGGCCCGGTCACGCGGCTGCTGCAGCGCATGGCGCACGCCAACCACCACACCAAGGAAAGCGATCACGCAGCCATCCAGTACCACTACGACGTGTCGAACGCGTTCTATGCCGAATGGCTGGACCCGGCCATGGTCTATTCCTGCGCCTACTTTGAAAACGGCAACGAATCACTCGAGCTGGCGCAGCAGAAAAAAATCGACCACATTCTGGCCAAGCTGCAATTGCAGCCCGGCCAGCGCCTGCTGGACATCGGTTGCGGCTGGGGGGCGCTGGTGCTGCGCGCGGCATCCCACTGGGGTGCCCGCTGCGTGGGCGTAACGCTGTCGGAAAACCAGTTTGCCCTGGCCAGCGAGCGGGTGCGGTCCGCAGGACTGCAAGACCGAATCGAGATTCGCCTGCAGGACTACCGCGATGTCAGCGGACCGTTCGACCGCATCAGCAGCGTGGGCATGTTCGAGCATGTGGGCCTCAAGCACCTGACGGAGTATTTCCAGCGCATCCACGACCTGCTCGCGCCCGACGGCTGGGCACTGAACCACGGCATCACTTCCTCGGACGCGCACAACGGCGAAACCCACTATGGCGGCGGGCGCTTCATTGACCGCTATGTGTTTCCACAGGGGGAGCTGCCGCACATCGGCACGGTGCTGACCACCCTGCAGGAAGGCGGGCTGGAAGCCGTAGACGTGGAAGGGATGCGGCGCCACTACGCGCACACGCTCAAGCTCTGGAGCGATGCCTTCGAGGCAAAAACCGACCGCCTCAAGACAATGGTTGACGAGAAACGCTGGCGCATCTGGCGGGTCTACCTCGTGGGCAGCCAGTGGGCGTTTGAACACGACCAGGTTTCGCTGTACCAGGTACTGTGCCGCCGCGCCGGCCGCGGCACGCAGGGCCAGCCCTGGTCACGCCGCTGGATGTACGCGGCGCGCTAGGCCCCCGGCGATCAGTGGTGGTGCCCGTGTTCCCCGTGCACGTGGCGGTGGGCAATTTCCTCGGCGCTGGCGGCGCGCACGTCGATCACTTTCACGGTAAAGCGCAGCGTCTTGCCGGCCAGTGGATGGTTGCCATCCAGGTGCACGGTGGGGCCCTTGATCTTCATGACGTGAAAAATGCGCTCGTGGCCATCGTCGCCGCGGCCCTGCAACTGGCCGCCCACCTTCACGCCGGGAGGAAACTCCGACTTCGGGATGGTACGCACCAGGCTCTCATCCCGCACACCGAAGGCGTCTTCGGGTGACAGCGTGAGGGTAACCTGGTAGCCCGGTTCCTGGCCTTCCAGCGCAGCCTCGATTTTGGGCAGGGTGTTGTCGTAACCGCCATGCAGGTAGACCGAAGGCGTCTTGCTCTCCTCGATCAGCTGGCCGGTGGCTTCCGCCACCTTGAATTGCAGGGTGACGGCGGTGTCTTTTTGAATTTTCATGGTGCAGTAGGTTTTCTGGAATAGAGAATTATCAGTCGCGCTGCGGCGCAATGAATTCGGCGTAATCGTACAGCGCACCCAGGATGGTTTCATCGCGGTCGCTCGCGGATTCCGACAGCTGGTCGATGGCATCAAACAACTGCGTGATGGTCCGCGCTCCGTCCACGCCGGCGAACAGGCGCTCGGCGCGGTGCGCCTCCCAACGCGCCAACTCGTCTTCGGTCAGCAACTCGGGGTAGTTGCGTGCCCGGTAGCGAAACAGCAACTCCGGCAGCCGCTCGTCTTCAAACGCGGGGTGGGCGCTGGCCAGTTGCTGCGCAGACAAAGCGCGCAGGTCGTTCAGGCGACGGCGGTCGCCGTTGCCCAGAAAGCCACCGTACAAGTCTTCGTCCACGTCCGGCCGCGGTTGCGCTGGTCGGTGGAAAACCTCCGGCCAGATGGCGCTCATGTCGGGCAACTCCCGGGCCAGCGCGGCGTGGTGCAGTTGCACCGGCCACTCTACGCCCCAGCGCTGGGCCATGGCGTCCGACAGCACCTTCAGGTTGGACATCACCATCGGGGACTTGTTGAGGTGGACCGATTTGATGGGCAGCCGCGTCATGCCCGCGGGCAGATCCGCCGACTTGCTGAACAGCCGCAGGCGAATCGCCTCGGCGTTCAGCGAAGCCAGCTCGGAGGGGTCATGCGCCAGATCCCAGGCGAGCAACTCGTTCTTGTTGTGGGGATGCATGGCCAGCGGCCACATCAGGGCCAGGCAGCCGCGTTCGGCCGGGAACATGCCCGAAATGTGCAAAAAGGGCCGTGCCGTGCGCACGGTGGTGGGCAGCCCCAACTCCTCCGCTACGCGGTCTTTGCGGTGCAGACCCAGGCAGAAGTCAAACAGGCGCGGCTGGGCCTGCCGGATCAGGCGCGCCAGCGCAATGGTGGCGCGCACATCGCTCAGTGCATCGTGCGCGGCCTCATGCAGCAAGCCGTTGACGGCGCTCAGGTCGGTGAGCTTGAAGCTCACGCCCCCCTCGGGCTTGCTCGGCCACTGGATGCCGTCCGGACGCAGCGCATAGGCCGCGCGCACCACATCCAGCAGATCCCAGCGGCCGCATTGGTTTTGCCATTCGCGGGCGTAGGGGTCAATCAGGTTGCGCCAGAACAGGTGGCGCGTGATCTCATCGTCGAAGCGGATGGTGTTGTAACCGACGCCAATGGTTCCCGGCAGGCTCAGCGCCTGCTCGATGGTGGCAGCAAACTGGTACTCCGGCACACCGCGTTCCAGACACAGCTGCGGCGTGATGCCCGTGATCAGACAGGCCTGCGGGTCGGGCAGAAAGTCCGGCGCCGGCTGGCAGTACAGCATGATGGGATCGTCGATCTCGTTGAGATCGGCATCGGTGCGAATGGCCGCAAACTGCGCCGGCCGGTCGCGCCGCGCCTGCGCGCCAAAGGTCTCGTAGTCGTGCCAGAGAAAGGTGTGGCGTTCGGTGGCCATGCGTTCTGCCACCTAGCGGCGCCGTGCCGAGCGCACGCCACTCAGCTCCGCCACAATACCCAGCACCTTGGCCAGGCGCCCGGAATCGGACACTTCCACCGTAAAGGTCATCCAGGCTATGCCGCGGATGGACTGAGTCTGCACCCCGATCACGTTCATCTTTTCCTTGGCAAACACTTCGGAAATATCGCGCAGCAGCCCCTGTCGGTCGTTGGCCTCAACCGCCACATCCACCGGGTAGACCGAGCCCACACTGCCGGACGCACCGCCCCACTCCACCTCAATCACCCGGTCACCGCTACGGGTAACCATGTTGCGCAAATTGGAGCAATCGGCGCGGTGCACACTGACCCCCTTGCCACGGGTGACAAAGCCACAGATGGCGTCGGGTGGCGCTGGCTTGCAGCATTTGGCCAGCTGCGTCATCAGCGAATCTACGCCCACCACCAGTACCCCGCCCTTGGCGGAGTGGCTGGGTGCGCGGGGTTTCTTGAGCAGCACGAAATCATCTTGCGGCTGCACCGGCTCGGGCGGGCGCAACACGCTCTCGATGTTGCGCAGGGAAAACTCGTCCTTGCCCACCACTTCAAACAGCGCATCGGCCGAATTGAAGCCCAGCTGCGACGCCAGGTCGTCCAATTTGATGGCCGTCTTGCCCTCGCGTTGCAGCAGCTTTTCCACCGCTTCACGGCCTTTGGCCACCGTCTCGCCCATGGCCTGGGCGTTGAACCAGGCGCGCACCTTGGCACGCGCCCGCGGGCTGGCCAGAAAGCCCAGCTCGGGGTTGAGCCAGTCGCGCGACGGGCCGCCCTCTTTCACGGCGGTGATCTCGACCGTCTGGCCATTTTTCAGCGGCGTATTGAGCGGCACCATGGCACCGTCCACCCGCGCCCCACGGCAACGGTGCCCCAGGTTGGTGTGCACGCTGTAGGCGAAGTCCACCGCCGTGGCGCCCTGGGGCAGTTCCACAATGGCGGCGTCCGGGGTCAGGACGTAAATGCGGTCTTCAAAAAACCCGGCGCCCTGGCCACCCGACAGATCGCGCTCCCAGGCCAGCAACTGGCGCAGCACGGCGATCTTGGCGTCGTATTCACCGCTGGCCGACACCCCGGCGTAGCCCTTGGTGCCTGCCTCCTTGTAGGCCCAATGGGCGGCCACGCCGTTTTCGGCATGGTCGTGCATGGCCTGGGTGCGCACCTGGATCTCGATGGGCTGACCGGAGGCGTCGCGCACCACGGTGTGCAGCGACTGGTAGCCGTTGGCCTTGGGCCGGGCGATGTAGTCATCGAACTCATCGGCCACAGGCATGAAATGGCTGTGCACCCAGCTCAGGGCGGCATAACAATCCGGCACGCTGGGCACCACAATGCGCAGCGCGCGAATGTCGTACACCTGCTCAAACCACAGCGACTTGCCGCGCATCTTCTTGACAATGCTGTAGATGTGCTTGGGCCGGCCCTGCAC
>JBAQKO010000194.1:0-7326 GCA_049301075.1 Rhodoferax sp.
CGACCACACGGCCTACATGTACCTGGGCGACCTGGTGGAGTTCGGTTCAACGGAACAGATGTTCTTCAAACCCACCCGCAAGGAAACCGAAGACTACATCACCGGCCGGTTTGGCTAATAGGAAGAAGAAAATGCCTGAAAAACACCTGTCGACCCAGTTTGACAGCGAACTGACCTCCGTATCCGCCCAAGTCATGGAAATGGGCGGGCTGGTGGAGTCGCAGATTCGCCGCGCCATCTATGCGCTGTCCCAGTTCAGCGTGGAGGTCGCCAACGAGGTGACGTCCAACGAGGCCCGCGTCAATGAGATGGAAGTGCAGATCGACCGCGAGCTCTCGTCCATCATTGCGCGGCGTCAGCCCACCGCGCGCGACCTGCGCTTGCTGATCGCCATCTCCAAAACCACCGCCAATCTGGAACGGGTGGGTGACGAGGCCGAGAAAATTGCCCGCATGGTGCGCTCCATCATTGACAGCGGCGCCCCGCGTGCCTTGCCGTCACTGGAACTGCGTGTGGCGGCGGATCTGGCCTCCGGCCTTCTCAACAAGGCCCTGGACGCCTTTGCACGCCTGGACGTCAACGCTGCGGTGACCATCCTCAAGGAAGACGACCTGATTGATGCGGAGTTTGACGGCTTTGTGCGCAAGCTCATCACCTACATGATGGAAGACCCGCGCATGATTTCGCCCAGCCTGGATCTGCTGTTCCTGGCCAAGGCCATTGAGCGCATTGGGGATCACGCCAAGAACATCGCTGAGTTCATCATCTACGTCGTCAAGGGCGAGGATGTGCGCCATACCAGCATGGAAAATATCGAGTCACTCGTCAAATGAGAACAATGCCTGCGGTGCTGATCGTCGAAGACGAGCCAGCCATTGCCGAACTGATCGCCGTGAATTTGCGGCACAACGGTTTTCGCCCGGTCTGGGCCATGGACAGCGCCAGCGCTCAACGTGAGTTGGATGCCGCGTTGCCGGATCTGATCCTGCTGGACTGGATGTTGCCCGGAGAGAGCGGACTGGTGTTGGCCAAGCGCTGGCGCAGTGCCGCGCGGACCCAGGCGATCCCGCTGATCATGCTCACCGCGCGGGGTGATGAAGCCGATCGCGTTGCCGGACTGGATGCCGGTGCCGATGATTACATTGCCAAGCCGTTTTCCACCAAGGAGTTGCTGGCCCGCGTGCGTGCCGTGCTCCGTCGGCGCACGCCCGAGCAGGCGGGAGAAGCGGTGGCTATTGGGGGCTTGGTGCTGGACCCCGCAACCTACCGTGTGTCCTATGAAGACCGGCTGCTGAAGCTTGGGCCGACGGAATTCAAGTTGCTGCACTACCTGATGACCCACGCTGAACGGGTCCACAGCCGTGCCCAGCTGCTGGACAAGGTGTGGGGAGACCACGTCTATATCGAGGAGCGCACGGTGGACGTACACGTCAAGCGCCTGCGGGAAGCCCTGGCACAAGCCGGTTCCCTGGTGGAAACCGTGCGCGGGGCGGGGTACCGTCTGACGGCCCAGCCGATACAGGCCGCTGCCGTGGCTGAAAAAACGGGCGTTTGACGAGCCCGGCTGGCACGCATGTTCTGGCGGCTTTTCTCCTTCGTGCTCTTTCAGGGCGTGGCAGCTGGCATCGGCTGGTATGTCGCCATTCCGGGCGGAAAGCTCGTTGCGGCCCTGGTGCTGGCGCTCACCGGTGGCTATGTCTGGCTGCTGGTGGATGTGTCGCGTGGGGCGCGCTTGCTGCGCTGGCTGCGGGATGACGTGGCAACCCCGGTTGCGCTGGGCAATGGCTTGTGGAGCGAGGTGTCCGAGCGCGTGCGTCGCATGGCGCGTGCCCGTGAACGCCTGACCGCCGAGAGCGAGAACCGCCTGCAGGATTTCCTGGCGGCCCTGCAAGCGTCGCCCAACGGTGTGGTGTTGCTGGACGCCGAGGCGCGCATTGAATGGTTCAACCAGACTGCCGCCTTCCATTTCGGTTTTGACGCGCAACGCGACATGCTGCAGCACCTAGGCAACCTGGTGCGCGACCCCGTGTTTGCCGCCTATTTCGCGGCACGTGACTTCAGCCGCGATGTGACCATTGCGGGGCGCGATGACTCCAGCACCAAGCCCGTTCGCCTGTCGGTCCACCTGCACCCCTATGGTGAAGGGCGCAGCCTCCTGCTGTCGCGCGACATCACGGCGGTCGAGCAGGCCGAGGCGATGCGGCGGGATTTCGTGGCCAATGTGTCACACGAAATCCGCACACCGCTGACGGTGCTGGCGGGCTTCATTGAAACCCTGCAATCCCTGCCGCTGGATGACCTGGAGCGTCAGCGGTACCTGGGCCTGATGGCCCAGCAGGCCCAACGCATGCAAACCCTGGTGAGCGACTTGCTGACGCTGTCCCGGCTGGAAGGCAGTCCCTTGCCCTCGGTGCACGAGTGGGTGCCGGTGCGTGCCTTGCTGTCCCAGTGCGAACAGGACGCCCACGACCTGTCACGGCTGTTGTCCACGCAGGCACATGACCTGCATTTCGAGATGCAGGGTGATTGCGAAATTGCCGGCGCATCCGTTGAACTGCACAGTGCGATGTCCAACCTGATCGGCAACGCCATCCGTTACACGCCCGCCGGTCAGCGCATTGACGTGGGCTGGTCACTGCAACCCGGCGGCGGGGCCATTTTTTCGGTGCGGGACACGGGGCCCGGCATTGCACCCGAGCACATTTCCCGCCTGACGGAGCGGTTCTACCGGGTGGACCGCAGTCGTTCACGCGATACCGGCGGTACCGGCCTGGGGCTGGCCATTGTCAAACACGTCACGCAACGCCATGGGGCGGAACTGCTGATCAGCAGCATACCGGGCAAGGGGTCCACGTTTTCCATCACCTTCCCGGCCAGTCGGGTGCGGCGTACCCTCGCGGAGCCGTTGGCGGCCTGACGGCGGGCTATCTCCGCCGGAACAGCAGAACGGATTCGCCTGCATCCACGGGATGGCGAATGCTCGCCTGCAGCTGCCAGTGCGTGCTGTCTACGCTGGCGGGGGCGGACATGTCAGGCCCTGCCGGCTCCACCAGCAGCCATTGGCAGACGGGCGTGCGGCGGGCTGCCCTGAGGTGTAAATGGCCATAGAACTGGAACGCGGCGATCTGGCCGGATCCGAGTCCTCGGGTTTCTGCGCATCCCGGTGTGTCCATGGCGTTGACCGTGCGCCGTACCAGCGCGGTGTAGCTTTGCGCATAGTTGAGCAGAGGCATCCACAGCGTCATCAGCAACAGCCAGCACAGGGCGGCGCCCCCTGCGGGTAACACCAGGCTTTTCCAGATGGCGGCGCGGTGCCGCCCCACGCGCCATTTCACCAGCCAGGCCCAGGCCAGCGTGGCCGCCACGGCAATGGCAAAGGCAAAGACCGAGAAACGGGCTTCAAACCCGGGTGCCAGGCGGGCCACGTTGGCCGCTGGCTGGTGGGGGAAGCCGGTTTGCATGGCAATCCAGACGACCCAGATGGTGAACCCGCAACCCGAGAAGAACAGCAGCGTGAACCAGTCGATCAGGGCGGCAACCTGGCGCTTCAGGGTGGGCAGGGCAAATGCCGCCAGGGTTGCCAGGGCCGGCAAGCACAACAGCAGGGTGCGGTCGGAAGAACCGGTGGACAGGGCGCCTACCGCGCACACCGCCACGAACCAGACCGGCAGAGCCATGTGCCGGCTGATACGCCGGTTGAACAACTGGTGCCGCCAGCGCCAGAGCGTCCATACCGCCAGGGGCCAGGCGGGCCAGGTGAACCACAACAACAGTTGAGCATAGCCGTTCCAGTCCGCCCAGAGGGCGTGGGGAAATTCAATTTTCCAGCGCCACAAGTGCAGCGCCCAGGCCAGCCCGCTGACGGCGGCCGTGAGCAGGACGATGGCCACACTTTCCCAGCGGATGCGGGTTTTTCGGGCCGGGTTGGTAGGGTCTTCGGTCTGGTCGAGGTAATGGATGACGGCACTGCCCAGTCCGAACAGCACGGTCAGGGTGGGGGCTCCTGAGAGGGCCAGGCCGCTTAGCCCCAGCACGCCGGCAATGGCGGGGCCGGTGCGGCGGTAGGGCAATGCGGCGGCGGCGTAGAAGCACAGGGCGGAGAACGCCAGTTGCGCCAGCGCGGGCGTGGTCTCATGGGATAACTGCGCCAGCCCCAGGCAGGCGATGAAGGCCAGCAGCCCGCCATCGGCCATGGCGCGGGCATAGTCGGTCGGCTGGGCTTCGCCGCCAAAGGCGAAGGCCACGGGTTGCGCCTGGGGGCTGCGGGCCACGTAATAGGTGGCGTACCAGGTGGACAGCATGGTCAGCGCCAGCAGTGCGCCAAACGGAATCCGTGGGGCAAAATCGGCCGCGAGCCAGGAGGGCGCCAGCGCCATGGACCATGCGCCCAGCCAGTAGGGCAGCAGGGCCGGGTTGTCGGCAGGCACCCCCATCAGGGTGGGCGTGAGCCAGTGGGCACTGCCCCATGCCAGTTCGGCCATATAGCCCAGGGCCGTCATGTCGGCGCTTTTCCAGGCGTCGCGCCCCAGAAAGCCGGACAGGATGTAGGCGCAGCAAAACAGCAGCAGCACGGCGCGTGGAAAGCGCCGGACCGCTGCCTGGGTGACGATGGCGGGAGTGGGATGGTTCACGGGAGAGGGGCAAGTCAGGCCAAAAAAAAGGCAGCGCGGAAATCCGGGCTGCCCATTTGCGACGGTTCAGGCCAAAACCTGAATCCGGTTTACTTGGCTGCGGTCTTGCCGAAGCGGTTGCGGAAGCGCTCGACGCGACCACCCATGTTGTCCACGGATTTTTGCGTACCGGTGTAGAAAGGATGCGACTCGCTGGTGGTGTCCAGCTTGAAGAGGGGCAGCTTGCGGCCGTCTTCCATGTCGATCATGTCCTTGGTGTTGGCGCAGGAGCGTGTCACGAACTTGAAGCCGTTGGACATGTCCTGGAAACACACTTCGCGGTAATTGGGGTGAATGCCTTCTTTCATATCTTCTCCATCAGTTGCGAGAGCCGCGCCAGCCTGTCCGGCGTACTTGTCGCGAAAACCGTCGATTATAACCTAGCCGCCGCGACGCATCATGTCGAAGAATTCGCTGTTGGTCTTGGTCGCACGCATCTGCTTCAGGACCATTTCCATGGCTTCGATTTCGTCCATGTTGTAGAGGAACTGGCGCAGGATGCGGGTTTTCTGCAGAATTTCCGGCTGCAGCAGCAATTCCTCGCGGCGGGTGCCGCTGCGGTTGAGCTGGATGGACGGGAACACGCGTTTCTCGTACAGCCGGCGGTCCAGGTGGATTTCGCTGTTGCCGGTGCCCTTGAATTCTTCAAAGATCACCTCGTCCATGCGGCTGCCGGTATCCACCAGCGCGGTGGCGATGATGGTTAGCGAGCCGCCTTCTTCCACGTTGCGGGCGGCACCCAGGAAGCGCTTGGGGCGCTGCAGGGCGTTGGCGTCCACACCGCCGGTCAGCACCTTGCCCGAAGACGGCACCACGTTGTTGTAGGCGCGTGCCAGGCGGGTGATGGAGTCCAGCAGGATCACCACGTCCTTCTTCAGCTCGACCAGGCGCTTGGCGCGCTCGATCACCATCTCGGCCACGTGCACGTGGCGCGCGGCGGGTTCGTCGAAGGTGGAGGCAATCACCTCGCCCTTGACGGTGCGCTGCATTTCGGTCACTTCTTCCGGTCGCTCGTCGATCAGCAGCACCATCAGGTAGCTGTCGGGGTAGTTGGCGGAAATGGCGTGCGCAATGTGCTGCATCATCACCGTCTTGCCGCTCTTGGGCTGCGCCACGATCAGGGCACGCTGGCCCTTGCCGATGGGGGCAATGATGTCGATGACGCGTCCGGTGATGTTCTCTTCACCCTTGATGTCCTGCTCCAGCTTCATCTGCTCTTTGGGGAACAGGGGTGTCAGGTTTTCAAACATGACCTTGTGTTTGTTGCCTTCGGGCGGGCCACCGTTGACCTTGTCGAGCTTGTTCAGCGCAAAGTAGCGCTCGCCATCCTTGGGTGTGCGCACTTCGCCTTCGATCATGTCGCCGGTGTGCAGGTTGAAGCGGCGCACCTGGCTGGGGCTGATGTAGATGTCGTCGGTACTGGCGGTGTAGCTGGTGTCGGGGCTGCGCAGGAAGCCAAAACCGTCGGGCAGGATTTCCAGCACGCCGTCGGCAATGATCTGTTCACCAGTGCGGGCCCGCTTCTTGATGATGGCGAACATCAGCTCCTGCTTGCGCATGCGGCCGGTGTTTTCAATCTCAAGCTCTTCGGCTTGCTTGAGGACTTCCGACACGTGCAGTGCCTTGAGTTCGTTTAAGTGCATGGAAATGGTCCCGTGGGGGAATTGACCGAAAGTTCGGAGTAATAGAGAAATTCAGGGGAGAGGAGGTGAGGCAAGACCTATGACTCGGCCTCGGCGTTCTTAACCTGGGAAACGGAGCCAGCCCCTTGTGGGTTGCTGGTGAACGGAATTAATTATGACAGGAAAATGCGACCACACGGCTGTGGTGTGGTCGCGGGGTCGAAATCAGGCCAGTTGCTGGTCGATGAAGGCGATCAGCTGGGCCTTGCTCAGGGCGCCCACCTTGGTGGCGGCCAGCTGGCCGTCCTTGAACAGCATCAGGGTGGGGATGCCACGGATGCCGAACTTGGCCGGGATTTCCCGGTTTTCGTCCACATTCATCTTGGCGATCTGCAGCTTGCCGTCGTAGGTGGCGGACACTTCGTCCAGAATCGGGGCAATCATCTTGCAGGGGCCGCACCACTCAGCCCAGTAGTCCACCAGGATGGGTTTGGCGGATTTCAGCACATCGGCTTCGAAAGTAGCATCGGTTACGTGTTTGATCAGGGCGCTGGCCATGGGTGGTTCCTCTGGAAGTTTGCTATTACAGCTAAAGTTGCGGCAATTGTGACAGAAACAAAGGGCCCGCCAGACTGGCGGTTGCTATGCATACCATAGCCAAAATTGATTCTCCAGCCGGGGTGCCTGGTGCGCGCGCCGGCGCCCATCCCGCCCTGGCTTTGTGGCTGGACACGACCAGCGGCCTGCTGGCGCGCATCCAGACCGTCATGCGCCAGCGCGGGGCGCATCCCGCACGCACCGTGGTCTTGTTGCCGTATGCCCAGTTGATGCCCCTGGCCGCGCGGCTGTGGGCGCAGTGTTTTCCTGACGGCTTTGCCCCCCGGTTTGAAACCACCCTGAACTGGAGTCGCGGCCTGGGGGGCTTCAGCCCGGGTGTCGCCGACATGACATTTGACATGGCACTGGACACCTTGACCGCGCAAGCCCTGTTGCGCGGCGCCGGCCTGGGCGCGCAGCAGGATGCCCTGGCGGGT
>JBAQKO010000195.1:0-1504 GCA_049301075.1 Rhodoferax sp.
ATGAAAGGCGTGATGGTGCGCGGCATCGATCCGGCGCTGGAGCACGAGGTGACCGATCTGGCTGCCGGCGCGCAGTCGGCGGTGCTGGCCCAGTTGGCGCCGGGCGGCTTTGGCGTGGTGCTGGGCGCCGAGCTGGCGCGTAGCCTGGGCGTGCGCACCGGCGACAAGGTGACGCTGGTGGCACCCAGCGGCCAGGTCACCCCGGCCGGTGTGGTGCCCCGGCTCAAGCAGATGACGGTGGTGGGTACCTTTGACTCCGGCCACTATGAATACGATTCGGCCATGGCCTTTGTGCATGTGGAGGACGCGGCCCGGATTTTCCGGCTGGAAGGCCCTTCGGGCGTGCGTCTGAAGCTGCGCGACCTGCACCAGGCGCGCCAGGTGGCCGATGAACTCAGTCGCAGCCTGAGCGGTGAGCTCTACATCCGCGACTGGACGCGCCAGAACCGCACCTGGTTTGCCGCGGTGCAGGTGGAAAAACGCATGATGTTCATCATCCTCACCCTCATCGTGGCGGTGGCGGCCTTCAACCTGGTCAGCACGCTGGTGATGACGGTGACCGACAAGCGCGCCGACATTGCCATTCTGCGCACCCTGGGCGCCAGTCCGGGTTCCATCATGGGCATCTTCGTGGTGCAGGGCGCCATGGTGGGCGTCATTGGCACGCTGGCTGGGCTGCTGCTGGGCCTGGGCGTGGCCTTCAATATCGATGTGATCGTGCCGGCGCTGGAACATGCGCTGGGCGCCAGCTTCCTGCCCAAGGACATCTACCTGATCAGCCGCATGCCCAGCGACCCGCAACAGGCCGACATCGTGCCGATTGCGGTGATTGCCTTGCTCATGGCCTTTGTGGCCACCCTGTATCCGAGCTGGCGCGCCAGTCGTGTCAACCCGGCGGAGGCCCTGCGCTATGAATAACCCCGATCAGGCCTTTGGCGCCGCACACTACCGGCTGGTCGCCGGGCTGGCGGGGGCGGAACCCGCGCCCCTCGCAACGGGAGAGGTCGTCTTGCGGGCCCAGGGCCTGACCAAGCGCTTTACCGAGGGCCGGCTGGACGTGACCGTGCTGCAGGGCGTGGACCTGCAGGTGCGCCGGGGCGAGACCCTGGCCATCGTCGGCGCCTCCGGCTCCGGCAAAAGCACGCTCTTGCACTTGCTGGGTGGGTTGGATGCGCCCACCAGCGGCACGGTGGAACTGCACGGCCAGAACCTGGCCCGTCTGGGCGCCGCCCAGCAGGGGCGTTTGCGCAACCAGCACCTGGGCTTTGTGTACCAGTTTCACCACCTGCTGCCTGAGTTCAGTGCGCTGGACAACGTGGCCATGCCATTGACGATTCGGCGCCTGGACCGCGCAGAATGTGTGCAATCAGCTATGAAAATGCTAGCAAGCGTGGGCTTGCAAGACCGCGTGCACCACCGCCCGGCGGAGCTGTCCGGCGGCGAGCGCCAGCGCGTGGCCATTGCCCGGGCGCTGGTGACCCGGCCCGACTGCGTGCTGGCCGAC
>JBAQKO010000196.1:0-3402 GCA_049301075.1 Rhodoferax sp.
CACGGTGTGCGCGGTCACGTCCAGCGCGTCCACCCGGCTGTGGGCCCACAGCGTCACGTTCAGGTTCTGCGCCAGGGTGGCCGCCGGGGTGCTGACGAGTTGCGCCGGTGTGCGGTGCTGCGCGAAGGCGTTGGACAGCGAGGGCTTGGCATAGAAGTCGCCACTGTCGGCGGTGACCAGGACGACGGGCGTGGTGGTGTCGCGCTTGCGGAACTCGCGGGCGGTGGTCCAGCCCGCCAGCCCGGCGCCGATGATGAGGAGAGGGTGCATGGGGGCGTGGGCAGCGGATCAGATTTCCACCGCTTCAAAGTCGGCCTTGGCCACGCCGCAGTCCGGGCAGGCCCAGCTGTCGGGCACGTCGGCCCAGCGGGTGCCGGGGGCAATGCCGTCTTCCGGGCGGCCAGTGGCCTCGTCATAGATGAAGCCGCAAACGATGCAGAGGTAGGTTTTCATGGTGGGGTCCTGGAATCAATGGAGGGGGTGATGTACGGAGGGGGCTCAGCCGGCAATGCGGGCCAGCTGGGCCTTGTAGTGGTTGGCGTGGCGCTCTTCCGCCTTGGCCAGTGCAGCAAAGCGTTTCTGGGCCTTTTCCAGCGTGGCGCGGAACTGCGCTGCGTGCTCCTTGCTTTCTGCAATCTGTTCGTCCATTTCGGCAACGGCAGCGGCATGGCCTTCGGCTTCGGCGGTGGCGCGAAAGCCGGGGTACATCTCGCTGTACTCGTAGGTTTCGCCGTCAATCGCAATCTGCAGGGCCTTGGCCGGTGTCAGGGTGGCCTTGGGATACAGCAGGTCCAGGTGGCCAAAGGCGTGCATCACTTCCTGGTCGGCGGTGGCTTCAAAGGTGCGGGCGGTTTCCTCGTCGCCCATCTCGCGGGCCAGCTTGGCGAAGTAGCGGTACTTGATGTGGGCCATGGACTCGCCGGCGAAGGCGGCTTCCAGGTTGGCCAGGGTCTTGATTTCGGGGCGTTGCGGTGTCGTCATGGTGGGCTCCTGTGGGTGGAAATAGGTTGAATCAATCAACATGGAGTGAATGATAAATACTATTAATATTCAGTTCCAATTGAAAAAACCTACAGAGGGGATAGCCGGCATCCGCGTCTTAAAGATGATTTGGTTATTAAAAACAAATAATTCAGTAGTTCCAGTTTTAACAAACCGCTTTCAGAATCCATTTCATCGCCATTCAACTGGATTTACCAAGGAAGCACACCATGACGCAACGCCGCCCCCTCGTTCAACTGGCCCTGGCCACCGTGCTGGCAGGCGCGGGCCTGCTGGCCCAGGCCCAGTCCGCCGTGACCCTGCTGAACGTGTCGTACGACCCGACACGCGAGCTGTATCTGGAATACAACCAGGCCTTCGCCAAGCACTGGAAAGCCAAGACGGGTCAGGACGTGACCATCAAGCAGTCGCACGGTGGCTCGGGCAAGCAGGCCCGCTCCATCATCGACGGACTGGACGCCGATGTGGCCACGCTGGCCCTGGCCGGTGACACCGATGCGCTGGTGAAGAACGGTGGCTGGCTGGCACCCGACTGGCAAAAACGTCTGCCGCACAACGCCTCGCCCTACACCTCCACCATCGTGCTGGTGGTGCGCCAGGGCAACCCCAAGGGCATCAAGGACTGGGATGACCTGATCAAGCCGGACGTCAAGGTCATCACGCCCAACCCCAAGACCTCGGGCGGTGCCCGCTGGAACTACCTGGCCGCCTGGGAATTTGCCAAACGCAAATACGGTGGCGACGCCAAGGCCAAGGATTTCGTGGTCAAGCTGTATGGCAACGTGCCCGTGCTGGACACGGGTGCCCGCGGCTCCACCATCACCTTCGCCCAGCGCGGCCAGGGCGACGTGCTGGTGGCCTGGGAAAACGAAGCCTATCTGCTGGAAAAGGAATTCGGCGCCAAGTTCGACGTGATTGCGCCGTCCATCAGCATCCTGGCCGAGCCGGCTGTGGCCGTGGTGGACAAGAACGTGGACCGCAAGGGGACCCGTGCCGTGGCCGAGGAATACCTGAAGTACCTGTACTCCGAAGAAGGCCAGGACATTGCCGGCAAGAACTTCTACCGCCCCGCCGTGTCGCAAAAAGCCCAGGCCAAGTACGCCAAGCAATTTGCCAGGCTGAACCTGTTCACCATCGACCAGGCCTTTGGTGGCTGGGACAAGGCGGCGAAGGATCACTTTGCCGACGGTGCCGCCTTCGACCAGATCTACGTCAAGAAATAAACCACGCTGTCACACACCGCGCTACCAGGGAGAAACAAAAAATGACCGTGCTGCTTATTGGCGGAAGCCCATCGGAACAGTCGCGCTCCGCAGCACTGCTCGACGCCGTGCAACAACGCCTGCGCCTGCGCGGCGCAGCGGTGGAGCGGCTGCAGTTGCGCGCCCTGTCACCGCAGGCGCTGTTGCTGGCCGACACCGGCAACCTGTCGGTGGCCCAGGCGGTAAGCCAGGTGGCGCGTGCCAGTGCCCTGGTCATCGCCACCCCGGTGTACAAGGCGGCGTACAGCGGCGTCCTCAAGGTGTTTCTGGACCTGCTGCCGCAAACCGCCTTCAAGGACAAGCATGTGCTGCCGCTGGCCACGGGCGGTAGCCCCAACCACATGCTGGCGCTGGACTATGCCCTGCGCCCCGTGCTGCAGTCACTGGGCGCCAAAAACATCCTGCCGGGTATCTACGCCACGGACGCCCAGGTCACGGTGCTGCCCGAGGGCGGCTACCAGGTGCACGGTGATATTGCCAGCCGCCTCGACGAAGGCGTGGATGCCCTGATTGCCGAAGGGCTGCGGCGCAGCGTTTCGGTGGCGGGGCGCTTTGCCCCGGTGCCGTTCTCCCAGGTGCGATGTAGCGTTTAAGCGCCCCGCATCTTGGCCGCCCTGTGGCGGTCTCCCTCTCCGAACTTTTTAAACCGCGTACGCGGCAAGGGCGAAGCCTTGCCTGCACAACCCTGAAAGACCCTGCTATGACCTTGTTCAACCGCCGCCCCTCTGCTGTCACCCGCCGCCAAGTCCTGTCGGCCAGCCTGGCCACCGCCATCATTGGCACCACGGCCCGGGCCTGGGCGCAAAAGCCCGCTACCCGTGTGCTGCGCATTGGCAACCAGAAGGGATTCCTGTCCATCCTCAAAGGCCGGGGCACGCTGGAAAAGCGCCTGGCGCCGCTGGGCGTCAAGGTGACCTGGACCGAGTTCACGGCCGGCCCCGTACAGCTGGAAGCGCTGAATGTGGGCTCCATCGACTTTGGTGACGTGGGCGAAGCGCCGCCCATCTTCGCCCAGGCCGCCGGCGCGCCCCTGGTGTACGTGGGCACCACCGTGTCCAATCCGCGCCACGAAGCCGTCCTCGTGCCCCGGGGCTCCACGCTCCAATCCGTGGCCGACATCAAGGGCAAGAAAGTGGCC
>JBAQKO010000197.1:0-3414 GCA_049301075.1 Rhodoferax sp.
CCAGCATGCCGCGCGAGATGTGCACCGCGCCGGCCAGGTGGCCCGCGGCGTATTCGTCGGCTTCGCGCACGTCCACCAGCACGTCGGCATCGCGGACGGCTTGTTCGGCTTGGGCCAGGGCAACTTCCTGCACGCGGGCTTTGGCGGCGGCAACCAGGTCGTGGGCGGTTTTCATGATTTCTCCTGAATGTTAGCTATCAAAATCATAGCTGCTTGCGCAGCAAACAAAACGACTACACGCCTATTTTCACCCTAAACGCCCGCCCCGCCGCCAAAGCTTGCCGGCATCTGCACGGCAACCACTTCACCGCGCGCCGTGGCCACGCCGTCGACCAGTACCGTGGTTTCCACGATGACTTTGCGGCCCTTGATTTCCTTGACATGGCCACGGATCTCGATGGTGCCGCTCAGCGGGGTTGGTTTGAGAAAGTCCACGTGCAGCGACCCCGTGACAAAGCGAAACGGAGGCAGCGTGTCCATGGCGCGCCCCTCGGCACGGTACATGGCCGCCGCCGCGGTGCCAGTGCTGTGGCAGTCGATCAGCGAGGCGATGAGGCCACCGTAGACAAAGCCGGGCACCGCGGTGTGGTACGGCTCGGGCTGGAAGCGGGTGACCGTTTCCTCCCCTTCCCAGTACGTCTTGATCTGGTGGCCGTGGGCATTGAGCTGGCCGCAGCCGTAGCAGTGCGCCACGTTTTCGGGGTAATACTCCTGGAACGCTTTCATGGATTCTCCGGCAAAGGATGCAAATTACGCGGGGCTGCGCGTGGCGCAAACCCGTCTGGTTGTCAGCTTACGAAAGCCCCCGTTTGCTACCATTGAGGTGGATCAAGCAACGCAGCCCCCGTACCCCATTTCCCGCCATGCCCCTCTCCAAAATCAGTACCGATGAGGTGAAAGTCACCCAGTTTGCCCCGCATGGCCGGGTGGAGATCGCCATGGAAGGCGACGTGCTGCATTACACCTGCACCGGCCCCTTCAACAAGGAGCTGGTCGACTGCATGGCCGTGACCCAGGCCGCCATGTTGCGCTCCCTGGAGCGCACGGGGCCGTGGGCCAGCATTGCCACCTTCGTGGGCAGCGCCATGTGCCCGCCGGACGGCATCCAGCGTTACACCGAACTCATCCAGACCCAACACCCCCCCGGGCAGACGCCGGTCGCCACAGCGTTTGTCGTCGGCCCCGAGGTGGAAGGTGGGCGGATCATGGAGTCCTACTTCACGGAAATCTTCGCTTCCATCGGCCGACCCTTTGCCGTCTTTTCCACCATGGCCGAAGCGCGCGACTGGGTCCAGCCCCTGCTGGACGCCAACCGCACGCTGCCCTCGCGCAACCCTTAACGGGCGCGGCGGGTCTTCACCGCCGCAGACAGCACCTCCAGAGCCTGCAGCGAATCATCCCAACCCAGGCAGGCATCGGTGATGCTCTTGCCGTATTCCAGTTGTGCGGCATGGTCCTTGCCCGGGGTGAACTTCTGCGCCCCGGCATGCAAGTGGCTTTCCACCATCACACCAAAGATGTGGTGGGAGCCACCGGCAATCTGGCCGGCAATGTCGCGCGCCACGTCCAGCTGCTTCTCGTGCTGCTTGCTGCTGTTGGCGTGGCTGCAGTCCACCATCAGGGTCGCCGGCAGTTTGGCCTTCTCCAAGTCCTTGCAGGCGGCCGCCACGCTGGCGGCGTCGTAGTTGGGTGTCTTGCCGCCACGCAGGATGACGTGACAGTCCGGGTTGCCCTTGGTCTGCACAATCGCCACCTGGCCGTTCTTGTGCACGGACAGGAAATGGTGGCCGCCCGCCGCCGCCTGGATGGCGTCGGTGGCGATCTTGATGTTGCCGTCGGTGCCGTTCTTGAAAACGATGGGGGCCGACAGGCCCGAAGCCAGTTCGCGGTGCACCTGGCTCTCGGTGGTGCGCGCGCCAATGGCGCCCCAGGCGATCAGGTCGCCCAGGTACTGCGGGGAGATCACGTCCAGGAACTCGCTGCCGGCGGGCAGCCCCAGGCGGCTGATCTCGATCAGCAACTGGCGCGCCATGCGCAGGCCTTCATCGATGCGGAAACTCTCGTCCAGGTAGGGGTCGTTGATCAGGCCCTTCCAGCCCACGGTGGTGCGGGGCTTCTCGAAGTAGACGCGCATCACGATTTCCAGCGTGTCCTTGTACTTCTCGCGCTGTTCCTTCAGGCGGCGGGCATAGTCCAGCGCCGCGGCCGGGTCGTGGATGGAACAGGGTCCGATGATCACCAGCAGGCGGTCATCCTTGCCGGCCATGATCTTGTGGATGTGGCGGCGGGTGTCGGTGATCAGCGTCTCCACGGCGGTGCCACGGATGGGGAAGAAGCGGATCAGGTGCTCGGGAGGTGGCAACACGGTGATGTCCTTGATGCGTTCGTCGTCGGTCTGGCTGGTGCGGTCAGCAGGGCGGGCGGCGGGCGGGATCCATGCGTCCGAAGTGGCTGAGGCTTTTGCGGTCATGTCGTAGCTCCTAAGTCAAAAAAAAACCGCCGGGTGTGCCGGCGGTTTGGGAGGATTCAGGACGTTTTTCTGTCGGGTACGTTCAGAACTCTCTACCGCCAAAGGCGCTGGAGAACCAAAAGTAGCTAAAGTAAAAACGGCCGTAATGCATGCGGACAACTGTAGCACACCTGTTTGAAGGGGCCTCAGGCGGTGCCGCCCACGGTCAGGCCGTCGATGCGCAACGTGGGTTGCCCCACGCCCACCGGCACGCTCTGGCCTTCTTTGCCGCAGGTGCCCACGCCGCTGTCCAGGCGCATGTCGTTGCCGATCATGGACACATGCTTGAGGCATTCCGGGCCGCTGCCCACCAGGGTGGCGCCCTTGACCGGATACAAAATCTTGCCGTTCTCCACCCAGTACGCCTCGCTGGCGGAAAACACGAACTTGCCCGAGGTGATGTCCACCTGGCCGCCACCGAAGTTGGTTGCGTACAGGCCCTTCTTGATGCTGGCCACGATTTCCTGCGGGTCCTTGTCGCCACCGAGCATGTAGGTGTTGGTCATGCGCGGCATGGGAATGTGGGCGTAGCTCTCGCGCCGTCCATTGCCGGTGGGCGCCACGCCCATCAGGCGCGCGTTCATGGCGTCCTGGATGTAGCCCTTGAGGATGCCGTCTTCAATCAGCACGTTGCGCTGGCTGGTGTTGCCTTCGTCGTCGACGTTGAGGGAACCGCGGCGGTCCTTGATCGTGCCATCGTCCAGCACGGTGACGCCTTTGGCCGCCACGCGCTGGCCAATACGGCCGCTGAAGGCGCTGGAGCCCTTGCGGTTGAAGTCGCCCTCCAGCCCGTGACCAATGGCTTCGTGCAGCAGGATGCCGGGCCAGCCCGGCCCCAGCACCACGGTCATTTCGCCGGCCGGTGCCGGGCGCGCGTCCAGGTTGGTGAGTGCTGCATGCACGGC
>JBAQKO010000198.1:0-4802 GCA_049301075.1 Rhodoferax sp.
CCCATTTGTTTCAGACCCAGGGACACGCGGTTCTTTTCGGTGTCGAACTTCAGGATCTTGGCGGTGATCTCTTGACCGGCTGTCACCACTTCGGAGGGGTGACGCACACGGCGCCATGCCATGTCGGTGATGTGCAACAGGCCGTCGATGCCAGCAGCCAGACCGACGAACACGCCGAAGTCGGTGATGGACTTGATCGGGCCCTTGACGCGGTCGCCGCGCTTGGTGTTCTGCGCGAACTCTTGCCATGGGTTGGCCTTGCACTGCTTCATGCCCAGGGAGATGCGACGCTTGTCTTCGTCGATTTCCAGAACCATGACTTCGACTTCGTCACCCAGGGCAACGATCTTGGAAGGAGCAACGTTCTTGTTGGTCCAGTCCATTTCGGACACGTGAACCAGGCCTTCGATTCCGGGTTCGAGTTCCACAAACGCGCCGTAGTCGGCGATGTTGGTGATCTTGCCGAACATGCGGGTACCTTGGGGGTAGCGGCGGTTCACGCCCATCCAGGGATCGTCGCCCATTTGCTTCAGACCCAGCGAGACACGGTTCTTTTCGGTGTCGAACTTCAGGATCTTGGCGGTGATCTCTTGACCAGCGGTCACCACTTCGGAGGGGTGACGGACACGGCGCCATGCCATGTCGGTGATGTGCAGCAGGCCGTCGATACCGCCCAGGTCCACGAACGCACCGTATTCGGTGATGTTCTTGACCACACCCTGAACCACAGAACCTTCTTTCAGGGTCTGCATCAGCTTGGCGCGCTCTTCGCCCATGGAGGCTTCGACCACGGCACGGCGGGACAACACGACGTTGTTGCGCTTGCGATCGAGCTTGATGACCTTGAATTCCATGGTCTTGTTTTCGTACGGAGACAGGTCCTTGGTGGGACGTGTGTCGACGAGGGAGCCGGGCAGGAATGCGCGGATGCCGTTGACCAGAACGGTCAGGCCGCCCTTGACCTTGCCGGAGGTGGTGCCGGTAACGAATTCGCCGGATTCCAGGGATTTCTCCAGGGACATCCAGGAAGCGAGACGCTTGGCGGTGTCGCGGCTGACGATGGTGTCGCCGTAGCCGTTTTCCATGGCCACGATGGCAACGGAAACGAATTCACCGACCTGAACTTCGAGTTCGCCCTTGTCGTTCTTGAATTCGGAGATTGGCACGTAGGCTTCGGACTTGAGGCCGGCGTTGACGACCACGAAGCTGTGCTCGATGCGAACGACTTCAGCGGTGACGACTTCGCCGATACGGGTTTCCGAGCGTTTTTGTGACTCTTCGAATAGGGCTGCGAAAGATTCTGACATTTTGGTATGCGGCGTTAACCGCAGGTTAATCGCGGGTTGAGCCGCGGGTTAGTTGTTGAACCACACCACCAGTGCGCTGCTGCGCGAGAGGGGCGGTGTGGACCTACCAGCCGTTTCAAACGGTTTTGAACGGCTGTTTGCCTTGCCACCAGTCCAACACCAGTTCGACCGATTTTTCAACCGTCAAATCCGAGTTGTCCAGTAACTGAGCGTCTTCTGCAGGCTTGAGGGGCGCTACGGCCCGGGAGGAATCCCTGGCGTCACGTGCTTCCAAGTCCGCGCGAAGAGAGGGGAGTGTAGCGGAAATTCCCTTAGAAATCAACTGCTTATAGCGTCGCTCGGCCCGGCGCTCGGCACTGGCGGTCAGAAACACCTTCAGGGGCGCCTGCGGGAAGATCACGGTGCCCATGTCGCGTCCGTCGGCCACCAGGCCCGGCAAGCGGCGAAAGCTGTGCTGCAGTTCGACCAGCGCCGTGCGGACCTGGGGCAGGGCCGACACTTTGGAGGCGTTCATGCCGGCTTCCTCGGTGCGGATGGCGTCGCTGACGTCATCGCCGTCCAGCAGCACCCGTCCCCCGGCAAACTGGATCTGCAGGCGCTGGACCAGGCGGGCAATGGCGGGCTCACTGCCGGCATCCAGTCCCAGGCCGGCGCGCAGGGCGGCCAGCGCCGTGATGCGGTAGAGGGAGCCGGAATCCAGAAAGTGGTAGCCCAGCTTTTGCGCCAGCACCACCGCCAGTGTGCCCTTGCCCGAGGCCGTGGGGCCGTCCACGCAGATGACGGGAATGGCCGCGTCCGGGGTGTGGGCGACGGAAAACAGCGCCTCGAAGTAGTCCGGGAAGGTTTTGGCCACGCACTTCGGGTCTTCAATGCGCACGGGCAACGCGGCGGGATTGAAGGCCGCCAGCGAGAAGCACATGGCAACGCGGTGGTCGTCGTAGGTGTGGATGCTGGCAGCCCGCCAGTCGCCGGCCGTGGCCGGTGGTGCAACCTGGATGAAGTCCGCGCCTTCCACGACCACTGCGCCCAGTTTGCGCAGCTCGGTGGTCATGGCGGCAATGCGGTCGGTTTCCTTGACGCGCCAGCTGGCAATGTTGCGCAGCGTGGTGGTGCCATCGGCGTACAGCGCCATGACGGCCAGGGTCATTGCCGCATCGGGGATGTGGTTGCAGTCCAGGTCAATGGCCTTGAGCGGCCAGCTGCCGCGCCGGATCTCCAGCCAGTTGGGGCCGCTGGTGATGTACGCGCCCATGGCTTGTGCGGCGTCCATGAAGCGGATGTCGCCCTGGATGGAGTCCGCGCCGACACCCAATATTTTGATGCTTTTTTCGCTCTCAGGCCCCGTGGCAATTGCGCCAAGCGCTATGAAATAGCTAGCAGAAGAGGCATCGGCTTCCACGTGGATGGCGCCGGGCGAGCGCAGCCGGCTACCGGCGGGAATCGTGAAGCGCTGCCAGCCGTCGCGCCGGACCTGCACGCCAAAGCGTGCCAGCAGGTTCAGGGTGATTTCAATGTAGGGGCGTGAAATGAGTTCACCCGCCACCTCGATCACGATGTCCTGCTGCGCCACCAGTGGCAGGGCCATCAGCAGGGCGGTCAGGAACTGGCTGGACACGTCGCCCCGCACCCGGATGGGCGCGTCCAGTTGCAGCGCGGGCTGGCCGATGCGCAGGGGCGGGAAGCCGTCCTGGCCCAGGTAGTCGATGCGGCAACCCAACTGACGCAAGGCGTCCACCAGATCGCCAATGGGGCGCTCGTGCATGCGCGGTACGCCGCCCATTTCGAAGTCGCCGCCCAGCACGGCCAGCGCGGCGGTCAGCGGCCGCATGGCCGTACCGGCATTGCCCAGGAAGAGCCTGGCCTTTTGGGCGCTGAGCTTGCCGTTCAGACCGTCAATGTGCGCGGTGGCGCCGTGCTGGCGAATGCCGCAGCCCAGTACGCGCAGGGCATCCAGCATGACACGGGTGTCGTCGGAATCGAGCAGGTCTTGGACGGTGGTGGTGCCATCGCACAGGGCCGATAGCAGCAGCACCCGGTTGGAAATGCTTTTGGAGCCGGGGAGGGTGACCGTCCCGCTGGCGTGGCTCAGCGGCGGCAGGTCCAGGAATGCAGTAGAAAACATTAGGCGTTGTGCTTGGAGGTCATGCTCCAGTGGGTGCGGGTGTTGCTGGCCTGTTCCAGCAGGCCTTCCAGCGCATCGGCGTTGCCGCTGGCAATCATCAGTTCCAGGGCGTGCAGGTTGCGCTGGAAAATCTGGGATTGCGCCAGCAGCTCCTCCCGGTTAGAGGCCAGAATGTCGCGCCACACCTTGGGGTCACTGGCGGCAATGCGGGTGAAGTCCCGGAATCCCGGACCTGCCAGTGAGAGGTAGTCCTTGCCCTGGGGCTGGCCCGAGATGGCGTTCATCATGGCAAAGGCGATCAGGTGGGGCAGGTGGCTGACGGCGGCAAAGGCGGCATCGTGCTGCTCGGGGGACATCTTCAGCACCCGGCACCCCAGCGCCGTCCACAGGTCCACGGCTTTCTGCAGCTGCGCGGTGAGGGTGCGCTCAATGGGCGTGATGATGACCTGGCGGCCCCGGTACAGGTCGGCGTCGGCGTGCTCGACGCCGGACACTTCCTTGCCGGCGATCGGGTGCGCCGGTACAAACGAACCGATCTGTTCGCGCAGGGCGCGCCGGCCGGCATCAATGACATCGCGTTTGGTGGAGCCCACGTCCATCACCAGCATGTTGGGAGTCACCAGGTGTTTGATGGCCTTGAAGGTGGCCTCGGTTGCCGCCACCGGAACGGCAATGAGCACGATATCTGCGCCGGAGACGGCCAGCAGGGCCGATGGCGCCTCGACGTCGATCACGCCCATGGCGCGGGCACGTTCCGTGGTGCTGGGCGATTTGCTGTAGCCCACGACGCGTTTGACCAGGCCTGCGCGCTTGAGGGCCAGGGCAAACGAGCCCCCCATCAAGCCGCATCCAATCAAACCAAGCTGTTCAAACATAGGGTTTCCTGAGGGGCCGTATCAATCGGCCAGCGGATAAGTGCCCAGCACTTTGTAAAAAGCGCACAGACTCTGCAGGTCCTTGAGCGCCGCCGCAACGTGGGGCTGCGAGGGGTGGCCCTGCAGGTCAATGTAAAAGAAGTATTCCCACTGTCCGGAACGGGCCGGACGCGATTCAAAGCGCGACATCGACACGCCATGTTGCTTGAGGGGTACCAGCATGTCGTGGACAGCGCCCGGACGGTTGGGCACCGACACCACCAGGCTCACACAGTCTTTTCCGGTGGCTTCCGGCGCCGGCATGGTGCTGGGCAGGCTCACCACGACAAAACGGGTGCGGTTGTAGGCATCGTCCTGGATGGCGTGGGCGGCCACGTGCAAACCGAAGCTGGAGCCGGCGCGCTCGCTGGCAATGGCGGCCCAGGTCGGGTGGCTGGCAGCCAGGCGCGCGCCTTCGGCGTTGCTGGATACGGCACGCCGCTCGGCATGGGGCAGGTG
>JBAQKO010000199.1:0-24663 GCA_049301075.1 Rhodoferax sp.
CGGTGAACGTGAACCTGGCCAAGTATGCCGGCCCCGAGGCCCGCTACTGCCCGGCCGGGGTGTACGAGTTCGTGAAGAACGACGACAACACCGACCGCCTGCAGATCAATGCGCAGAACTGTGTGCACTGCAAGACCTGCGACATCAAGGACCCGACGCAGAACATCGTGTGGGTGACGCCTGAGGGCGGCGGTGGGCCGAACTACGCGGGCATGTGAGGGCCTGCAGCAGACAAAGAAAAAGGGCCTCGCGGCCCTTTTTCTTTGCTAGGCCAGATCCACCGTGGCATCCACCCATCCGCGCAGGCTGTTAATAAAGGCAAATGCGGTCGCCCGGGGCAAATCTTCTTTCCGAACCACTGCCTCGCGGACACGCCCTTCGCGCAGCGCCCGGGCCCGCCCGATGCCGGGCAACAAACCGCAGTGCAAGGGGGGCGTCACCCAACTGCCATCCAGCAGGACCGCAATATTGCCCCGCGTGCACTCCGTGACTTCTCCTTGCGCGTTCCACAGCAGAGTATCAAACACCTCCGGTTGGGTGGGGGCAAAGGCATCGTAATGTGAACGGTGCGTCGTTTTGAAGCGCACAAATTCGCTGTGCGCCTCTTCTATTGCGTGCGTCGCCAGCTGCAGACGCACCGGCGCGTTCGACGCGGGCAAGGCGTAAGCCGCCGCGCTCACCCGTCCCTGGGCGTCCAGCAGCAGGCGTACCCGCCAGGCGCCTTGGGGGTGTGCCTGCGCCAGCTGCGCCAACGCACGCTCGGCTTGGTGCACGTCCCACGGATAACCGAATTGCCGGGCGGCCAGCGCCATGCGCGCCAGATGTGCGTCGCTGTCGCGCCAGCCACCGTCCAGCAAACCCAGGGTTTCCAGAACCGAGAACGGTTCGCTGGCACGCTGCACAAAAGCTTTTTTCAGCTGCCACTCCTGCCACTCGTCCGCCGCAACCGACCCGGCGGTAATGCCGCTGCCAATGCCGCACCATGCCGTGGCGCCGCGCACGGTCACCGTGCGTATGGGCACGTTGAAGGTGGCCGCGCCACCGGGCTGAATCACCCCCAGCGCGCCGCAGTACACCCCGCGTGGGGCCGGCTCCAGCTCCCGGATCGCGCGCATGGCTTGCACCTTGGGCGCACCGGTTACGGAACCACAGGGAAACAGGGCGGCAAACACATCCGCCAGACTGCACCCAGCCCGGGTACGAGCCGTCACGTCCGAAGTCATCTGCCACACCGAGGGCAACCCTTCGGTGTGGAACAGGCGGGGCACGCGCACGCTGAAAGGTTCGGCAATGCGTGACATGTCGTTGCGCAGCAGGTCCACCACCATCACGTTTTCGGCCATTTCCTTGGGCGAGGTGCGCAAGCGCAGCGCCTGGGCGGCATCCTCCTGCGCCGTGGCACCCCGCGCCGCCGTGCCCTTCATGGGGCGTGCCAGCAGATGCCCCGCACGCCAGTCAAAAAACAGCTCGGGTGACACCGACAGGATCTGTTCATCATCGGTGTCCAGAAATGCCGCATACCCGCCGGGTTGGGCGCGTTGCAAGGCCGCAAACAGCGCGCCTGCCGCGGCGGAGCCCGTAGCGGCACCGGCCAACGCACCCACCATCTGCGCAGTGAAGTTGACCTGGTAGTAGTCGCCGCGGGCGATGCCGGCCAGCAGGCTAGTCAGTGCGGCGTCAAATGCGGGGCGCTCCAGCAGGCTTTGCCATTGCACCCGTACATCCGCGCGGTCTTGCGGCGCACCCGCGTCCGTACGCGGCCACGGCAAGGGCTTGTCATACACAGCAAACCACGCCAGCGGACCCTGCGCTTCCTGCACCACCAGTGCCGGGTCGAATGCGGGGGCCGCCTCATACCGCAGGTAGCCCACACACCAGGCGCCCTCCTGCGCGGCTTTTTGTACGGCGTCCAGCACCGGGCGCACCTGGTCAGGACCATGGGCCACCAGCCGCGCACGTGGCGTGCCAAAGGCGTGTCGCAGGCGTGGCCCGTCAACGCTCTGCGGGTCGGCAAAGTCGATGAGGGCAGATACAGCGGAAGGAAGGGGATTCACCGGCAGGGCAGACAGCAGTTTCAAACCCCGCAGTCTACGTGCATGTCCGGGTGGTTGGCAGCAGTTCCCTGCCGCCGGGCTTTACGGGTTGCCGAGGTAATCGCGCTTGCCGATCTCCACGCCGTTATGGCGAAGAATGGCATAGGTCGTGGTCACGTGAAAGTAGAAGTTCGGAATGGCGTGGCCCAGCAGGAACTGCATGCCCTTGTAGTGGGTTTCCTTGTCGGCGCGCTTAACCACGATGTCCCGGTCTTCCGTGCCGTCTATTTGCGCGGGAGTCAGGGTCTCGATGAAGCCAATGGTCCTGGCAATGCGTGCCTTCAATTCGGCCAGGGTTTGCTCGTTGTCCTCAAACACCGGAATCTCGACCCCGGCCAGGCGCGCCACCACCCCCTTGGCGGTGTCGCAGGCAATCTGCACCTGCTTGACCATCGGCAACATGTCGGGATACAGGCGAAAACCCGTCAGCACGGCGTCGTCCAGTTTCTTGGCATCCACATAGGCCTGTGCCTTGTCCAGCATGCGGGACAGGTTGCCGAGGATGTTGACAAAGCGCGGCACGCTCGCCTGGTACATGGATAGGGTCATAGGGAACTCCTGAAGGGAACCGTCAATATCGCGGAGCGCCCATGGTAGCGATGACCCATGTCACATGACCGTGCAGGGTCTTTGTCAGAACTTGTAGCCAACGCCGACCGCCAGAGCGGTGGAGCTCAAGCTGGTTCCGTTCACGTCGTTGTAGCGGTTGGAATTGATGTCGCCTTGCACAAAGAAGTTCTTGTCGAGCAAAAAGCGCACCCCAACCCCGTACCCGAAGCCGTTCAGGTTGGCGGTGGTTTCCGTACCGGTGGCGTCCACGGCGGAGCTCGTCCCCGTCAGCGCCGACAATTTCCCGTACACCAGGGTGGTGTCCGAAACGGCATACCCCGGCGTCACATCAAACGACGCCCGGTTCTTGGTGCTGTAGCTGATCCCGTTGAGGGCGCCGGCGTTCAGGCTGGCCGGAGCCGCCGTGGCGCCCAGGCCAAGTGTGAACTGGGGGCCGAGCGCAAACGTGTATTGCGCCTGAGCGGCCAGGCTGCCCATGGTGTTGGAGTCCGAACCGGTGCCCGTCAGGGTGGTTTGTGAATTCGTGCTCTCGGCGTTGGCTCCCAGGCTGAATCCCTCGAAATTTTTTGCCTGCGCAAATACCTGTGGGGCAGCAATCGCGATAGATGCAGCGATGAGAAGAGTGCGTTTCATGTCCAAGTCCTTTTGAAAAGTTGCCAATGGACTGTAGAAAACCTGTATGAACCGCAGGCCTCTGCACTGTAAAGCGACCGTAAAGGACGGTAACCGGCTCCTGGCGATGGGCCTGCGGGCTGCTGGTTTAGAATTCCTCCCGGTCAGGAGAGAGTTTTCGCCAGGAAAACCGCCGAAGGCGCAGGACCGCTGATTGCAGCGGTCTGAACGCTCAGGCAAAAGGACTGACCACCGTTGACGGCTCCGGCCGCCAGCGACTCCCCACTGGAGAGAGGCGGCACGCGATGCCGCCCACCGAAGGAGCAAACCGCAGTCTGCACACGGCACCGTGTAGCACGGCCCGGCGAATCTCTCAGGTAAAGCGGACAGCGGGGGCAGCCTCGGGACATGCTGAATAGGCGTGGCCCGGGAATATTGCGTTGCCCCTGAGGAAATCCCATGTCCGCTCCCGATCAAACCTTGTTAACCACGCCGCTCAACGCCCTGCACATTGAGCTGGGCGCCCGCATGGTGCCCTTTGCCGGCTATTCCATGCCCGTGCAATACCCGGCAGGCCTGATGGCCGAACACCACCACACCCGCAAGGCGGCCGGCCTGTTTGACGTGTCCCACATGGGCCAGTTGCGCCTGGTCGGCCCCGACGCCACAGCCGCCTTCGAGACCCTGATTCCGGTGGATGTGATCGACCTGCCCGTGGGCAAGCAGCGCTACGGACTGCTGCTCAACGACGACGGCGGCATCATTGACGACCTGATGTTCTTCAACAAGGGCAACAACGAAATCTTTGTCATCGTCAACGGCGCCTGCAAGGTGGGAGACATCGCCCACATCCAGGCCAAGATTGGCAGCCGCTGCCAGGTCATCCCCATGCCTGAGATGGCGCTGTTGGCGCTGCAAGGCCCGCAAGCCGTGACGGCCCTGTCGCGCCTGGCACCGGGCGTGGAAAAACTGGTGTTCATGACCGGTGGCGCCTTCACCGTAAACACCGGCACGCAAAAGATCGACGTCTTCCTGACCCGCAGCGGCTACACCGGCGAAGACGGCTTTGAGATCTCCGTGCACGAAAGCCAAGCCGACGCTCTGGCCCGCGCCCTGCTGGCGCAGCCGGAGGTCAAACCCATTGGTCTGGGCGCCCGCAATTCCCTGCGCCTGGAAGCCGGCCTGTGCCTGTACGGCAACGACATCGACACCACCACCAATCCGGTGGAAGCCAACCTGCTGTGGGCCATGCAAAAGGTGCGCCGCACCGGCGGCGCACGCGCCGGCGGCTTCCCTGGCGCTACAAAAATACTAGCTGCACTCGCAGATTCCACGGGCGCTACAGCCCAAAAAGGCACGAGAAAACGCGTGGGCTTGGTGGCGCTGGAGCGCGTGCCCGTGCGTGAACACACCGAACTGCAGGACGGCCAGGGCAACAAGATTGGCGAAGTCACCAGTGGCCTGCTCGGCCCCACCATCGACAAGCCGGTGGCCATGGGCTATGTGGACGCAGCGTTCAGCGCCCTGGGCAGCCAGGTGGTGGCCGTGGTGCGCGGCAAGCCGGTACCCATGGTCGTCTCCGCCATGCCCTTTGTACCCACCCGTTACTACCGGGGCTGATCACCCCGGTTGATTTTTTGACGCCCGGCGCGGATACAGTTGCGGCTGGCAGGCGGTTCATCCCTTTTTACTTATTTATTTCAGGAGTTTTCCATGTCCCTCAAGTACACCCCCGACCACGAATGGCTCAAGGTTGAAGGCGACAACGCCACCGTCGGCATTACCCACCACGCCCAGGACGCGCTCGGCGACGTGGTGTTTGTGGACCTGCCCGAAGTGGGCGCCACCGTGGAAGCCAAGGCCGTTGCCGGCGTCGTGGAGTCCGTCAAGGCTGCTGCCGACGTGTACATGCCGGTCACCGGCACCATCACCGAGGTGAACGAAGCCCTGCGCGCCGACCCGTCGCTGGCCAACAGCGATCCGCTGGGCGCAGGCTGGTTCTTCAAGGTCAAGCTGTCCAATCCCGCCGAACTCGACGCGCTGATGGACGAAACCAGCTACACCGCCTTCTCTGCCAACGCCTAAAGCCCCTGGCCCGTGGGCCGCGCCTTGAACCCGCGCGCGCCCGGCCCCACCCAACGCCCGAACGCCATGCCCAACACCTCTGCCCCCACCCTTGCCCAGCTGGAGAACGCCAGCGAATTCCACGCCCGCCACATCGGCATCGACGCTGCCGATGAAGCGCTGATGCTCCAGGCCGTGGGCTCGGCCTCGCGCGCCGAGCTGATCGCCGGCATCGTGCCGCCGTCCATCGCGCGCAAGAGCGCCATGGCCATTCCCGCGGCGATTCCCGAGGCACAGGCGCTGGCCGAACTGAAGGCACTGGCCGGGCAGAATCAGATTTTCAAGAGCCACATTGGCCAGGGCTACTACGGCACCCACACGCCCGGCGTGATCCTGCGCAACATCCTGGAGAACCCCGCCTGGTACACCGCCTACACGCCCTACCAGGCCGAAATTTCCCAGGGCCGCATGGAGGCACTGGTCAACTTCCAGACCATGGTGAGCGACCTCACTGGCATGCCCATGGCCAACGCCTCCATGCTGGACGAGGCCACGGCGGCGGCGGAGGCCATGACGCTGGCCAAGCGCAGCGTCAAGAGCAAAAGCACGGTGTTCATCGTGTCGGACGACTGCCTGCCGCAAACCATTGAAGTCATCCGGACCCGCGCCCAGCCGCTGGGCCTGCAGGTGCAGGTGGGCGACATTGCCAGCCTGATGGCCGGTGGCGACTACTTTGCCGTGCTGGCGCAGTACCCGGCCGCCAGCGGCACCGTGCAGGACCTGCGCGAACTGGTGAAACAGGCGCACAGCCACGACGCGGCCTTCATCGTGGCTGCCGACCTGCTGGCGCTGACCCTGCTCACCCCCCCCGGCGAGTGGGGCGGCACACCCGGCGGCGCCGACAGCGCCGACATCGTCATCGGCACCACCCAGCGCTTTGGCATGCCCCTGTGCAACGGCGGCCCGCACGCCGCCTACATGGCCTGCCGCGACGCGTTCAAGCGCTCCATGCCCGGCCGTCTGGTGGGCGTGAGCGTGGACGTGCACGGCAACCCCGCCTACCGCTTGGCGCTGCAAACGCGCGAGCAGCACATCCGCCGCGAGAAAGCCACCTCCAACATCTGCACCGCGCAGGTGCTGCCCGCCGTTGTGGCCAGCATGTACGCCGTGTACCACGGCCCCCAGGGCCTGACCCGCATCGCCCAGCGCGTGGCCCGCTTCACCGCCATCCTGGCACGCGGCCTGCAGAGCCTGGGCTACACCCTGAGCCACGCCACCGCGTTTGACACACTCACCGTGCAAACCGGAGACGCTACAAAATCAATAGCTGCCCGCGCAGTATCTGCGGGCACCAACCTGCGTTTGGTGTCTGAAAAGCAGCTGGGCATCTCGCTGGACGAAACCACCACCCGTGCCGACGTGGAGGCGCTGTGGGGCTTCTTTGCCCAACCCGGCCAGGCCGTGCCGCACATCAGCGCCCTGGAAGCCGGCGCGGACTCGCTCCTGCCCGCAGCCCTGCTCCGCAGCAGCGCTTTCCTGACCCACCCGGTGTTCAACACCCACCACTCCGAGACCGGCATGCTGCGCTACATCCGCATGCTGAGCGACAAGGATTTGGCGCTGGACCGCAGCATGATTCCGCTGGGCAGCTGCACCATGAAGCTCAACGCCACCAGCGAGATGATCCCCATCACCTGGCCCGAGTTTGCCGACATCCACCCCTTCTGCCCCGCCGACCAGCGCACCGGCTACGCCGCGCTGGACGAACAGCTGCGCGCCTGGCTGTGCGCCGCCACCGGTTACGCCGGCATCAGCCTGCAGCCCAACGCCGGCAGCCAGGGCGAATACGCCGGCCTGCTGGTCATCAAGGCCTACCACGAGAGCAAAGGCCAGGGCCACCGCAACATCTGCCTGATTCCCTCCAGCGCCCACGGCACCAACCCCGCCAGCGCCATGATGGTGGGCATGACCGTGGTGGTGACCCAATGCGACGCCAATGGCAACGTGGACATGGCCGACCTGAAGGCCAAGTGCGAACAGCACAGCGCCAATCTGGCCGCGGTGATGATCACCTACCCTAGCACCCACGGTGTGTTCGAAATGCAGGTCAAGGAACTGTGCGCGCTGGTGCACAGCCATGGCGGGCGCGTCTATGTGGACGGCGCCAACATGAATGCCCTGGTGGGCACCGCCGCCCCCGGCGAGTTTGGCGGCGACGTGAGCCACCTGAACCTGCACAAGACCTTCTGCATTCCCCACGGCGGTGGCGGCCCCGGTGTGGGCCCCGTGTGCGTGGTGCAAGACCTCGTGCCCTTCCTGCCCGGCCACGCCACCGCTGGCGTACCCGGCACGGGCGCGGTCAGCGCAGCCCCCTTGGGCAACGCCGCCGTGCTGCCCATCAGCTGGATGTACTGCCGCATGATGGGCCCGGACGGTCTGCGCCACGCCACCGAGGCAGCCATCCTGGCGGCCAACTACATCAGCGCCCGCCTCAAGGACTTCTACCCCACGCTGTACGCCAGCGCCAACGGCCATGTGGCGCACGAGTGCATTCTGGATCTGCGCCCGCTGAAGGAAACCTGCGGCGTAATGGCCGAAGACGTGGCCAAGCGCCTGATGGACTACGGCTTCCACGCCCCCACGCTGTCATTCCCCGTGCCCAACACGCTGATGGTGGAACCCACCGAGAGCGAAACCCTGGCCGAGCTGGACCGCTTCATCCACGCCATGATCGCCATCCGCGGTGAGATCGCCAAGGTGGAAAGCGGCGAGTGGCCGCAGGACAACAACCCGCTCAAGCACGCCCCCCACACCGCCGACAGCCTGCTGGGCACCGCGTGGGACCGCCCCTACAGCCGCGAAGTGGGCGCCTTCCCGGTGGCCACCTTGAAACAGGCCAAGTACTGGCCCACGGTTGGCCGGGTGGACAACGTGTACGGCGACCGCAACCTGTTCTGCTCCTGCGTGCCGGTCAGCACCTACGCCTAAAACACCCAGGCCAGGCTGGGGCTAGGCGCGGGCGCCGGTAGAAATACCGCGCCGATATTCAACTGTTTTCTTCTGGCGCTCACTTATGTCGCCAGTCGACCCAAAGCGGTCTGTCACGTTGCAATATGGATCTGCCATTTGCTGTCGTTCAGTTAAAGTCCTTGCCCTCCGTGTGAGGGTTGCTCATGTCGAGAACTTCGCATCTCAAGGGGCATCGGTTCCCCAGTGGCTTGGTTTGAAAAAACATGATCTGGGACTTTGGGGGGCATGGCGGCTGATGCAGCTGGGCAGGCTGTGGCTTAAAAAACGAGGAAACAATATGCTGTTAACTGATATCGCCGTCGAGCACACGCTGGTGTCCAAAAAGAATGGGGTTCGTCAGACTTTCTTGTTGCATCCGTTTACCAATACGCAGCGAGATACGCTTGGCAAATTCGAGATCGTTCGTGACATCCGTGAGCCAGGGTTCAAAGATGTTAAACGCTCAGCCTTCGTGACGTTTCAACAATTGGCGGAGTTGTATGCGAAAGGCGTACTCGAAGAATTCGGGTTTTCCGTTCGCATGTGTCCGGGTCAGGGCACGCTCCCCACTGCGAATCCCGCAAAAAAGATACTGCCAACCAGCATCAGGCCAGGCTCATCGTTTGACCTGGCTGTTCAAAAGGTGGATGTTTCAAAACCTGCTAACCGCGACTTGAGAACAGCTTTGCTTCGCACTAACGTCAAACTTTAAGGGTGATGACGCCAATTGATGGTCTGTCCACCGTTTAAAGCCAATCACTCATGGGAGTACCTGTGAATCCATCCGTTGCCCATGCCGAACTCATCGCCACTTTCAAGCGGGCGCAGGCAGACGCTGCTCACAAGTTCGGATTGATCAAAGCTGCTGCGCACAAGGGGCCCAAGGCAGTCCAAGCGGCCGCCGAAACAGCTGCAAAGGCAGCAAAACGCAGGGACTCGTATGCAAAGAAGCTGGATACCCTGGGGGTGAACCTCAAGGATTGAGCGCGGCCCAGCCTATTGCCCGACACCAGTCATTGGCGACTACCCCCAACCGACCCAAAGCGGTCTTCGACGCTCCTAGACTCCTTGCTGGATAGCAGACATTCAGGGGTGGTGCACCAGGCAGGTACCATGGACGGTCGAAATGCAGCGGAAGCCGACATTCGATTGCATGGCCCACAGAGCTATAGTCCGATTCGATTTGATAGTTCATACCCGACAGCGTCACCACACTTCATATTGGAGCCTCAGGTAGGTGAAGTTTCCACGATTTTCTGCGCCAAGTAACGTCTCTAATTTTGGGGCCGTCTTCACTGAAGAAGATTTTGGCCTCGTGGTTGAGTGCGGGTTCAAAGCAACGGTGCTCGCGAGAAATGAAAGGCTCGTCTTCGTGAACGGTAACAGGCACTGTTCCTTTGCAGACGTTAAGAAAGTGAGCGTTCATGCCGTTAGGTTTGAAGACCAAGTGACTCCAGACCATTTCAAGGTGATGCTTGCGGTCTCTTCCTGGAATCAACTGTGTGTTGCATTGGAAAAGCGGGAAGTCGATGCATACGCTCTTGCTGAGCGAATCACACGATATTTAGGCAATGACTTCTGACAGTCACCCTGCACACCACGCGTCGCATGGGACAGCCGTGGACGGTTCATGCCCATTTGAACGACTGGTATCGAAATATCTTTATGGCCGCTGTTGGCCCAGAGACGGTGTTCGCAATTTCACCTCAGCGCTGTTGATGTCAGGCTCGCCTAACCTGTGGTCGCCCATGGATTAGTGAACTGGGTTAAGTGCTATTCCTGTCAGCGACGTCCGCTGCGTGGCCCCAAAAAAAACCACAAGATCAATCCCAACAGCGGAAGCAGCACCACCACAAGTATCCAAATGAGTTTCTTTTCGTTGCTGGCAGAGCTTTGAGCAATGTTGAGGATTGCCCAAATGTCACCTGCAAGCACGAGCAGGCCCAGTAGCCCGTTGTATCCGAAGTTCATCTTTGTCTTTCCTTCTATTGTCTTTTCGATTGACTAAACAACTGCAATAGACCGCCTCCACAAGGCACGCAGCTCTAAACCTGCCTCAGTCTACTTCTGATTAGCAGTCATTGGGGAAAGACCGCTGTTGGCCCATACGCTTCACTCGACGCAGATGGCAAACCGAGCGACGACTAGGCATCGACAATGCCTGTCGATTACGTTGAGCGTGACCTTGCGGGCAGATTTTTCCAATCGTGAGGGTCCTTTTCAGTCCGATCAGCAACATCGCTGGATACAAAGTCAACGCCGATCTACGACAATCAAGGTTCTGACCGAATACACCATGCAAACCAAGACTTTTTCCATCCTCCCTGCCATCTTCGTTATCGCCGCAGGCGCCCTGGTTCCCAGCTCGGCATCCTTCGCGCGCGGACACCACGCGCCCAAACCCGCGTCACCCAAGAAGGCTGCGGCCGCCGTGAACGCCCTGCCGCCACTTGCTGCTCAGACCACCTTGGCAAGTAACCCACCGGCACTACCAGCCAAGGCGTGGCTGTTGATGGACTTCGATTCCGGCGAGGTGCTTGCCTCGGCCAACGCCGACGAACCCTTGCCGCCGGCTTCGCTAACCAAGATGATGACCAGCTACATGGTGGAGCAGGCACTCCACTCCGGCAAGCTCAAGCAAACCGACCTGGTCTCGGTCAGCCAGAACGCGTGGTGCCGAGGTTCGAGCACCGAGTCGTGCATGTATTTGCCGCTAAACAGCCAGGCCACGGTGATCGACATCCTGCGAGGCATCATCATCCAGTCGGGCAACGACGCCTCCAAGGCGATTGCCGAACACATGGCCGGCTCCGAAGCGGGCTTTGCCAAGCTGATGAATGCCGAAGCCCTACGCCTCGGTATGACGCACACGCATTTCGTGAACCCCACAGGTCTGCCCGACCCGGAGCACAAGTCGTCTGCGCGTGACCTCGCGATTCTGGCGCGCGCCATCATCCACGACAGCGTTGACTATTACCCAATCTACGCAGAACGCGAGTTCAAGTACAACGGTATCAAGCAAGGGAATCGCAATGCCCTGCTGTACACCGACCCCAGCGTTGATGGACTGAAGACGGGCCACACCGAAGACGCCGGCTACTGCCTGGTCACTTCATCCAAGCGCAACAACATGCGCCTGATCACGGTCATCCTCAACACCCACAGCGCTCAGGCACGTGCGGACGAGACCCGGGCGCTGCTCGGTTGGGGCTTTAGCAACTTCGAGAAGACCACCCCGATTCAGCCGAACACGGTGGTCACCACGGCCAAGGTCAGCTTCGGCAAGGCGGACACCGTCGCAGCGGGTCTGGGCGCACCGTGGCTGCTGACCGTGCCGCGCGGTCAGCAGGTGGAGACCTCGGTGGAGCTCAAGCCAGGCCTGGAGGCGCCGGTGACCAAGGGCGCTGTGATCGGCAAGGTGATCGCGACTTCGAAGGGCAAGCCGGTGGGCGAAGCACCTCTCGTCGCTCAGGCCGATGTGGAACGCGCGGGCCTGCTGCTGCGCACCTGGCAGCACGTGGCCAAGTTGTTCGGAAAGTGACCGCTGGCAGGCCAGCGCCTGCCATTCCATGCGGCCGTTAAGGCCTCATATCGCGCAATGACTCGTACAGCCGATGGAATACGAATCGTATATACTTCATATATGTTTCATATCGAGGCTTCTGATGGGTATCGTAAAAATTTCAGACCAGATGCATGAAAACCTGCGGGTGACCGGCAACGCGCTCAGCAGGTCGATCAATGCACAGGCCGAGCACTGGATGCGGGTCGGCATGCTGACCGAGATGCACCCGGACCTGGACTACCGGGAAATCTGCCAACTGTTGATACGGGCAGAACTCGCAGGGGGGCTGGACCTCGCCGGAGCGGTTGCCAGCCAACTGGGCAAGCCCGGCACCTCTTCGACCAAAAAACACTGATGGCGCACGACGTGCCCATCCATGGCGCCGAGGACCTTGAAATGGCGCGCCGGGCCGCCCGGCTGGCCGCGGAGGTTCTGGGCATGATTGAACCCCACGTGGTGCCGGGGGTTAGCACGGAGACGCTGGACCGCATCTGCCACGACCACATCGTGCACGTCCAGGGCGCCATTCCCGCCAACGTGGGGTATCAGGGCTATCCCAAGACCATCCTCACCTCCGTCAACCAGGTGGTGTGCCACGGCATTCCCTCGCCCGACAAGATTCTGAAGAAGGGCGACATCGTCAACATTGACGTTGCCGTCATCAAGGATGGCTGGTTTGGCGACACCAGCCGCATGTTCTTCGTCGGGGCCCCCAGCGCCCTGGCCCGGCGCCTAGTGGAGACGACGTACGAAGCATTGCGCGCCGGCATCCAACAGGTGAAGCCGGGGGCGACCCTGGGCGATGTGGGCCATGCCATCCAGTCGGTCGCGCATGCGGCGCATTTCAGCGTGGTGCGCGAATACTGCGGGCACGGCATTGGGCAGGTCTACCACGATGAACCACAGGTGCTGCACTACGGGCAGCGCGGGCAAGGGCTCACGCTGGAGGCGGGGATGGTTTTCACCATTGAACCGATGCTCAACGCCGGCAAACGCGAAACCAAACAACTTGCCGACGGATGGACCGTGGTGACCAAGGACCGGTCTCTGTCCGCCCAGTTTGAACACATGGTGGCGGTAACGCCTTCGGGGTATGAAGTGCTGACGGCGTGGCTAGGCGGCACCGGCACATACGCGCCAGTTTGAAAGATGCCCGGAGCGGCCACCGGTGTGCATCCCACCGGCAGGGGGGCAAGCGTTCGCCGTGCCTCAAAACCCATTTCTTGATAAAATAGCCCCCTTCCCCCCGCTAAACAAGCGCAGGCAGCTATTAAAACAATAGCAAAACCCCCATCCATCAGCACCCATGACCTACAGCGTCAAAGAAATTTTCTATACCCTGCAGGGTGAAGGCGCCAATGCCGGACGGCCTGCGGTGTTTTGCCGTTTTGCGGGCTGCAATTTGTGGAGCGGGCGCGAGGAAGACCGCGCCAGCGCTGTCTGCCGTTTTTGCGATACCGATTTTGTGGGCACCGACGGCACGGCCGGCGGCAAATTCACCACCGCCGAAGCGCTGGTCGACGTGGTGCAAGCGCACTGGCCCAGCGCAGACCACGCGCACCGGTTCGTTGTGATCACCGGTGGCGAGCCGCTGCTGCAGCTCGACGCCGCGCTGCTGGACGCGCTGCACGCCCGCGGCTTTCGCGTGGCGGTGGAAACCAATGGCACCATAGCCCCGCCCGCCGGCATCGACTGGCTGTGCGTCAGCCCCAAGCTGGGCTCTGAACTGGTGGTGCACGCCGGACAAGAGCTCAAGCTGGTGTACCCGCAAGCCGGCGGCGACCCGGCCCGGTTTGCCACGCTGGCGTTTGAAAACTTTTACCTGCAGCCCATGGACGGCCCCGACCAGGCGGCCAACACGCAGGCCGCCATTGCCTACTGCCAGCAGCACCCGCGCTGGAACCTGAGCGTGCAAACCCACAAGATCATCGGGATCCGGTAACCCCTCTCCCCCTTATGCTGCCTTCTCCCCTGTACATCGTGTCCGCGCCCTTTGAGGCCGCCCGCCAGCTGCATGCCCAACCCGACGGCCATGCCACGCAACGCCTGCACGGCCACAGCTTCTGGGCCACGCTGCGCTGCGCGGCCGGCGCCGGTGTGGCCACTTTCCCCGGGGGCGAAGTGCAAGCCCTGCAGACACGCCTGCGCGCGGCCACCGGCCAGTTGGACTACCAGCACCTGAACGATTTTTTGCCCAGCCCCAGCGACACCTCGCTGGCGCAGTGGCTGCATGCCCAGTGCGCCGTGGACGGCCCCGCCGTGCTGGAGCTGCAAAGCACCACGCAGCAAGGGGTAGAGCTGCGCTACGCCAGCGACAACGCCACCGCCACCCCCAGCACCACCCGTGTCTGGCGGCGCTATGTGTTCCAGTCGGCCCACCGGCTGCCCCATGTGCCGGCCGGCCACAAGTGCGGCAACATGCACGGCCATGGTTTCGAGGCCATTCTGCACAGTGAACACGCCGGCGCCAGCGTGGATGCCACCCAGGCCTACGCCGCACTGGACGCCTGCTGGGCGCCCATTCAGGCCCAGCTCCACCACGCCTGCCTGAACGAACTGGCCGGCCTGGAGAACCCCACCAGCGAAGTGCTCTCCAGCTGGATATGGGCGCGCTTGAAACCGGCACTGCCGGCGCTGAGCCAGGTCACGGTTTTTGAAACCGCCAGCTGCGGCGCCGTGTTTGACGGCAGCCAGTACCAGATCTGGAAAGACTTCACGCTCGACAGCGCGGTGCAGCTCAAGGCGGCACCGGCCGGCGAACCGCGCGCCCAGCTGCACGGCCACACCTACACCCTGCGTCTGCACCTGCGTGCCCCGCTGGACCAGGTGATGGGCTGGACGGTGGACTTTGGCGACGTGAAGGAACTCTTCACCCCGATTTTCAAAACCCTGGACCACCAGGCGCTGCACCAGATTCCCGATCTGGCCGACTGCGACACCGCCACGGTGGCCACCTGGATTCTGGACAAGTCCCGCAGCACCCTGCCCCAGGTCTGCCGGATCGACCTGTTCGAAACCCGGGGCTGCGGCGCCAGCGTGAGCGCTGCCTAACGCGCACGGAGTCGCTATCTATTTGATAGCTACATGCGCAGCATCTACGACGGATAGCGGCCTTTTTTATGCCTAATTCAAGGCAAAGGCGTCCATCGCCAGCATGCCGTACATCACCTCGCGGCTGAGGTAGGTGGGCCGTGCGTCCGCACCCGCCGCACCCAGCGCAAAGAACAGCGGCAGGAAGTGGTCTTCCGTGGGGTGCGCGCGGTGCGCGTGCGGGGCCAGGCTGCGGTAGTCCAGCAGCGCAGGCGTGTCGCCCCGCTCCAGGGCGGCCTCTACCCAGCGGGCAAACTCGGTCACGTAGGACGCCACCTTCTGGTCACTACCAAAGAACTCGCCCAGGTTGTGCGTGATGGAGCCGGAGCCCATCACCAGCACGCCACGGGCGCGCAGACTTTGCAGGGCCGCCCCCAACGCGTACACCTGCCGCGGGCCCCAGGCCACCGGCAGGGCCACTTGCACCACGGGCACATCGGCCTGGGGAAACATGTGCATCAGCGGCACCCAGGTGCCATGGTCCAGCGGACGCTTGTCGTCGGCCTGCGCGGCAATGCCGGCCTCTTGCAACAAGGCCAGCACCTCCTGCCCGAGCGCCGGGCTGCCCGGTGCCGGGTATTGCAGTTCGTACAGCGCCGCGGGAAAGCCGCCAAAATCGTGCCACGTGGGCGGCTGCGCCGTGGTCATGACCGCCGGCGTACGCGCCATCCAGTGCGGCGACAAAACCACCACGCCGCGCAGTGCCGGTGCGTGGGGCAGGGTCTGCGCCCAGGCGTGCAGCGCGGGGCCGGTTTCGCCCGGCTCCATGGCAAACAGCGGCGCGCCGTGGGAAACAAACAGCGAAGGCAGTACAGCGGGGGGGTGAGACATGGTGAACATCCTTTAACAAACCAGAGCTTCACTGTATCGGTCTACCCTGCAGAGATAAATAGCAGCACATTGAATTGAATATCTCTAAAATATTGACAATAACCCCCTAACCCCCACCCATGCCCCTCCAAAAGCCCCTCCCCCTCTGGTCCGTTGCCGCTCCGCTGGCCGGCTGGCTGCTGCTGGCGGCCACCCGGTTCACCGGGCCCAGCGCCTCTCTGGTGGTCTTGCTGGTAGTGGCACTGATTGGCAGTGTGCTGGCGGCGGTGCACCACGCCGAGGTTGTGGCGCACCGGGTGGGTGAGCCCTACGGCACGCTGGTGCTGGCACTGGCCATTACCATCATCGAGGTGGCGTTGATCGTTTCGCTCATGCTCTCGGGCGGCCCCCAGAGCACAGCGCTGGCCCGCGACACCGTGTTTGCCGCCGTCATGCTCATCCTCAACGGCATTGTGGGCCTGTGCCTGCTGGTGGGCGCCAGCCGGTACCGGGAGCAGTCCTTTGGCCTGTATGGCGTGAGTGCCTCATTGGCCACGCTGGCCGCCATTGCGGTGCTGACGCTGGTGCTGCCCAACTACACCACCAGCGTGATCGGGCCGGTGTACAGCGCCAGCCAGTTGGGGTTTGTGGCGGTGGTGTCGCTGGTGCTGTATGGCACCTTTGTGCTGGTGCAAGCCGTGCGCCACCGCGACTATTTCCTGCCCCCCGATGCCGATGTCAACGCCGAAGCACACGCCCAGCCCCCCAGCGACCGGCTGGTGGCGGCCAGTGGTGTGCTGCTGCTAGCCAGCCTGGCCGCCGTGGTGCTGCTGGCCAAGGCGCTGGCACCCGCCATCGAAGCGGCCGTGGCAGGCATGGGCGCCCCCAAGGCGGTGGTGGGCATCATCATTGCTGCGGTGGTGCTGCTGCCCGAAGGCATGGCGGCAGTGCGCGCGGCCCGCGCCAACCGCCTGCAAACCAGCCTGAACCTGGCGCTGGGCTCGGCCCTGGCCAGCATTGGACTGACCATTCCGGCAGTGGCCATCGTCTCGCTGGCCACTGGGTGGACGCTGACGCTGGGGCTGGACATCAAGTCCACCGTGCTGCTGCTGCTCTCGCTGTTTGTCACCACCCTGTCGCTGGGCACCGGGCGCACCACGGTGCTGCAGGGCATCGTGCACCTGGTGCTGCTGGCGACTTACCTGTTCACCACCATCGTGCCCTGACGCACCAGGCAGCCCACCATGGACCAATTTCGCCAGATGCAGGCCTTTACCGCGGTGGTGCAGGCCGGCAGCTTTGTCAAAGCCGCGGAGCGGCTGGACACCTCCAAGGCCGTGGTCTCGCGCCTGGTGCTGGAGCTGGAAGCCCTGCTGGGCACCCGGCTGCTCAACCGCACGACACGGCGCCTGTCGCTGACCGATGCCGGTTCGGAATACTTTGAGCGCAGCCGCCAGATCCTGGACGATCTGGCCGATGCCAACGCCGCCGCCAGCCAGGGGGCGCTGCATACCGCCGGGCGGCTGAAGATCAACGCCCCGCTCACCTTCGGCAACCTGCATCTGGCGCCGCTATGGGGCGAGTTCCTGAAGCTGCACCCGCAGGTGGAGCTGGACATCACCCTGACCGACCGCGTGGTGGACCTGGTGGAAGAAGGCTTTGACATGGCCGTGCGCATCACCCGGCAGGCCAGTTCCACCCTGGTCTCGCGCACCCTGACCCACGACCGCATGGTGTTGTGTGCCTCACCCGGCTACCTGCGCACCGTCGCGCCGATTACCCAGCTGGACGATCTGGCACAGCACAGCGTGATGGCCTATTCGTGGTGGTCCGGCGGCGATGTCTGGACCTTCGACGACCCGCAGGGCAAACCCCAAAGCGTGGCGACGCACCCGCGCCTGCGTGCCAACAGCGGCGATACCTGCCGCGCCGCCGCCCTGGCCGACCAGGGCCTCATTTACCAGCCCGCTTTTCTGGTGGGCGAAGACCTGCGCAGCGGACGGCTGGTGCAGGTATTGCCGCAATACCGCGGCCCCAGCATCGGCATCCACGCCGTTTACCCCAGTCGCCAGCATCTGCCGGGCAAAGTGCGCGCCATGGTGGACTTTCTGGCGGCCGCTTTCCAGACACCCGCCTGGGGCTGATTCCGGCTGCAAGGGGCCACGGCAAGGCCCGCCGGGCGGGGCATCGCCCCCTCAAAACGCCTGTAAATCACGAAAAAAGCTGCTAAAGCGGTGAAAAATCACCCGTTTGGGGGATGGTCGCGCACCAATTTATGGCAGACACTTCATTTTTACAAACAGTTACATATTGCTGCGCCCGCACATTCCGCATGAAGCTCCGTCTGCCATTTGCCCGGTATTTCCAGCATGCCCTGCACATAGGGCTGGAACCCGTTGCCGCAGATTCGCGCCTGTACCGCATCACGTTCCGCAACACGGGAACACAGCCCGTGGTGGATCTGCGTTTTCCGATCAGTACGGTGCTGGGCCCCGCCAGTTTTGGTCTCAAGGGTGAGCGCACACCCATTGACGTCTGGCCCATGCCCGCCATCCACCTGTCCCGGCTGGAACCCCAGCAGGAAGCCAGTGCCGTGGTGGAGGGCTATGGTGTGGCGACTGATTTTGTCAGGAATCCCGAGCACCTGGTTGAAGTCACCTACAGCCTGGAGGGGGATGCGTCGGGCATCCGGCACAACTCGCTGGTCGGGCTGCCGTTCACACACCGGCCCGCACCCGGGCAACACGCCACCGACAACGCTGCAGCGTTCTATATCCGCAAGGCGTCACCGCAAATTCTGTTGACCCTCTTTACCGGACTGACAACCTGGATTGGCTTCTGAGCGGGCGCCTAGCCCGCCGCGCGCAAGCGCCTCAGTTGCCCTGCTGCATGCCGGCCAGACCGGCAATCGCCAGCGCATAGCCATTCACACCCCACCCCGCCATCACGGCCTTGGCCGCCGGTGAAATGTAGGAGTGGTGGCGAAACGCCTCGCGGGCGTGCACGTTGCTGATGTGCAGCTCAATCAGGGTGATGCCCGTGCCCTTGATGGCGTCATGCAGCGCCACGCTCGTATGGGTGTAGGCCCCGGCGTTCAGGATGACACCCGCCAGCGTGCCCGCCGCCTGCAGCCGCCCAGCCTCGTGCAGCCAGTCCACCAAAACACCTTCGTGGTTGGTCTGGCGAAAATCCAGCGCAAAACCATTGGCACTGCAGGCACGCTCGCACAGGGCCTGCACATCGGCCAGGGTTTGCGAGCCGTACACATGGGGCTCGCGCGTGCCCAGCAGATTGAGGTTGGGGCCGTTGAGGACGAATGCAGTTTTCATGGCAATTCCTGGGTGGGAGCGAACCGGGGTTAGGCCTGCGCGGCAATGGGCGCCAGCGCCGTACGCACATCGGCGCACTGGGCCCGCTGGCGCAGGGCATGTTCCATCACCACCAGGGCCAGCATGGCCTCGGCAATGGGCGTGGCACGAATGCCCACGCAGGGGTCGTGGCGGCCCTTGGTCACCACCTGGGTGGGGTTGCCCGCCACGTCAATCGAGTCGCGCGGCGTGAGGATGGAGCTAGTGGGCTTGATGGCAATGCTCACTTCCAGGTCCTGCCCGGTAGTGATGCCGCCCAGCACGCCACCCGCGTTGTTGCTGGCAAAGCCCTGGGGGGTGAGCGAATCGCCATGCACCGTGCCGCGCTGGGCCACGCTGGCAAAGCCGGCGCCAATTTCCACGCCCTTGACGGCGTTGATGCCCATCATGGCGTAGGCGATGTCGGCATCCATCTTGTCAAACAGCGGCTCGCCCAGGCCCACGGGCACGTTCGAGGCGCTCACGCGAATGCGCGCGCCGCAGGAGTCGTGCGCCTTGCGCAGGGCCTCCATGTAGTCTTCCAGTGCCGACACATCGGCAATGGGGGCGAAGAAGGGGTTGGTGGGCACGTGTTCCCAGCCCTCGAAGGCAATGGGCAACTCGCCGATCTGCGTCATGCAGCCGCGAAACGTGGTGCCGTACTGCTCCTTGAGCCACTTCTTGGCCACCGCCCCGGCCGCCACCATGGGGGCAGTCAGGCGGGCGCTGGAGCGGCCACCACCACGCGGGTCGCGGATGCCGTACTTCTGGAAGTAGGTGTAGTCCGCATGGCCCGGACGGAAGGATTCGAGGATGTTGCCGTAGTCCTTGCTGCGCTGGTCGGTGTTTTCGATCAGCAGGGCAATGGGTGTGCCGGTGGTTTTGCCCTCATACACGCCGCTGAGAATCTTGACGGCATCGGGCTCGTTGCGTTGGGTAACGAATTTGGAGGTGCCCGGGCGGCGCCGGTCCAGGTCGCCCTGGATGTCGGCCTCGCTGAGTTCCATGCCCGGGGGGCAGCCGTCAATCACGCAGCCCATGGCCGGGCCGTGGGATTCACCAAAGTTGGTGACTGCGACGAGATTTCCAAAAGTGTTGCCGCTCATGGGAGGGGATTATCCCAGAGCACAGCGCCGGTTTACGCCGCGGGCGCTGCCGAAGCGGCTTTGTCACCTTCGGGCCAGTCGCGGATGTAGGCCTTGAGCATCTTGTTCTCGAAATTCTGGCTGTCCACCACGGTCTTGGCCACGTCGTAGAAGCTGATCACGCCCATGAGCATGCCCTTGTCCATCACCGGCATGTAGCGGGCGTGGCGGTCCAGCATCATGCGGCGCACTTCGTCCATCTCGGTTTCCATGGTGCAGATCAGCGGGCCGTTATCCATGGCGCGGTACACGGTGGTGGTGCCAAAGTTGCCCCCATTCCTCACCGTGGCCTGGATCACTTCCCGAAAGGTCAGCATGCCCACCACCAGCCCATGGGAGATCACGACCAGCGAACCGATGTCGCGCTCGGCCATCAGCTGGGCCGCATCGGCCAGCGTGTCTTCCGGCGTGATGGTAAATAGCGTGCCGCCCTTGACGCGCAGGATATCGCTGACTTTCATGGTGCTTCCTCGTGAGGCTGAAATGGAGTTCGTGCCTGAAATATAGCCCACAATCAGCGTATTTCCCACACCTTTGCCCCCCGGAGAGACTTATGCCCGGTTACGCTGACCCCGGATTCGACACCCTGGCCCTGCACGCGGGCGCCGTCCCCGACGCCACCGGCGCGCGCGCCGTGCCCATCCACCTGACCACGTCCTTTGTTTTCGAGTCCAGCGAGCACGCGCAGTCCCTGTTCAACCTGGAACGTGCGGGACACGTCTACAGCCGCATCAGCAACCCGACCAACGCGGTACTGGAGCAGCGCGTGGCGGCACTGGAAGGCGGCATTGGCGCCATCACGGTGGCCAGCGGCCAGGCGGCCCTGCACCTGTGCATTGCCACGCTGATGGGCGCCGGCAGCCACATTGTGGCCAGCACGGCGCTGTACGGCGGCTCGCAGAACCTGCTGCACTACACGCTGCGCCGCTTCGGCATTGAGACCACCTTTGTCAAACCGGGCGACATCGACGGCTGGAAGGCCGCCATCCGCCCCAACACCAAGCTGCTGTTCGGTGAAACGGTGGGCAACCCGGGGCTGGACGTGCTGGACATTCCCACCGTCAGTTCAATAGCCCACGAGGCCGGTGTGCCCCTGCTGGTGGACTCCACCCTGACCTCCCCCTGGCTGATGCAGCCGCTGGCGCTGGGTGCCGATCTGGTCTACCACTCGGCCACCAAGTTCCTCAGCGGACACGGCACCGTGATTGGCGGCGTGGTGGTCGATGGCGGCAGTTTTGACTGGGCCCAGGCCCATGCCCGCTCCGGCAAGTTCGAAGAACTGGCCGCGCCCTACGACGGCTTTCACAACATGAACTTCAGCGAAGAAAGCACGGTGGGCGCCTTCCTGCTGCGCGCACGGCGCGAAGGCCTGCGCGACTTTGGCGCCTGCATGAGCCCGCACACCGCCTGGCTCATTTTGCAGGGCGTCGAAACCCTGGGCCTGCGCATGGAACGCCACATGCGCAACACCGAAAAGGTGGTGCAGTTCCTGGCCAGCCAGCCCTTTGTCGGCCGCGTCGGCCACCCCCTGCTGGAGAGCCACCCCAGCCACGCACTGGCGCAAAAGCTGCTGCCCAAGGGGGCCGGCTCAGTTTTCAGCTTTGACCTCAAGGGCAACCGCGAGCAGGGCAAGAAGTTCATCGAGACGCTCAAGGTGTTCAGCCACCTGGCCAACGTGGGCGACTGCCGCAGCCTGGTCATCCACCCGGCCAGCACCACCCACTTCCGCATGAGCGACGAGGCCCTGGTGGGCGCCGGCATCACGCAAGGCACGATCCGCCTGTCGATTGGCCTGGAAGACGCCGACGACCTGATAGACGACCTCAAGCGCGCCCTCAAGGCCGCCGAGAAGGCAGGAGCCTGACCATGCAGCTCACCGTCAATAACGCCACCACCTACTGCTACACCGGCGGCAAGGCCTTTGATGCCGCCAAGCCCACCGTGGTCTTCATCCACGGCGTGCTCAACGACCACAGCGTCTGGATTCTGCAAAGCCGCTACCTGGCCCACCACGGCTGGAACGTGCTGGCGGTGGACCTGCCAGGGCACTGCCGCAGCGCGGGCGAAGCGCCGTCTTCCGTCGAGGAGGCCGCTGACTTCATCGCCGCCCTGCTGGATGCCGCCGGCGTGCAGAAGGCCGCTCTGGTGGGCCACAGCTGGGGCTCCCTCATTGCGCTGGAAGCAGCATCCCGCCTGAAGGAACGTGTCACGCACCTGGTGCTGGTGGGTACGGCCTTTCCCATGAAGGTGTCGCCCGCGCTGATTGAAGCCTCGCTGAACGAACCCGAAAAGGCCCTCACCATGGTCAACGTGTTCTCGCGCAGCACGCTGGCGGCACCGCCGTCGGCGCTGGGCCCGGGCACCTGGGTTTTTGGCGCCAGCATGGCACTGGGCCGCCGGGTGCTGGCCAGCAACACCGCCGTCAATGTGTTCCACCGCGGCTTTGTGGCCTGCGACCGCTATGCCAACGGCGAAGCCGCCATGGCCGCCATCACCTGCCCGGTGCTGTTCGTGCTGGGCGCGCAGGACCAGATGACGCAACCCCGCGCAGCCCAGTCCCTGATCGCCGCCGCGCAGACCCACGGCAAGACCGTGCAGGTGGTCCACCTGCCGGTGGGTCACCACCAGATGACCGAGACACCGGAGGCCACGCTGTTCGCCATTCGCGACTTCCTGGCCACGCAGCCCTCGCGGCACCCCTGCCGGGCCAGCGCCCGGCAGCCGGTGCGGCACTGGTGAAACCCCCTAGACGCCACGCCTGCGGCGGGCATGCCGTTCGGCTACAGTGGCTGCTCTGCCACCGCTCCCATGCGAAGGGCTGCTTTTTTTCACCGGGTTACACCAGATTGCGCTTCCCCGTTTCTGCCATTCGGATTTACCTCATCGGCCTGGTGGTCCTCGCCGTTCCGGTCGCGGCAGCCTTTTACCTGGCCGACTTTCACAGCCTGCGCGCGCAGGAAGAACACGCCGCCGAGCTGGCAGCGGAGGTGCTGCGGCGGGCGCACCGCGTGAGCGGGCAAATCGACAACGCCGTCAAAACCCTCACCGAGGCCGCCAGCCCCGAACCCTGCTCCGACGCCAACCTGCGCCTCATGTCCCGCACCTCGGCGGAGAACCCCTACCTCGTGGCCACCGGCTACGTGCACGATGACCGGCTGATGTGCTCGGCCTTCGGCACGCACGGTGCCGGCATCGCACTGGGGCCACCCACCTTGCGCAGCAAACTGGGAAACCCCCTGTGGAACGCGGTCAGCCTGCCCGGCATTTCCGACCAGAAGTTCATGGTGACCGTGGACGGTGCGTCCGGCTATGCGGCCATTCTGGCCCGGGACGGACCGATCGCCGTCGAGTCCGAAGACCCCGATGCCAACCACGGCCTGTTCAACCTGCGCACGCGGCGCGTCATGGCCGCCCAAGGCGATTTCCAACCCGACTGGGCCGAGCGCCTGGGCGACCAGCCCCAGGTGCAGTTCTTTGACGGCGCCTTCGTCGTCGCCCTGAAGCGCTCGAACCATTACGACTACGCCGCCTACGCCGCCATACCGGCGAATCGTTTGCACGAAGGCTGGATCAGCCTCATCTTCGTGCTGGTCCCGCTGGGCGTCGGAGCGGGCATCCTGCTGGCGTTGTTGATGGTGCGCTATTCCCGCTACCAGAGCTCCCTGCCCGCACAGCTCAAGCAGGGCCTCAAGAACAACGAGCTCTTTCTGGTCTACCAGCCCATCGTGGAGCTGGCCAGCGGGCGCTGGGTGGGGGCCGAGGCCCTGCTGCGCTGGCAGCGGCCGAATGGCGAAATGGTGCCGCCCGACATCTTCATCCCCATTGCCGAAAACAACGACCTGATGGACAAGGTCACCACCCGGGTCATCACGCTGTTCGCCAAGGACGCGGCACACCTGCTGCACGCTTATCCGGGTTTTTACATTGGCTTAAACCTGTCGGCCCGGGACTTTGAAACGCCGCACGTCATTGAGCACATGCGCGAGGCCCTGACCCTGGGGCATTTCGCGCCGGGAAGCGTGCATGTGGAAGTAACCGAACGCCTGCTGGTCAACAGCCGGGCCAGCCAGCGCGGCATGCAGGCGCTGCGCGACATGGGCATCCCGATTGCGCTGGACGATTTCGGCACCGGCTACTCCAGCCTGTCGTACCTGACCACGCTGCCGCTGGACTACATCAAGATCGACAAGTCCTTTGTGGACACCATCGGCACCGGCGCCGTGACCAGCGAGGTCGTTGCCCACATCATCGAAATCGGCAAGTCGCTCAAACTCGGCATGATTGCCGAGGGCGTTGAAACCACGGCGCAGGCCGATTACCTGCGCGCGCACGGCGTACAGTTTGCGCAGGGTTGGCTG
>JBAQKO010000200.1:0-4315 GCA_049301075.1 Rhodoferax sp.
GCCTCTTCCTGGTCGTGCGTGACAAAAATGCTGGTGACATGCAGATCGTCGTGCAGGCGGCGCAGCCAGCGGCGCAGCTCCTTGCGCACCTTGGCGTCCAGCGCACCAAAGGGTTCGTCCAGCAACAGCACCTTGGGCTCCACGGCCAGTGCGCGCGCCAGGGCGATGCGCTGGCGCTGGCCGCCGGAGAGCTGCGCCGGGTAGCGGTCGGCCAGCCAGTCCAGTTGCACCAGACCCAGCAGCTCATGCACCTTGGCCTTGATGACGGCTTCGCTGGGGCGCGTGGCGCGCGGCTTCATGCGCAGGCCAAAGGCCACGTTGTCGAACACCGTCATGTGGCGAAACAGCGCGTAGTGCTGGAACACAAAGCCCACGTTGCGCTCGCGCACATGCACGTCGGTGGTGTCCTCGCCGCTGAACAGAATGGCGCCCTGGTCGGCGGTTTCCAGCCCGGCAATGATGCGCAACAGCGTGGTCTTGCCGCAGCCCGAGGGGCCGAGCAGGGCGACGAGTTCGCCGGACTCAATGTCCAGGCTCACGTCGTTCAGGGCCTTGAAGGTGCCGAAGTCTTTGCTGACGTTACGGATGGCAATGCTCATGGGGTTCTTTCAGTGACTCAGGCGGCAACGGGTGCGGTGGGGCGCTCGGGCGGCAGCGCGGCGGCGGCTTTTTGCTCGCGTTCAAACTGCCACTCCACCACCGACTTGATCAGTAGCGTGGCCACGGCCAGCAGCGCCAGCAGCGAGGCCACGGCAAACGCGGCGACCGACTGGTATTCGTTGTACAAAATTTCCACATGCAGCGGCATGGTGTTGGTCTGGCCGCGGATGTGGCCCGACACCACCGACACCGCGCCAAACTCGCCCATGGCGCGGGCGTTGCACAGAATCACGCCGTACACCAGGCCCCACTTGATGTTGGGCAGCGTCACGTGCCAGAAGGTCTGCCAGCCGGTGGCGCCCAGCACGATGGCCGCCTGTTCTTCCTCGGTGCCCTGGGCCTGCATCAGCGGAATCAGCTCGCGGGCGATGAACGGGAAGGTGACAAACACGGTAGCCAGCACGATGCCGGGCACGGCGAACACGATGCGGATGTCATGCGCCTGCAGCCACGGGCCGATCCAGCCCTGCGAGCCAAACAGCAGCACGTAGATCAGGCCGGCCACCACGGGCGACACCGAAAACGGCAGGTCGATCAAGGTGGTCAAAAACGCCTTGCCGCGGAACTCGTACTTGGCAACGGCCCAGGCGGCTGCCACGCCAAACACCAGGTTGAACGGCACCGCAATGGCTGCGGTCAGCAGGGTCAGGCGGATGGCGCTCCAGGCATCGGGTTCCTTCAGGGCTTCCCAGTAGGCGTCAAAGCCTTTGCGCAGCGCCTCGGTGAACACGGCCGCCAGCGGCAGCAGCAGGAACAGGAAGATGAAGCCCAGCGCCAGGGCGATGAGGGTGTAGCGCACCCAGGCCGGCTCGGTGGTGCTGGCGGTGCGGATGGTCTTGGGGTTGCTCACGATGCGGCTCCAGTGCGGCGGCGCTGCCAGGCCTGCAGGGCGTTGATGACCAGCAGCAGCACGAACGAGAACACCAGCATCACCACCGCCACGGCGGTGGCGCCGGCGTAGTCGTACTGCTCCAGCTTGCCGATGATGATGAGCGGCGTGATCTCCGACACCATGGGCATGTTGCCGGCGATGAAGATGACCGATCCGTATTCGCCAATGGCCCGCGCAAAGGCCATGGCAAAGCCGGTGAGCAGGGCCGGCGCAATGCCGGGGAAGATGACATGGCGAAACGTCTGCCAGCGTGTGGCGCCCAGGCAGGTAGCGGCTTCTTCCAGCTCCTTCTCGGAGTCTTCCAGCACGGGCTGCACGGTGCGCACCACAAAAGGCAGGCCAATGAAGATCAGGGCCACCACCACGCCGTTGCGGTTGAAGGCCAGCTGGATGCCCAGGGGCTCCAGGTACTGGCCCACCCAGCCGTTGCCCGCCAGCAAGGCGGTGAGCGCAATGCCGGCCACGGCGGTGGGCAGCGCAAAGGGCAGGTCCACCAGCGCGTCGATGACCTTCTTGCCGGGAAACTCGTAGCGCACCAGCACCCAGGCCACCAGCAGGCCAAACACCGCATTCACCACCGCAGCGATGAACGAGGCGCCAAAGGTCAGCTGGTACGAGGCCACCACGCGCGGGCTGGCCACGGCCACCCAGAACTGCTCCCAGGTCAGCGTGAAGGTCTTGAGCACCAGCGCCGACAGCGGGATGAGCACAATCAGGCTCAGGTACAGCAGCGTGTAGCCCAGCGTCAGGTTAAAGCCCGGCAACACGCGCCGGGTGGACCGGGCGCGTGGCGTGGCACCCAGGGTGTGTGCGGTCATTTACTTGGCTGTGTAGAGCTTGTCGAACTGGCCGCCGTCGTTGAAGTGCACTTTCTGCGCCTCAGCGAAGGAACCGAAATAGTCTTCCACGCGGAACAGCGCAATGGGCTTGAAGGTGCTGGCGTACTTCTTCAGGATGGCGGGGTTGCTGGGGCGAATGGCGTGCTGGGCCGCAATTTCCTGGCCGGCATCCGAGTACAGGAAGTTCAGGTAGGCCTTGGCCTGCTCAGCCGTTCCCTTTTTGGCCACCGTGCGCTCCACGATGGCTACCGGGTTCTCGGCCACGATGGAGCTGCTGGGGTACACCGCGTCCACCTTGCCCGTGCCAAACTCGCGGTCCACCGACACCACTTCGGACTCGAACGTGATCAGCACATCGCCCAGATTGCGTTGCAGAAAGATGTTGGTCGCGTCGCGCCCGCCCTTGGCCAGCACCGGCACATTCTTGTACAGCTTGCCCACGAACTCGGCGGCCTGCGCATCGGTGCCACCCTTTTTACGGACCGCACCCCAGGCTGCCAGGTAAGCCATGCGGCCGTTGCCGCCGGTCTTGGGGTTGACCACCACGACCTGGATGCCGGGTTTGATCAGGTCGTCCCAATCCTTGATGCCCTTGGGGTTGCCGTTGCGCACCAGAAACAGCATGGTGGAGCTGGTGGGGGCGGCGTTGTGCGGAAAGCGCTTGGTCCAGTCCTTGGCCACCACACCGGTGCTGGCCAGAAAGTCCACATCGGTGGTGGTGTTCATGGTCACCACGTCGGCGGCCAGGCCGTCGTTCACGGCGCGAGCCTGGGCGCTGGAGCCGGCGTGCGACTGGTCGACCTTGATGTCTTTGCCCGTGCTCTTCTTGTAGCTGGCGACAAAAGCGGTGTTGATGTCCTTGTAGAACTCGCGGGCCACGTCATACGAGACGTTCAGCAGCGTGGTTTGTGCTGCTACCAAATTGCTAGCTGTCAGCGCAATAACGGCGAGGGCTAGCGTAGCTTTTTGTTTGAATTTCATGGTGTTTCCCGAACAAGGGTGGCTGCAACGCAGGTTGCAAAACCCTGATTCTGGGGAAAGGCCGTTAAACCCACAACGAATTATTCGTTGTTTGTTTATGCCCTGAAACGTCTAAGCCGGGGTGCCGCTCAGTGCAGCAAGCGCACAGCGGCAATGGCCAGCCAGCCCAACACGAAGTTGGCCAGCACCAGCGTCTGGATCTGCGCCGCCGCTTTGGCGGCCACCGGCCACTCCCCCGCCGCCGCCGCACGCTTGAAGCGCTTGAAGCCCGCAAAGTAAATGTGGCCAAAGATCAGCACCATGGTCATACCCAGCACCAGCATCGCATTCCACCCCAGCGCCACGCTGCCTACCCCGGTGGCGGCCTTGGTCGCCTTGAATGCCGCAGTGTAGAGGTGGGTGCCGGTGACCAGCAGCACCACGATGGCAATGAGCACCATCACAAAGAAGCGCTGCCACACCACGCCCATCAGGCGGGCGCGGGGTTGCGGCTCCAGCAGGGCCATGGCCGCCGGCTTGAGCGCCAGCAGCATGAAAGTCATGCCGCCCATCCAGACGATGGCGGCCACGAGGTGAAGGAGTTTGAAGGTGTCGTACATGGCGCGCATGGTACGGGCTGGGCGCCCGGCACGCAGCGCCCCTGTGCGCTTGCCCCTACCGGCTTGCGCGTTATTGTGGTCGCAAGGCCAGCTGCTGCGCCACAAAGCCGTCAAAGGCGTGCAGCAGCGGCTGCCAGCAGGCGGCGCCCCCCTCCAGCTGCGCCAGCGCCGCGCAGGTGGCCTCCAGCGTGGAGAGCTGCCCCGGCTGGTGGGCCTTGCGAATCGCGTAGCGACCTTGCGGCACCGCATCCAAGGCCAGGCGCGGCAAGCGCTGCAGGGCAGGGCTCAGGTGCAGCATCTTGCGGCTCTTGCGCCAGGTGGCGTCCAGCACCACCAGCCGCACC
>JBAQKO010000201.1:0-2662 GCA_049301075.1 Rhodoferax sp.
TACCCCTTATGCGTGAGCAGAGCAAAAACCACAATGGCGCCGATGCCCATCATGACCAGGCCGGACGTTCCGCCCCCCTGCGCTGCTGCCGGCATGGCCGCGCTGCGCCCCTGCTGGTACAGCCCGCCGTTGGTGGCCTCGAACTTTTTGTAATCGAACATCTGGCGCGTCTGCTCGTTCTGCGCCACGGCTCCGATGCCAAATTTGAACAGGTCCAGCACCTGCTGGGTGTACTGTGCCGGTGCCCCGCCCGCCGTGTCGGTGGGTTGGGGGATGATGCTCACGGGGGACGGCAGATTCGTGCCGTCCGTCTGTGGGCCGATCATGTCGGGGGTCATGGTGTCATTCGCCCCTGCTGTATCAAACCATCCCATGGACGGCCCCCTTTCTTACATGTTGCCCAACAGGTCCAGCGCTTCCACGCAGGCCGTCACGGTATCGGCGGCGCTGGTGGTCAGGTTGAACTCCAGGGAAACCATATCCTGGGTGCGAATGGCGTTGCTGTAGTTGTTGTCAAGACAGGGGTCGAACGTGTACAGGTTGGTCTGCGCCGTCTTGTTGTAGTCCAACTGGTAGAAGGTGTTGACCGCCGTCGGGATGTTGTCAAAAATCACGATGCCATTCTTCTTGACTTCCAGCGCCGTGACGTTGCCGGTGTGGTTGAAGTGGATGCGTTTCAGGACCGCTCCCCGGTTGGCAACGTCGATGATCTTGAAGCCGAATTTACCGGCGCCGCCGAAACTGTTTGTAAACAGGAGCTGTTTGGCCAAGACGCCCAAGGGAGCGGGTGCGCCCAATTCGGCATAGCTGTCCAGCGTCGGCGTGGTGGCGCCGGCAATGGTCACCTCCATGGTCACGCTGGACACACCGGTTGCGGTGTTGATGTTGCCAATGAATTCCTCTGCCATGGCCTTGGCGTCGGGCTCGGTGAAGTCGATCACCAGGTAGGACGCCGACACGCCGCGCTTGCGGTAGGTGTTGATCAGGTCCAGGCGGGTGCCGGTGTTTTGCAGAATCACTTTGCCGTTCACGCGCACCTTAATGTCGGTGATCATGGACTTGGTGAAAGCGCCGCCACCCAAGGCCAGGATGATGCGGTTGTAGCTCATGCCCACGGGCAGAGAAACGGACGCAACACCGGACGCGGCGACGTTGGAGAATGGGAGATTTTTGACCAGAATCATGGCGTGTCCTTGATTCTGGTTTAGCCGACGATGTCAGTGATCAGCGGAACGTTCAGGCTCTTGGCGATGGGGGCAACCACGATTTTCGTGACTGCCAGAAAGCCGACGAACCAGAGGTAAGACTTGATGTGTGCGTTCATTTGGATGCTCCAAACAGGGTTAAAAAGACAATGCCCTGAATGTGAGTGCCCCGAGCGAAAAACAAAAGAAAGCGGCCCATTGGGGGGGTGTCCAATGGGCCGCTATCCGTGCGCCATGGTGCTGTGGTTTTTTTTCAACCTTTTTTGATGGTCCCCGTCAGAATGTCGCGCTCAATCCACTGGTAGCCGGTCAGGTTGGCAACGTCGTCCGCTGGTACGCGCAGGGACTTTGCGCATACCTTTACGTCGTCGTCGTAATTCATGCGCCCCACGTGCAGCACTGACATGTTGCTGAAAAAATCCTTGTCAATGCTGGCCGGGCGCTGGCTCAGTGCATACATTTCCACGCCGTAGGCCCGGCCCATGGTGACCAGTTCATACCATCCATCCGCCCCGCCGTTGGGGTCTACCACAGTGCCGATTTCTTCCGCGATCAGGGCGATGTTTCCCGCCGCCTTGGCGATCTTGCACACGACCCCGAAAAGCGCCTTGTCCTTTTTCTTGTTGAGCGTCGGCACGAAAACGATATGTACTGCCCCCTTACCCGCTGCCCGCAATGCCTGCAATACGGCGCTGGTGGTGGTGCAGACAATGGACCCCGGATAAAGGTCTTGGTAGCGGTCGATGGCTTCCTTCGGGCTCCAGAAAATCGACCGCTTTCTTGCGACGGTCGATTTTTTGAGGAACAGGCGCAGGGTGTGGGACTTCCCGCTGCCGGTGGCGCCCATGATGCCGATGACCGTGGCGCTGTTGGCGTTGCCGCTCATTTGTACAGCGCCGCCTGGGGGTGGCGCACGACCTCGGGGCCGTTGGTCACGGCGCCCGGCACGTCCTGGGCTTTGGGTTTTGCTGCGGCCTGGGCGGCGATCTGTTCGCGCTTCATTTGCGCGGCCACCAGCTTGGCCGACTGGTACAGCAGCGGGCCGGCTGTCATGATCAGGACCAACTCCACCGGCAGGGCGCCCAGGGTAAAGCCATATTTTTCCATCACCGGAGCGAGTGCAGCCGCGACGGCGATTTTTTTGTCATCCGTCCACAGGCTGGCGGTGTCGGGGCAGTAGCCCACCAGCAGCGCGGCGAAGGTGTCCACGGTGGCCGATGCCTCCAGCGCGTAGTTGGTGGGCGCCGGGACTTCGCTGTGCGGGATGCCCTCGGCGGTTACTTCCAGGTGTTCGCCGTCCACGCTGGCGGCGAGTCCGTCCAGTGCGTCCAGGTCGCTCAGTGGCGCCCCGGTGCTGGTCACGCCGTCGGTGGTTTGTGTTTTCTGTGCTGCCATGATTTATCCAAAAAGGGTGTTTTTCTTGATGACTGCGGCGCTGGGCATGGCCGGTGCGGGCC
>JBAQKO010000202.1:0-4336 GCA_049301075.1 Rhodoferax sp.
GGCGTGAAGTCCACCAGCCGCTTGACGAAGTTGAAGCGCACGCCCCGCACGCCGGCGGTGTGCATGATGCGCAACTCATCATCCGACACGCTACGCCGGACGGTGGCAACCCCCCGTGCCTTGCCGCCGGAGTGGACCAGCGCATCCACCATGGCCCGGTTATCGGTGCCGTGACAGGTTGCCTGCACCACCACATTGCGCGCAAAACCCAGGTGATCGCGCAGCGCATAGAGCTGCTTGCGGGACGCATCGCACGGGGTGTATTTGCGCCCGGGGGCGTACGGATAAATGGCGCCAGGACCAAACACGTGGCAATGGGCGTCCACGCTGCCAGCGGGCACCTGGAAGCGGGGTTTGCTGGGGGCGGCGCACCAGTCGAGCCAACCGGGGGTTTTCTGGAATTCCATCAGTCGATATACCTCAGTCCGGCTTTTTCCAGCGGTTCGCGCATCTGGTACATATCCAGACCGAGCACGCCGGCCGCAAATTTGGCGCGCTTCTCGCCTTCGAAACTTTCCCGCTTGTCGGCGGCGTCGGCCACGTGCTGCGCCAGGGCCGCGGGCACCACCACCACGCCATCGGTATCCGCAACCACCACATCCCCCGGATGGACCTGTGCACCGGCGCAAACCACCGGGATATTGACCGAGCCCAGCGTAGCCTTGATGGTGCCTTTGGCATGGATTGCACGGCTGAACACCGGAAAGTTCATGCGCTCCAGTTCGTCCACATCGCGCACACCGCCGTCGATGATGAGCCCCTTGGCACCGCGGGCCTGGAAACTGGTGGCCAGCAGGTCCCCAAAAAAACCGTCGAAGCTGTCGGTGGTGCAAGCGGCCACCACCACGTCACCCGCGCGGATCTGTTCGGCCACCACGTGCATCATCCAGTTGTCACCCGGTTGCAGCAGCACCGTGACCGCAGTACCGCACATGCGGGCGCCCTTGTAGATAGGACGCAGATAGGGTTTCATCAGGCCCACGCGGCCCATGGCTTCGTGGATGGTGGCCACGCCAAAGTGGGACAGTTTTTCCACCGCCGCCTTGTCGGCCCGGATGATGTTGCGTTTGACAACGCCCAGGTTGTTCATGTTCATGGTTATTGGCCTCTCTGGGTCAGCAGCGCACCCAGGCGCGGAAAGACGCGGCGTGCGTTGCCCTCGTAAATCTGGAAGCGATCCGCGTCGCTGAGGATGCTTGATGCCTGGATGTAACGCTTGGTGTCATCAAAGTAGTGGCCCGTCTGCGGATCAATGCCGCGCACGGCACCAATCATCTCGGAGGCAAACAGCACGTTCTTCACCGGGATCACGGTGTTGAGCAGATCAATACCGGGCTGGTGGTAGACGCAGGTGTCGAAGAAGATGTTGTTCAGCAGGTGCTCTTCCAGCAGCGGCTTTTTCAGCTCCTGCGCCAGACCGCGGAAACGCCCCCAGTGGTAGGGCACGGCACCACCACCGTGGGGAATCAAAAACTTCAGCGTGGGAAAGTCCTTGAACAGGTCGCTGGTCAGGCACTGCATGAAGGCGGTGGTGTCGGCATTCAGGTAGTGCGCGCCGGTGGTGTGGAAGCAAGCATTGCAACTGGTGCTCACATGGATCATGGCGGGGATGTCGTACTCCACCATCTTCTCGTAAATCGGGTACCAGTGCTTGTCGGAAAGCGGCGGCGAGTTCCAGTGGCCACCGCTGGGATCGGGATTCAGGTTGATGCCGACGTTGCCATATTCCTTGACGCATTTCTCCAGCTCGGGAATGCAGGTGCGCGGGTCCACGCCAGGGCTTTGCGGCAGCATGGCCACCGGTACAAAGTGGTCGGGGAAGAGTTGGCTCACGCGGTAGCAGAGTTCGTTGCAGATGGCCGCCCAGGTGCTGGACACCTGAAAATCGCCAATATGGTGCGCCATGAAGCTGGCGCGCGGGCTGAACAGGGTGATGTCGCTGCCACGCTCCCGCATGAGGCGCAGCTGGTTGGTTTCGATGCTCTCGCGCAGCGCGTCGTCGCTGATCTTCAGGTCGGACACCTTGGGCATGGCGGAGGGGTCCTGAATGCCGGCAATCTGCGCATTGCGCCAGGTCTCCAGCGCCTTGGGAGCCGTGGTGTAGTGGCCATGGCAATCGATGATGAGCGGTTTTTTCATGCAGTGTCTCGTGTGTATCGGGTACGAATGGGGTGACCGCTCAGACCGGCTCCATGCCTTGTTTGCGCTTGGCATCAACGGCCTGCGGTGAAGCCATGCAAGCGAGCAACGCGCGCGCGGCCGCCGGTTCGCTGCAGACACGGCACACACCGGCGGAGAACGTTGTCACGATCTGGACGGCAGGCGGCAGGGGCCCTACCAGCGCAATGCCACCGAGGTGCAACAACTCGCTGGTCTGCTGGAAACCCAGGGCCACGGTGCCCTCGGCCACCAAGGTACCCACGGGAACGCCGGGCGGAGCCTGCACGAGACGCGAAGCGATCTCCTGCGCAATGCCCCACCGCTCAAACAGCCGCAGCAGCGCCACGCCGCTGGGCCCTGTGGAATAGCCAATGCTGGGCGCCGCGCGCACCGCTTCGCGCAGCGCTACTTCCGTTGCAATATCCGGCTGTACAGCGCCCTGGCGTACGGCAACCGATACCCCCGAGCGCATCAGATCGACCTTGCTGTCGGCCAGCACGTGGCCGCTGGCAATCAACTTGTCGATCGCCTCCGATGCCAGGAACACCGTGTCAAAGACCTCGCCCGCCTGCACGCGCCGGGCGGCATCCACGCCACCCACCGATTCGATGCGCACCGGGCCTGCGGACGACTGCGTGCAGGCCGCGGCCAACTCGGCCAACACGGCGCGGGTGGCCATGGAGGAGATGCCGGTCAGTGGGCGTGTCGTGGCAGTTTGCATGGGGAAATTCTAGAGACTTACCCATATTTCCGGCGTGTTTCTGGTCACTAGCTGTTATAAACAATCGGTATACCTTAAACCTCGATATTCACGATCACGCCATGGACCTCAAACAGATCGAATCGTTCGTACGCGTTGCCGAGCTGGGCAGTTTCACACGGGCGGCCGCGGCACTGGGCATGCCCCAGCCCCTGCTGAGCCGGCACGTGCGCCAACTCGAAGTGGAGTTACACCAGACCTTTTTGCTGCGCAACGGGCGCGGCGTGACGTTGACCGATGCGGGCTTGGTGTTGCTGGAACACGGCCGCGGCATTCTGCACCAAGTAGCCCTGGCGCGAGAGGAACTGGGTTCCGTGCGCGGCGCACTGGCGGGACGCGTCTCCATTGGCCTGCCGCCCTCCTTGAGCAAGCTGATCACCGTGCCACTGACCCTGGAATTTCGCAAACGCCTGCCCAACGCCCACCTGACGCTGACCGAGGGGTTTTCCGTCGTCATGAACGAAGGGCTGCGCTCCGGCCGGCTGGACATGGCCGTGCTGTACGACACGCCCCACTCGCCCGAAATTGAAACCCGCCTGCTGCACCGCGAAGCCCTGGTACTGATTGCATCCCAGGCCAGCGTGCAACGCAACAAGGTTCCGCCGCTGAAGGCACGCATGCCACTCTCGGCATTGGCCGACCTGCCCCTGATCGTGCCCAGCCGCCCAAACGCCTTTCGCGTGCTGATCGAAACTGAACTGATGCGCATCAACTGCAAGCCGCAAATTGTGCTGGAGGTGGACGGCCTGAACGCGATTCTGGATCTGGTGGGTGAAGGCCTGGGCTTTGCGGTCTTGCCCCCCTATACCCTGAGCAATTTCCAGAAACCCCACTCGTTCTCGACGCACAAGCTGCACAACCCCCAGCTGACGTGTGAGCTGATGCTGGTGACCTCCGCACGGCGCCACGCCACGGCCACCCACAAGGAAGTGCAAAACTTGGTGGCTGACGTCGTCAAGAAGGCCATCCAGGACTACCCATAAACCGGGATTGCGCCCGGATTCATTGCGTGTACAGCTACATATCTGATAGCAAATTGGTAATCATGCGGTCCGCGTATTCCTGCCAGGGCGCTTGCTTGCCAACGCCTGAAAACACGGCCGCGCGCGCCTGGTCGGCCACCCACTGCTGCTTGTCGGCAATGGCGCTGGCCATGAAGGGCTCGAACCCGGCCTCTCGCACCGTGTTGGCCGCTTCGCGCATTTCTTCCGCGCGGCGCTGGCCGTGCTGCACCACACGACTGAAGAAATAGGCGCCCTGCTGCTCCCAATCGATGCTGGGAAAGGTCTCGGCCAGCGTGGGCAACACATGGTCCTCCACGCCATAGGCGCGCGCCGTGGTGTAGCTTTCGATCACCAGCGCCTCCAGGCCCTTGATCATCACGCTACGGCACATTTTGATGGCACTGGCCACACC
>JBAQKO010000203.1:0-7605 GCA_049301075.1 Rhodoferax sp.
CGGCGGCGGCGCTGGCGGCGGCCGTAGCGGCGGCGGCGGTTACGGCGGTGGCCGTAGCAGCTACTAAGCAGCGAACGGGTTCATTTACCCATTCCAAAAAGGGCCTTAAGGGCCCTTTTTTGTTGCCTGCAACTATCCGTTTTCACCGTTGCGGTGCTTGCGCGGTCTTCCGGCAAGCATCCGGTCGAATAGCCCGTTGGGCAGCAGGCGCAGCAATTTGCTCACCCACCCCATCTGCCAAGGAATCACACGGTAACTGGCGCCAGCTTCGATGGCTGCGAACGCCCGGTTGGCAAAATCCTCGGCTGTCATCAAAAACGGCATGGCATACCGGTTTTTCTCCGTCAACGGGGTATCGATATACCCCGGACAGATGGTGACCACCTGAACGCCGCTGGAGCGCAATTCTCCCCGCAAACTCTCGCAGTAGCTGATGACTGCCGCCTTGCTGGCACAGTAAGCGCCGTGCCCCGGCAGTCCACGAATACCCGCCACACTGCCGATCCCGACCAATGTACCGGCGCCACGCCGCACCATGGGTTCAATGAACGCGTGAAAGGTCGCCGCCAGCCCCAGGTTGTTGGTGGCAAACGTACGGGCCATCACCTCCAGATCGGCCCGCACGGCGGTATCCATGCCGATGCTGATGCCCGCATTGGCAATCACCACGTCGGGCACACCCTGGCGCTGTAGACACTGCTGTGTCGCGTCCACAATGCTGTCCGTCAGCGCCACATCTGCACCGTAAATCTGGTAGCGCTCTGCGGCCAGTCCGCGCTGTACCGCCCAGGCCTGGATGTCCGGCGTGCGCCGCGCAACCAGTGCCAGGGAATATCCCGCCTGGTAGAAGCGCCACGCCAGCGCCTGGCCAATACCGCTGGACGCGCCTGTGATGAAGACCAGCTTGGCCATGTCGTTTCCCCTGGAAGGTTATGGGTTTGCGGGTACCAGCGTACCCCGGACCCGCCCGTGCAGCTGCAGCACCTGTTCCACGTTATCAAAATCCAGACTGTTCGCCGTGAAGTGATCGTTACCGCGCAGAAGTTCGACCGGCTTATGCGACTTCACTTTCTCCGTATTCAGAAAGGCATGCAAGAACTCGCCCCGGTACTCCATACGGGGGGCGGCATTCGCCTTGGTGGCCGCTTCCGCCTCACGGACCACAACCGCGTCACCCAGCAACTGCACTTCGGAAGAGTCTTCGTTCGTCAACCCGCGGTTGGCGGTCGCGGTCGTCAAGCGTCCCTTTTCGTCGAATGAACGGATGCGAATGCGGTCAATCTCCAGCCACAGAGTGTCGGGGTAGTGGCGCGCCTTCTCGCCCAGCACTTCGGTGCGGATGCGTCCAAGCGCATCAAAGGTTCTGACGGAAAAATCCTGCATGAAATAATCGGGGTCGTGGCCAACGGCCCGCTGCACCGCAGGGCTGTCCGCCGTGGGCGTACTGCGAACCAGCCAATAGGTCCCCAAGGCCAGCAATGCCATGAATGCCAGCGGCAAATACAGCAGGAACCGGTCCCAGATGTCTTTGAGTACAGCGATCACCGTGTGTACTGTTCCAGCAAGTCCACATAGCGGCCACTGGCCACCATGAGAAGGTCACAAAATTCCCGGGCCGCCCCGTCGCCACCCCGCGCCACCGTCACGTAGTCCGCCATGGCACGGGCTTCCCCATGCGCGTTGACCGGTGCGCACGCAAACGCGCAGCGCTGCATGACCGCCAGATCCGGCCAATCATCACCCATGGCTGCCGCTTGGCTCCAGTCCAGCCCCAGGGTTGCCAGCGTCTGCTCGGCCGCCGGGCACTTGTCCTCGGTTCCGAAATGGGTGTGGACAATACCCAATGCCTGCAGTCGTACCCGCAGTGCCGGGGAATCCCGCCCGGTGATGACCGCAGGCGTAATGCCGGCCTGTTGCAACATCTTCAGGCCATGGCCATCCAGTGTGTTGAACCGCTTGAGGGTCTCACCGGCCTCGGAAAACAGCAGGCCACCGTCGGTCAGCACGCCGTCCACGTCAAAAAAGGCGACTTTCACGCCCTGTGCCTTGAGCAGCAGTGCCGGGTCGAAATGGATCGTGGGCCGCATCAGATGACCTTCGCGCGCATCAGGTCGTTGCTGTTGAGCGCGCCACACAGGCGCCCCTCCTGGTCCACCACCAGCACGCTGGTGATGCGCTTGCGCTCCATGAGGTCGGCGGCATCCACCGCCAGCGCCTGTGCATCCACCGTGCAGGGAAAGCGGTGCATCACATCCTCGGCCGTTTTGGCCCGCAGATCAACACCCTGCTCAACCAGGCGGCGCAAATCGCCATCGGTAAAAATCCCCATCACGCGGCCGTCGCCATCAACGATGGCGGTCGCGCCCAGACCCTTGGCGCTCATCTCCCGCATCAAGTCGCTGAAGCTGGCACCTGGCACCACACGGGGAACCGCGTCGCCCGAGCGCATGACATCGTTTACATGGGTAAGCAACTTGCGCCCCAAGGCGCCACCGGGATGGGACCGCGCGAAGTCCTCGGCGCGGAAACCCCGCGCATCCAGCAACGCCACCGCCAACGCATCCCCCAGGGCCAATTGCGCTGTGGTGCTGGCCGTTGGCGCCAGGTTCAGGGGACAGGCTTCCTTGTCGACCGCGCTGTCGAGCCACAGATCGGCATGACGGGCCATGGTGGACTGGGGATTGCCCGTCATGGCCACCACCGGCGCCCCCAGACGCTTGAGGACCGGCAAAATGGCCGCCATCTCCTGGGACTCACCGCTGTTGGATATGGCCAGCACCAGATCCGATGCCGTGATCATGCCCAGATCGCCGTGGCTGGCTTCCGCCGGATGTACAAACAGGGCGGGTGTTCCGGTAGACGCCAGCGTGGCGGCAATCTTGCGCCCGACATGGCCGCTCTTGCCCATTCCCATCACCACGACCCGCCCCTGCACCGTGAGCACCATGGCGACGGCCTGTGCAAACGCCACCCCCACCCGGCTCTTCAAGCCCAGAACGGCTGCCGCTTCAATGTCGAGGGTTTCATGCGCCAGCGCAATGGCGCGCTGGGCCGGAGATGCGAAAGGCTGCGCGAGGTGATCGGTCATGCGCTCATTTTATAGAGCCCGGCAACTCTTGCTAGGATGGTGCCATGACCGGACTCGAAATCACCCTGCTTTATCTGCTGGCTGCCGTGCTGGGGGTGGTGGTGTGTCGCTCGTTCAAGCTTCCGCCCATGCTGGGTTACCTGGCCGTGGGGGTCGTCATCGGCCCCCATGCACTGGCGCTGTCCCAAAGCGCCGATGGGGTGCGGCACCTGGGTGAATTCGGCGTGGTGTTCCTGATGTTTGTCATCGGTCTGGAATTCAACCTGCCCAAGCTGCGGGCCATGCGCCGGCATGTCTTTGGCCTGGGTCTGCTGCAGGTTTCCGTGACCATGCTGGTGGCAACACTGGTCACCCTGGGACTGTCTGCCTGGATGCCGCAGCAGTGGGGCATGTCCTGGCAGGCTGCGCTGGCCCTGTCGTCCGCGCTGGCCATGAGCAGCACCGCCATTGTGGTCAAGCTCATGGTGGAACGGCTGGAAATGGAGTCCGAACACGGCAAGCGGGTCATGGGCATTTTGCTGTTCCAGGACTTGGCGGTGGTGCCGCTGCTAGTGCTGATTCCGGCCCTGGGTGCGCCGGGTGAACAGCTGGTTGGCGCACTGGCACTGGCGGCGCTCAAAGCGGTGGTGCTCATCACGGTGCTGTTGGTGGGTGGGCAGCATGTGATGCGCCGCTGGTTGACGCTGGTAGCCCGGCGCAAGAGCGAGGAGTTGTTTGTCCTCAACCTGCTGTTCATTACCCTGGGACTGGCGTGGCTGACGGAACTGGCGGGCCTGAGCCTGGCGCTGGGGGCCTTCATTGCCGGCATGCTGATTTCGGAGACCGAGTACAAGCACCAGGTGGAGTCCGACATCCGGCCCTTCCATGACGTGCTGCTGGGTCTTTTTTTCATCAGCATCGGCATGCTGCTGAACTGGCGTCTGGTGCTGGCGTACTGGCCGCTGGTGCTGCTTTTGCTGGTGGTGCCAACCTTGTTCAAGGGCATTCTGATTGCGCTGCTCTCCCGGTTACTGGGAGCCAGCCCGGGCGTATCCCTGCGCACCGGCCTGTACTTGGCGCAGGCCGGGGAGTTCGGCTTTGTGCTGCTCACACTGACCCAGGAAAACGCCCTGCTGCCGCCCGTGTTGTTGAACCCCATTCTGGCGGGCATGGTGCTGTCCATGCTGGCAACACCCTTTATCGTGATGTACAGCAACCGCATCGTCCTGAAGCTGGTCGCCAGCGAATGGCTGCAACAGTCGTTGCAGATGACCACCATCGCGCGCAAATCCATCAACGCCAACCGGCACGTCATCATCTGCGGCTACGGACGCTGCGGGCAAAACCTGGCACGCATGCTGGAAGGTGAAGGTATTCCATACATGGCGCTAGACCTGGATCCCGACCGGGTGCGGCAAGCCACCGCCGCGGGTGATTCGGTGGTGTTTGGCGACGCTGCCCGTCTGCAGGCTCTGATGGCATCGGGCCTGGCACGCGCCAGTGCCGTGGTCATCACCTACCTGGATGTGCCCGGTGCCCTGAAGGTGCTGAGCCACACCCAGGCGCATGCGCCCCAGGTGCCGGTGATTGTGCGCACCCAGGACGACTTCAGCCTGGAGGTCTTGCGGGCGGCGGGGGCCACCGAGGTCGTCCCCGAGGCCATCGAAGGTTCGCTGATGCTGGCCAGCCACGCCCTGGCGCTGGTCGGCGTGCCCATGCGACGGGTGATCCGCATCGTGCAGGACCAGCGGGATGCCCGCTACAAATTGCTGCGGGGCTTCTTCCACGGGGCCGATGACAATTCCCTGGACGAATTGCAAAACGAACGGCTGGCATCGGTCACCCTGGCACCCGGCACCCGGTCCATCGGCAGCACCCTGGCGGACCTGGCATTGCAATTCCCGGATGTGCGTGTCATCAGTCTGCGGCGCAGCAACGGCAAGACAGTTGCCGCTCTGGACAGCGCCGCGCTGCAGGAAGGCGACACGCTGGTGCTCTCCGGCAAGGCCGAACCGCTGGCCGCGGCCGAGCAAGACCTATCCAGAGGCTAGGTGTCGTGTGTGGCTACCCCTTGAAGGCACAATAACGTTTGGGCGCGCCTTGTGACCGACTTTTCCCGGATGACCCATGCAACACCTTAGCGTTAACCAGTACCTACGAGACCACATTCGCACCGTACCGGACTGGCCCACACCGGGCGTGCAGTTCCGCGACATCACCCCGCTGCTGCAGGACGCCAAGGTGTTTCGCGTCCTGATTGATGCCTTTGTGCACCGGTATATGGACCCTGCCAGGCGCCCCGACGTAGTGGCTGGCCTGGACGCCCGGGGCTTCATTCTGGGGGCCGTCGTGGCTTATGAACTCAACATCGGCTTCGTCCCCATCCGCAAGAAAGGCAAATTGCCGTTCACCACCGTGGAGGAAACCTACGAACTGGAATACGGCAGCGCCACGGTCGAGCTGCACACCGATGCCGTCAAGGCCGGTGACCGGGTGCTGCTGATTGACGACCTCATTGCCACCGGCGGCACCATGATGGCGGGCAAGAAACTACTGGAACGCCTGGGCGCCCATGTCATGGAAGGCGCCGCCATTGTGGATCTGCCGGAACTGGGCGGCTCGCAAAAGCTCCGGGACGGCGGACTGCCTCTGTTCACCCTGGTGGATTTCGAGGGCCACTGAGACCACCCCACCAGGATCGTCTTCGCCGCTGGCGAACTAGTTCAGGTCGCCGTACTGGGTGCTGCTCAAGGGTAGTGGACGATCGTCCACCTGGGTTTCCTGAAAGTCAGGCTGGGGCGCCGGATTGCGGCGCTTGGAGCGGATGATTTCACCCGGAGCCGAGAGAGGCACGGAAGTTGAAACGGAAGCCAGCGCCTGCTTGAAGGCAGCCACCTCATCGGCTTGCAGTGGCTCGTAGCCCGGCTTGGCCGGTGCATCAGACGCCACAGGCGCCGTCGCGCGCACCGGCGCGCTGGCCGCCGCCGCCGCCTGCTGGTTCAGACGCCAATAGACCGCCGTCACCACGATGTCATGGCGGGCTTTGGCGTACTGGGCAATCAGGCCTTCCATTTCGGCGAGCCGGCTGACCTCTCCGGCGTGCGAACCGGCCAAGTCCATCATGATCATGTACTGGCGCCCCCGCGAGTCCAGCGACAGCACCTTGAATTTGTAGTTCGAAGACAACACTCCGGCCTTGGTCATGGAGTCGCGCACCACGGCATACAACAATTCCCGCTGCTGCAACCGTTCGCTTTTACGGTTGGCACCGCTGCTGGACTGCGCCCCGTGCGCCTGCTCCCGGGCTGAGGAATGAAAAGGCAGCGCCCCGTCGGTGTGGCCCAGCCCCGAACTGTCGACACCGTCGTGCGGCTTGACTTCCACCTTTTTGCGAAACCAAGGGATCAGTGCCATTGTTGTTTACTTCCTGATTCAACGATGGAAACAGTGTAAAGCAGGCGATTTACTTGCCGATGCAGAATTTGGAAAAAATGACGCCCAGCAAATCGTCCGACGTGAATTCACCCGTGATTTCACTCAAGGCGTTTTGCGCCAGCCGCAGCTCTTCCGCCAGTAAATCCAGTGTCTGGGCCTGCGCCCCCAAATGGGCCGCGGCCTCCATCACATGGGCGTCCACCCGGCGCAAGGCCTGCACATGGCGCTCGCGGGCCATGAATACCCCGCCCGCCGGCGCCTGCTGCCAGCCCGCTGTTTCCAGCAGGCGGCGGCGCAACGGGTCCAGCCCGCTGCCGGTCCGGGCCGACAGCGCCAGACCGGTCGCCGGCGCTGCGCCGGGCACAGCGTCGGCCTTGTTCCAGACATCGATGATCGGCACGTTTTTCGGTAGTTTTTCGGCCAAAACACCCGCAATGACTGCGTCATCTGCTACATAATCAGTAGCACTGACGCGGGTGAGATCGTGCAGAAATACCACGGCATCGGCACCTTCAATCGCCTCCCAGGCCCGGGCAATACCGATTTGTTCCACTGCGTCGTTGCTTTCACGCAACCCCGCCGTGTCCACGATGTGGATGGGCACGCCCTCAATCTGGATGGTTTCCTGTACCTTGTCGCGTGTGGTGCCGGCGATGGGCGTCACGATGGCCAGTTCGGCGCCGGCCAGTGCGTTGAGCAAGGACGACTTGCCGGCGTTGGGCTGGCCCGCAATCACCACTTTGATGCCTTCGCGCAGCAACACCCCCTGGGAGGCCTTCTGCATGACCGCGTGCAGACCCGCTTGCAGCCGGTTCAACTGCCCCTGGGCATCCGCTTTCTGCAGGAAATCGATTTCCTCTTCCGGAAAATCGAGTGTGGCCTCGACCAGCATGCGCAGGTGAATAAGGGCATCGCGCAGGGCGTGGATCTCGCGCGAGAACGCGCCCGACAACGATTGCGTCGCGCTGCGCGCCGCAGCCTCCGTGCTGGCGTCAATCAGGTCGGCAATGGCTTCGGCTTGCGCCAGGTCGATCTTGTCATTCAGGAACGCACGCTCGGTGAACTCGCCCGGCTGCGCCAGGCGCAGGCCCGGCAGGCATGCC